>JBNMIL010000145.1:0-4281 GCA_050873265.1 Angelakisella sp. | reverse complement strand
TATCGGGATAGACATTTGCAAGGTACGGCTGCTCGCGGAATATTGTATCAATTTTTTCCGCCTGTTCTGTCTCCGCTGCCATAATCGCTCTGCCGGAAAGCCGTATCATCTCCTTAAAACGGGTATAGGCAAGGATCTGCACTCGACCATCGGCAAGCAGCTCATCGCAGAACGCTTTTCCCCGCGCCGTAAAGAAGTACAGCCGGTCGGTATCATAGTGAATGGCACTGATACAGCGGATCTGCGGCGCACCGCTCTTATCCACCGTCGCAAAGGATAATACACCACAGCGTTTCAGCTTTTGCAGACAAATTTCCGCGTTCATTTTTATTCTCTCCCTCCTATCCATATGATCCTGCCGGTTCTCCGCGGCTTTGGCACAGGGTGCTTATCTCCCTCCCGCGGGTAACCCAAAAGGAGCTGCATCACCGCGTAGTAATCGGTCGGAATATTCCATTCCCTCAGTTTCTCCTGTCCGTAGGGATCGGCAAAGGCTGTCCAACCCTGCCCAATATAGCAGGAACCAATGCCCATAGAATCCGCTGCCAGCATCATGTTTTCCGCCGCAGCCGCACAGTCTTCCGTCGAAAAAAGAAAACTTTTCGGTGCAAACAGTGTGATAACCGTAGGCGCGTCGTAAAAGGCGTTGATCAGCTTTGGATCATCTGCTATGCTTGGCTGTTCACGGGAAACATAGTTATCTCCATTTGCCATATGTGGATTGGAATTTGCCCGTTTGATCTTGCCCAGCCGTTCATTGATCTCCCTATCCTGACATACAGCAAAGATCACGCCTTGCCGTCCGCCAGCGCTGGGGGCATACAAGCCTGCCTGTAAAATCTGCCGCAAAGCAGATTCCTCAATTTGCTTTGCAGCGAACCGACGAATGGAACGACGATGCAGAATCGTATTCATCACTTCATTCATAGCAAGAACCTCCGTATCTTTGTAGGCTATGAGATTCAGGCGCTCACATCTTTCCAGCACTGGGGGTCAGCGGCATAGAAGTTCCCTTCCCTGCCGCTTGCCACGGCGGGACACCCCCGACAAAACGCCAACAGCTCACACTTACTGCATTTTTCAAACTTTGTGTAATCCCGATACTCCTCCATGCGGCACACCCACACATCTGCCAGACGGTCGCTGAATACATTGCCGACCTTGCTGTTCTGTACGCGGCGGCAGGCATATACATCACCGGTTGGTAAAATGGTCAAATGACAGTTGCCACAGTTACAGCCGCCATAGATCATACCATCCTGCACAACCTCCGGTATTCTAAAAGCGCCGGTCTCGTACTCATACAGGGTCCACAGGTGATCTTTTTTATTGAAGTAGGTCTGGCAGCCGGCTGCCTCATATTCCTTGAACTTCCTATCGCAATCGGCAAGCAGCTTGCGGTAACGCAGCGGATCTATCCCCACATCTTTTTCTTCGCTGGTAGGGCAATATCGTGCAAAGGCATACACATTTACACCAGCTGCCACAACTGCGTCAATGATCTCCGGCACTTCATCAATATTAGTGCCGGAAACGGTAGTCATTACCACAGAGCGAATTCCAGCACGGTTAATGGTGCCCACCTTTTCTAAGGTCATATCAAAGCTGCCTGGCTTACGGAACCAGTCGTGGGTCTCCCGCATACCGTCAATGGAAAGCTGATATTTTTCGCAGCCATATTCCCGCAATCTGCGGCATACCTCATCTGTCAGATGAAACGGATTTCCAAGAATGGTAAACGGTATTCCGTGCTGTTTCATCAGCTCCAGCAGCCGCCAGAAATCTGGATGCAGGATAGGATCTCCGCCGGTGATGTAGAAATACGGCAGACGGTCATAGACCTTACAGAAATCCAGACAGTTATAAAAGGTCTCCTGCATCTGCTGCCAGCTCATGCTGTCCAGCTTTTTATGGTAATTTTCGGAGAAGATGTAGCAATGCTTGCACCGCTGGTCACATTCATCTGTGATATGCCACTGGAAAGAAAAATACTGTTTCATGGGGAACCTCCGTCTTATTTTGCGGGACGCATTTCCGAAAAAGCGCATTTCCGTCGCTTTCTCGGGAATACGCCCCAAATTGGGATTTTGGGGCGTACGCCGGTTGTTATCACCTGTCACCGGCGCCACAGGCTGTACCACAGGCAGTGGGCGTTTCGGCAGGTTTGTCGCCCGCGCCGCACGCTGTCCCACAAGCCGCAGGCTGCTCGGCGGGTTTATCCCCTGCACCACACGCCGTACCGCAGGCAGCAGGCTTCTCCGTGGACTTGTCTTCTGCACCGCAGGCTGTACCACATGCGGCAGCGGTCGCCTTTTCTTCCTTATTGCTCCATGCATAGAGATTGGAAAGAGCCATTTTATTTACCTCCGTGATTTCTGTCGAACATATTTCCTGTCCGCAATTTTATTGTAGCCGATGGCAGAAAAGAAAAAAAGTACGCACAAATCTATTACTTAGTCACCAAAAAGTAACCTCCCCTTGCAGGCAGACTGATATTGCATTATAATAATGATGTAACACTCGTTTTTATATATAAAGGAGGATCACCATGCTGACCAAAGAAGAAATGCCCGTCTGTCCGGTCGCTACTACCGTGGCGCTTATCGGCAGTAAGTGGAAGCTGCTTATCATGCGGAACCTGCTCAGCCGTCCGTGGCGGTTCAACGAGCTGAAAAAGGATCTGGACGGAATCAGTCAAAAGGTGCTTACTGATAGCCTGCGCTCGATGGAAGCCGACGGTATCATCACCCGCACCGTCTATCCGGAAGTCCCCCCAAGGGTGGAATATGCCCTCTCGGAGCTGGGTGAATCCATGCGCCCCATCATGAACGCGATGGAGGCATGGGGCACCGCCTATAAGGAGCAGCTGTAATATCATCAGTGACAAATACCAAAAGAGCCGTGACCCCGAAATTGGATCACGGCTCTCTATGATATAACTAACCTTACAACAAATCACCAATGACTTCTTCGCCAGCAAATAGCGCACCTGTTCCTCCGGAATGGATAAAGCACACATTACTTCCTTGTGGAACGAGCCCCTCTTTAATGTGCTCGAACAGACCGGCAATTCCTTTTCCAGAATAAACTGTATCTGTAAAAATACCTTCGCGTTTTGCCAGCTCAAGGATAGCTTTGTTTCCCTGTTCCGTTGGATAACCATATTCGACGAAGAAGCGCTCCTCTGGATTGATTTGTTTTTTTATCCATTCATCTGTCGGATAATCATGGATACCGATAGAATCCAAGGCGCAATGAACACGACGAATCGTTTCGTCCGTCCCACAAAGATAATCGTCCGCAAAGGGATTTATCATAATTTGACGAAGTTCCACATCGGCGCCCATAAGGTATTTTCCTGCAATTAGCCCGGGGAGCGAGCCACCGGTTCCCTGTGTATTATAAACATAATCGAGTTTTATGCCCAGTCCTTTGCTCTGCTCCATAATCTCTGCAAAAGCAAGAGTATATGAGATCATAGCACCATCAGCAGCACATCCGCTGGGGAGCATAGCAACTTTATGACCCTTTTTCTCAAGCTCTTTCTTGTATTTATCGACTTGCCGATAAACTTCGTCGTAAAGTCCTTCATTTGGATTACCTTGAGGCACATAGTGCATTTCAGCGCCCAGCAATTTCATAAGGCGAAGGTTTCCTTCATAATCAGAAACCTTTTGTGGCTCACCACAATTATGATTATCCAGAAGAAATACTACAGGATGAATATTACATTTATTACAGAACTGAATGAATGCCGTTGCAGAATTAGATTGAAATGCTCCAACAGTTATCATGGTATCATATCCTTGTTGCCGCGCATCTCCCATCAGAAATTCCAATTTGCGAACCTTGTTGCCCCCAAAGTTGCTTGGACCAGACATATCCTCTCTCTTGAAAAATATGTTCACACCATAATCTTTGGAAATATTTTCAAGCTTATGAAATGGCGTTGGAAGAAATGCATAGCGTTCTCTAGGAAGGGGTTCAATAGCCCTTTCAATGTCTGTCTTCGTGAATGAACCGATTTTCATAATGATTGCTCCTTATTCAAGTGTGGGCATAGCGTTTTCCAGATGTTTAGACCGCCGCCAAAATGGATTGTACTTTACCGGATCCTTTGTGTGGAATATACCTATTCCAAAGATAGCATTGATGACTGCTACTGGAATAGAAAGCAAAGCGAGGAAGGTAAAAGGCAGATAGTCCAGCGTAGCTACGCTGAATATCCCAGCGTAATAAATTGCTGCAAGTTGCCAAGGTACAACACAATCTATCATGGTT
>JBNMIL010000144.1:0-4324 GCA_050873265.1 Angelakisella sp. | reverse complement strand
CGCGCGGCTTTCGGCTTCGCCGAAAGGGGCTGCGCCCCGATCCCGCCCTTTGCGGAAAGTCCGGTTGAAAAAATCAGGGCAGCGGCGGCGTCAGGCCCAAAAGGGCGTCCAGCAGGTCGGCGCCGTCCATACCGGCAACAAAAACGGTGGTTTGCAGCGCTTCGGCGACATCATAGGGGGTGCGGTCATCCAGGAACTTATCCTTTTCGTCCCGCAGCATGATCTCCGGTATGATGAGACCTTCGTAAAGCGGCTTATCGCGGAGGTATTCGATGATATCCCGACCGCAGACCAGCCCCGTGACATTGACCCCGCCGCCGAAGGTGATATTCGGCACGCCGTAAACGGTAAGCTGCCGGTGGGGGAACTTCTCCTTGGCAGTCTCCAGAAGCTCCCGCAAAAGGGGCGCGGCGGCTTCGCCGGTGGCAAGGGCAAAGTGGCTTTCCTCCTCGTCGCCGTCCTCCATGGCAAGGGCGGAGGCGAATTCGTCGCGCAGGAGGGCGGTGGTGCCCACCCCGTTGCCCAGCTGGTCAAAGTCCTCGTAGTAGCTGTAATCCGGCAGGGGCAGCCCCGCGATAAGGTACAGCTCATCGGCACAGAACGCGATACGGCTGCCGTGACGCCGCAGCATCTCCTCCCCGAATTCATCGGCGATGCGGATACAGTCGGCGGCTTCCTCCGGCTTCATCATGCGCAGGGGGTACAGCCCCTCCCGATGACCGGTAAGCCCCACCGGCACCAGCGCGATGCTTTGCACCTCGGGGGCGTATTTCCCCAGATCCCACAGGCTGCGGTGCAGCTGCGCGCCGTCGTTCAGCCCGGGGCAAATGACGATCTGGGCATTGATGCGGATATGGTGCGCCGCCAGCTGCCCGATGTATTTTAATACCTCGCCGCTGCGGGGGTTTTTCATCAGCTCGACCCGCAGTGCGGGATCGGTGGCGTGAACGGAAATATTGATGGGGCTGATGTGCATTTTGATGATGCGGGCAATGTCCTCATCACTCATATTGGTAAGGGTGACATAGCTGCCGAACAGAAAGCTCATGCGGCTGTCGTCGTCCTTGAAGTAGAGCGTTTCCCGCATGCCCTTGGGAAGCTGATCGACAAAGCAGAACACGCATTTATTGGCGCAGTGGTGCTGCCGATCCATGAGGTAATCGGTAAATTCCAGCCCCAGCTCGTCATATTCCGCCTTTTTGATGTGGAAAAAGTGGGGCTTTCCCTCCCGCTCCACCTCGACGGTGAGGGCGGTATCGATCATGTAAAAGCGGTAGTCCAGCACATCGCGGATCACATTGCCATTGATGGTCATAAGGCGGTCGCCGGCACGGATACCGGCTTTTGCCGCCGGGGTATGGGGGGTAACGCTATCGATAAGAACAGGCATTTTAGTTTTATCTCCGGATTATATTTTGTATTCGAGGAAAACAAGCTCCTCCGGTATTTTGCCCTGAAAAAGCACCTCGGCGCGCCCGCAGAGCGAAAAACCGCACTTTTGGTACAGGGTGGCGGCGGGCAGATTGCCAGCCCAGGTATCCAGCCGGATCACCGTGCAGCCCAAAGCGGCAGCCTGCCGCTTGATGAGGGAAACGCAGGCTTTTCCCAAGCCTTGACCGGCAAGGGCAGGCGGGATACAGAGGGTATGGACGACCAGCACCTGCTCCGGCGGGGCGGGGTACTGCCAGTGAATATCGGCGTAAAAATCATCTTGATGGTGATTGAGAATGAGGCTGGCGACGACCGTTCCCTCCCGCTCCAGTACCCACAGCGTGCCGGCAGCAAGGGCATCGGCGGCGGTGCGGCGGGTGGGGTAGACCCCCAGCGACCAGTTGGTGGTGCTGTGACCGGTGGCGGCTTCGTGGGTGAGCAGCGCGGTGTAGTGGCTTTCGATGGTATCAAGATCGGCGGGACAGGCGGGACGCAGCAGCATGGGGAACTCCTTTATTTTGCGAGATAGTAGAGGAACAGGGCGACGGCACAGGCGAAGGCGACCGATTGCAGCACGGTGACGAAACGGGGCACCCGCCGGACGCTGAAGATCAGCGACAGCATGGTGAAAATAGCGGTGATGAGGTAGAGGAGGGTCATGGGGGCTCCTTTCATGGGTCAGTTGATCCCATCGGGATCGTATTTATCACGCTTGCCGGAATTACATTCTTGGCAAAGGGTGCGGAGGTTCTCGGGAACCGACTTTCCGCCCTTGGCTACAGGAACAATGTGGTCAACATGAAGAACAGCACCGTCGGCGCTGGAACGACCGCAGAGAACACAGCGGAAATTATCACGCTTCATGACATCATAACGCATGGAGTTAGTCATGGCTTTTCGCTGTCCTTCCTTGGTGTTCTTCTCTGCCTGTCGGCGTAAAACAATATCATAGTGATTGACAATATCGTTAAGAGAATATGTTTGCTGACGCTGGAGAGAGGTTCTGCCCTTTGGGCTGATATAATTGCACTGACAGACCAAATGATGCTCAACAAAGGGCTGGGTTGCGGCAGCGACCAAATCGGCTTCGGTGGCTTTATAGAATTCGTAAGGAATGTCACTCTCAGCAACATCTTTCACGGAAACGGGAGAAGGAAGTGCCGACAGGGCGGTTTTATATTCGTCGTATTTGTCTCGGTAAATTATAAGTGCTTGTATGTATTCTAAACAGGTGTTAATGTTTGCTTCAATTTTTTCTTCTACAAACCGGTCAAAGTTGTAGTGGTCAAACTGTGCTTTTGATTTGGCGCGAATATAGTAGGTGTAGGAATTTGCAAAGGGAAGAGAAAAATCAAACTTTTTATTGAGTTCAAGCAATGCCAAATAACGGGGACTATTATGCTCAATAAAGCAACGATAGCGGGCTTCCCGTTCTTTGCGGCGTTTGCTTTCTATGCAAAGACATAAAACAATCAGGGCTATTCCAACGAAAAGAGCGATGCTGACCCAAAGTTGTGTGGGGTCAATGGAATTAAAAAAGTCTTTCACATCATCACGACCTTTATCAAACTAAAATCCCCTCGCAGCCGTCGCCGTCGGGGGCGATGGCGGTAAGCAGCACCGGACGGATCTCGCCGGCGTGAATGGCGGGGTCAAAGACGGTGACGGGGGTATAGTTGGGGGTGTAGCCGGTGCAGCCCTGCTGCCCGCGGCTTTCAAACAGCACCGGCTGAGTCTGCCCCAGCATGGCGGTAAGGGCGGTTTTCCGCAGCTCGGCGGCGACCGCGATCAGCTCGGCGCAGCGGCGCTTTTTCTCCGCCTGCGGCACCTGATCCGGCATCTGGGCGGCACGGGTGCCCGCGCGCTGGCTGTAGGCAAAGGCGTGGATCTTGGCAAAGCCGATCTCCCGCGCGAAGGCAAGGGACTGCCGGTGATCCTCCTCGGCCTCGCCGGCAAAGCCGACCATCATATCCGTGGTAAGGGCGGCGCCGGGGAATGCCTGCCGCACCGCCTCGGCAACGGCGCGGTATCCCGCGGTATCGTAGTGACGGTTCATGCGGCGCAGGGTGGCGTCACAGCCGCTTTGCAGCGAAAGATGGAACTGAGGGCAGAGCTTGCCGCGGCAGCCCTCCGCCAGACGGTAGATCTCCTGCGGGGTGAGCAGATCCGGTTCGATGGAGCCGAGACGCACCCGGTCGATCCCCTCGGTGGCAGCGGCGGCTAAAACGGCGTCGGAAAGGTGCAGACCCCATTCTCTGCCGTAATTGGAAAGGTTGATGCCGGTGAGGACGACCTCACGGTAGCCGTTCCGCGCCAGTGCCGCCAGCTCCGCCTGAAGCTCCGGCATCGGCTTGCTGCGCACCGGTCCCCGCGCGGCGGGAATGATGCAGTAGCTGCACCAGTTATCGCAGCCGTCCTGAATTTTAAGGAAGGCGCGGGTGCGCACGCCGAAATCGGCGGCAGAGCAGGCTTCAAAGTCCTCGCCTTTTTCGTGCTTCGGGATACTGACGATGCGCTGACGGTCAAGGGAAAAATCCCGCACCATCTGCGGCAGGGCGGCGCGGTTACGGGCGCCGGTGACGATATCCGCTTCGGTGACGGCGGCAGCCTCCGCGGGGAAAGCCTGCGGGTAGCAGCCGGTAAGCACCACGATGGCATCGGGGTTTTCCCGCCGGAAGCGGCGCACCGCCTGGCGGGTCTTACGGTCGCCCTCGGCAGTGACGGTGCAGCTGCCGACCACATAGACATCGCAGCCCGGGGCGTGCCCGGGGACGACATCAAAGCCCTCGGCGGCAAACCGCGCCGAAAGCACCTCGGTCTCGTATTGATTGACCTTGCAGCCAAGGGTGTAAAAAGCAACGCGCATAGGGAAAGACCTCCGAGGGGGAGAAGT
>JBNMIL010000143.1:0-4420 GCA_050873265.1 Angelakisella sp. | reverse complement strand
CTGTCATTTTGACCATTCAATTCAATAAAAAGGCGGCTCGTATATGCCCATCTGAAAGAACCCCAATCTTCGGGGTATCCTAAAAACCTTTTGCGGGGACGGTGCAATAGCGGCTGCGGCAGGTGTGAGGGCCTGCAGATTTACCGCAAAAGGAGGATGTTGAAATGAACGACAATACTTTGATCAGCCTGCGTGGAATTCGGGTTGATTTTGATGACGAGCCGGTTCTCAAGGGGATCGACCTCGACATCATGGACAAGGAATTCATTACCTTTCTTGGACCGTCGGGGTGCGGCAAAACCACCACTCTGCGGATCATCGGCGGATTTATCCAGCCCAAGGAGGGTGATGTTTTTTTTGGTGGTGTCCGCATCAATGATCTGCCCCCCTACAAGCGCGAGGTCAATACCGTGTTCCAGCGGTATGCCCTGTTCCCGCACCTGAATGTGTACGAGAATGTCGAGTTCGGTCTTAAGATCGCCAAGGTGCCCGAAAAGGAGCGCCGCCAGAGCGTCAAGGAGATGCTCAAGCTGGTGGGTCTTTCCGGCTACGATAAGCGTCACATCAACCAGCTTTCCGGCGGTCAGCAACAGCGTGTTGCCATCGCCCGTGCGCTGGTCAACCGTCCCAAGGTCCTGCTGCTTGATGAACCCCTCGGCGCTTTGGATCTCAAGCTCCGCAAGGAGATGCAGATCGAGCTCAAGCGTATCCAGCAGGCGTTGGAGATCACCTTCATCTATGTTACCCACGATCAGGAAGAAGCGCTCACCATGTCCGACCGCGTCGTTGTCATGCGGGACGGCAATATTCTGCAGATCGGCACCCCGCAGGATATCTACAATGAGCCGTGCAATGCCTTCGTTGCCGATTTCATCGGCGAAAGCAACATTATCGACGGCATCATGCATAAGGACTTCCTCGTGGAATTTGCCAATGACTATTTCGACTGTGTCGATAAGGGCTTTGAACCCAAGGAGCGGGTTCAGGTCGTTGTCCGTCCGGAGGATTTCAAGATCGTCCCCGCGGATAAGGGCAAGATCTCCGGTATTGTGGAGACCATCATCTTCAAGGGCGTCCATTACGAGATCATGGTAGACGCCATGGGGTATAAGTGGAAGATCCACACCACGCAGTATGTGGAGCCGGGTACACTGATCGGCATGGATGTCGCGCCTATGGATATTCATATCATGAAGCGCACGGAGGAATAAAGCCATGAAATTTCGCTTTTCTTCCGTTCCCTATATCGTCTGGTCGGTGATCTTCGTCGTCGTACCGCTCATTCTGGTGGCGGTATTCGGTCTTTCCACCAGCGACGGCGAGTTTACCTTTGCCAATGTTGCCAAGGTCTCGGATTACACCGCGGTGTTTGTCCGTTCCATCTGGCTCTCTCTGGTGGCAACGGCGCTCTGCCTTGTCATCGCCTATCCGCTCGGCTTTATCATGAGCCGCTATAGCGCCAACAACCAGCGCACGCTGGTCATGCTGGTCATGCTGCCCATGTGGACAAACTTCCTGCTGCGCACTTACGCATGGATGACCCTGCTGGAGAATAACGGCGTTATCAATAGCATCTTGGAATTCTTCGGCGTGGGTCCCTTCAAGATGATCTACACGCAGGGCGCCGTGGTAC
Source organism: Angelakisella sp. (assembly GCA_050873265.1). Lineage (GTDB taxonomy): Bacteria > Bacillota > Clostridia > Oscillospirales > Ruminococcaceae > Angelakisella. The sequence continues at coordinate 2,787 of JBNMIL010000143.1, read as the reverse complement.
TGGGTATGGTGTATAATTACCTGCCCTTTATGGTCATTCCGCTCTATTCCATCATGACCAAGATCGAACCCTACACGCTGGAAGCTGCCGGGGACCTCGGCGCCAACCCGTGGAATACCTTTACCCGCGTGGTGCTGCCCCTTTCCATGCCCGGCGTCACCACCGGCATCACTATGGTGTTTGTGCCGTCGGTCTCCACCTTTATCATCTCCCGCATGCTGGGCGGCGGCTCCAATATGATGGTCGGCGACCTCATCGAGACGCAGTTCCTCGGCAACGCCTACAATCCCAATCTCGGCTCCGCCATCTCGCTGGTGCTCATGGTGTTCATTCTGCTGGTTATGAGTCTGATGAACCAGTTTGAGGATAATGACGACAGAGGAGGTATGCTGATATGAAATGGTATGCCAAGCTTTACACCCGTCTCGTCTTTATCTTCCTGTATCTGCCCATCATCGTGCTCATTGTGTTCAGCTTCAATGAAAGCAAATCCCGTGCCAACTGGACAGGCTTTTCGTTCCACTGGTATAAGGAGCTGTTCCATAACGAGCTGATCCTTTCCTCGCTGCGCAATACCCTTATCATCGCGCTGGCGGCGTCCGTCATCGCGCTGGTGCTGGGCACCATGGCGGCGGTCGGCATCTATGCCATGCGCCGCAAGTGGTTCAAGTCCCTGGTGATGAACATTACCTACCTGCCTATCCTCAATCCGGAGATCGTCACCGGTGTTTCCATGCTGCTGCTGTTCGTTTCCTTCGGCAACGGCATTCAGAAGTTCAATAACTGGATCGGCGGCACCGCGCTTTCGTTCCTCCAGCTTCCGGAAATGCAGCTTGGTTTTGTCACGCTCATCATTGCGCATGTCACCTTCTGCACCCCTTATGTCATTCTCAATGTCCTGCCCAAGCTCCGCCAGATGGATCGCTATACCTTCGAGGCGGCACAGGATCTCGGGTGCAGTCCCAAGCTTGCGTTCTACAAGGTCGTCATTCCGGAGATCATGCCCGGTATGGTATCCGGCTTCCTCATGGCGTTCACCTACTCGCTGGATGATTTCGTCATCAGCTACTTTGTTTCCAGCGCCTCCTCCCAGACGCTGCCCGTCACCATCTTCTCCATGGTGCGCAAGCGCGTCAGCCCGGAGGTCAACGCCCTTACCGCCATTATCTTTGTGGTGGTGCTGGTGCTGCTGCTCCTCAGCAACTATTACTCTGCCCGCAAGGAAAAGCAGATGATGCGAAAGGAGGAGCCGGAAGCATGAAAAAGCGTATTTGTTCTCTCCTTTTGGCGCTTATGATGGTCGTCCTGCTGCTGCCCGTTACCGCATTGGCGGAGGAAAGCGGCATCGATACCTCGGCGCTGGATATGGAATACTACGGTCGCTACAAGGATAAGGGCTACTCCATCAGCGTCTACAACTGGGGCGAATATATCTCCGACGGCGCCGATGGCTCGCTGGATGTCAACAAGGCATTCGAGGAGGTCACCGGCATCAAGGTCATCTATTCCAATTACGATACCAATGAATCGATGTACGCCAAGCTGAAAACCGGCGGCGCGGTCTATGATGTCGTGATCCCCTCGGACTACATGATCTCCCGCATGATCGCGGAGGGCATGCTGCAAAAGCTGGATATGTCCAATATCCCCAACCTCAAGAACATCAACGAGCTTTACCTCAACCAGTCCTACGATCCCAACAACGAGTATTCCGTCCCTTATACCTGGGGTGTGCTGGGGCTCATCTACAATACCAAGCTGGTCGAAGATGAATCCGTCGTTGCCAGCTGGGGCGCTTTGTGGAGCGAAGCCTACATGGATAATATCCTAATGATCAACAACTCCAAGGACGCCTTCGGTTTGACCTTTATGTATCTGGGGCTGCCCATCAACGCCGAATCCACCGATCAGGTCGATCAGGCGGTGGAGCTGCTCAAGGCGCAGAAAAATGTCATTCAGGCATATGTCGCCGATGAGATCTTCGATAAGATGATCGGCGAGGAGGCAGCCATCGCGCCTTACTTTAACGGTGACGCTGTCACCATGATCGCCGATAACCCCGATCTTGCCTTCTCTATCCCGATGGAGGGCAGCAATATCTTCACCGATTGCCTCTGCGTCCCCGTCGAGAGCCAGAAGCGGGAGCTGGCGGAAATGTATATCAACTTTATGCTGGAGCCGGAGGTCGGCATGGCGAATACCGATGCCATCGGCTACTCCACCCCCAACCGGCTGGTGTACGAGATGCTGGACGATGAGACCAAGGAGGATACCACCGCCTATCCCAGCGAGGAGGAGCTGGCTCGCTGCGAGTATTATAACTATGTCGGACCGGAGCTGTCGCTGTACATCGACAGCAAGTGGGCAGAGGTGCTTACCGCCGATGAAAAGTACAGTGCCATGATCATGCCCATGTTCCTCGGGGCGTGCGTGGCGGGCATCATCGCCCTTAATATCGTCCGCGCCACCCGTAAAAAACGCGACGAGTAACAGAATACCCCCAGCAGGCACTCGGCACTCTGTCGGGTGCCTGTTTTTGTAACGTCTTGTAAAAGTTTTCGGTCAAGCCTTTTTCAAAAGGCTTGCGGTTTCCAAAGGCGGCGCCTTGGTCGCCCATCGCAATGGGCGAAATCCCTCAGCGCAGTCTCAAAAATATCGTCAGATATTTTTGACGCAAGCGGCTTCTACAAACTTACCTCATAGCATTCCGGAGGGCGCTCCGCAGGGGGCTGAATTTGCAAAATGATCCGGTGGATCGTTTTGCAAAGAGGGGGCGCCCTGCAAGAG
>JBNMIL010000142.1:0-4637 GCA_050873265.1 Angelakisella sp. | reverse complement strand
GGTTTCGGCTTCGCCGAAACGCCCTGCGGGCGCCCACCTCCTTTTCCGCGCAAATCCTAAAAAACAGCACAAAGAAAAGCCCTGCCGCGGCAGAGCCTTTCCCAAACCAAAACAATTTTTATCCGTCAGTCTTTTTGCGGACCGGAAGTCTTTGCAAAGGGCGGTGGTGGAGACACCGTGCTTCCCTTCTTCTGTCTCTATTATATGCCTTCTCGGGACGGAATTCCGCCTTTTTAATTGAAAATTGGGTTACGATTTGGTGACGGGAAGCACCGGTTGGTTGCAAAATGCTTTCAATCGGCTGGGATCTGCCCCCCTTTCAGCTGGTGTAGTCCTCTATCAGGCGGGTCAGCGTCTCATAGTCCGGCGCGGTGATGCCTGCCTCCAGCCGCTCCCGATCCGCCTGCGGCAGCAGTCGGGTGTACACATCAAAGATCATTTCCGGTGTATCGCTGCCATCCCGGAAGATGGCGAGCCGCCCCTCGTGGCTGCGCAGCACATAACCGGCGGGGCTTTGCATCGGCTCCGGCTCATCGGGCTCAATGGGGGTCTCGGCAGGCTGCAGGGTCTCCTGCGGGTCGGGGGTCGGCTGCGGTTCCGGCTGGGCGGCGCCGCGGGCGGAGAAGAACGCCAGCGCCAGCCCCAGCAGCAGGGCGGCAATGGCGACCGCGAGGGATAGTACGATCCGACGGGGCATGGGCAAAGGCTCCTTTCCTGTTTTTTTCGGCAGTAGTATGGGCATTTTTTGGCGGAATAGTCAGAAGCGGGCTGAAATTCAAAAAATAGTAACACATATCAATCAGAATGTGCTATAATAACATCGTATATGTGCCAAAAGCATTACGGTGCCCGCGGTGCAGATCTTCCTCTCCCCCGAAAATGAAGGAGGTAGCAGCTTGAGCTTTAAGGAAAAATGGAACCGTATGAACCGCAAGGCGGACAGCGCCATCAAAAACGCGAAGTCCCGCAAGGCGGAGCAGACGGCTGCCGATAACAACAATAGTAAGGAGAAAAAGCCCGGCGCGGGCAAAAAGGTGCTGCGCGCCATTGCCGCAGTGTGCCTTGTCGGTATTATCCTGATGTGCGTGGCGGGCTGCGTTCTGACGGTGTGGGTCTTTGATACCCTGAATACCGATCAGCAGATGCTGGATCTGAGCATGCAGAAGGCGAAGTACACCACCATCTTCTATGCCGATGACGGTGTGACCGAGCTGGCGCGTGCCTACGACCCCGATGCGGGCAACCGTATCTGGGTGGATTACGATAAAATGCCGCAGCAGCTGCTGGACGCTGTTGTGGCGGTCGAGGACAAGCGCTTCTGGGAGCATAACGGTGTGGACTTCCTCACCACCTCCAAGGCGGGTCTCAGTGCCATTTTGCAGAAGATCGGTCTTACCGGCTTCTACGGCGGTGCGACCCCCGGCGCCTCCACCATCACCCAGCAGGTGGTGCGCAATATTACCAATGACCGTGCCGTGGACGGCGCGGCGGGCTGGGCGCGCAAGCTGCGCGAGATCTTCCGTGCGCTGAATGTGGAAAAATACTACACCAAGGCTCAGATCATCGAGACCTACCTGAACCTTGCCAGCTTTTCGCAGAACTGCTCCGGTATTCAGGCGGCTGCCAATGTGTTCTTCAATAAAGATGTCAGCGAGCTGACCGTGGCGGAGTGCGCCACCATCATCGGCACCACCAAGAACCCCTATGCCTACGATCCCTTTACCCACTGGGAGGAGAACCAGCAGCGCAAGGAATATATCCTGGGGCTGCTGCTGGAGCAGGGCAAGCTGACAAAAGAGGAATACAACGCCGCCATGGCACAGGAGATCGTGCTGGCGACCGGCACCAACAGCAATGCCGTGATCCAGACATGGTTCGTGGATTATGTGACCGATGAGGTCTGCAAGGATCTGGCGGAAAAGCAGGGCATCACCGAGGCGGAGGCGTACCAGAACCTCATCGGCGGCGGCTACCGCATCTACACCACCTGCGAGGAGCGGGTGCAGGATATTCTGGAGGATTACTACTCCAGCCCCGATAACTTCCCCGCTGTGAATAATGAGGAATATCCTCAGTCCGCCTTTGTCATCACCGATACCAGCGGCGCCGTCAAGGGCATCGTGGGCGGCAACCGCGGCAAGGACGGCAACCGCATCTGGAACCGCGCCAGCGATACCACCCGTCAGATCGGTTCCACCATCAAGCCCATCACCTCCTATGTGCTGGGCATCGAAAAGGATCTCATCACCTATTCCACGGTCATCGAGGACCGTCAGGTGGTCATCAACCCCGATGAGGTAAGCTACAGCCAGCCGCTGTGGGTACCCAAGAATGAGTACAACAGCTTCCGCGGCTTTGTCACGGTACGGACGGCGATCATTCGCTCCATCAATACCGTAGCGGTGCAGATTACCCAGCAGCTGGGCACCACCACCAGCTACGATTTCCTCAAGTATTCGCTGAATGTGGATACCCTGACCGCCGCGGACGATAGCTACAGCCCCATGGCGCTGGGCTCCCTTTCCAAGGGCATGACGCTGGTGAAGCTGGCGGGCGCCTACCAGATGTTCGGCAACGGCGGCGTGCGCACCGAGCCGTACAGCTACACCCGCGTGGAGGATACCTACGGCAATGTCATTCTGGAAAAGAATACCGTGCCGGTTCGCGTGATCAGTGCGGAGACCGCCACCGTGATGAACCGCCTGCTGCAGGAGGTCACCGGCAGCGAGGGTACCGGCGCGGCGGCTAATCTGGGCGCCTTGAATATCCCCGTGGCGGGCAAGACCGGCACCACCGATGACAGCGTTGACCAGTGGTTCGTGGGCGTTACGCCATACTATGTGGGTGTGTGCTGGCTGGGTTACGATTCCCGCTACCAGACCGATGAGCAGGGGAATATCAAGTACTACGCCAACGGCAACCCCATTCCCAATTCGATCCGTTATTCCAGCTACCCGCCCCCCAAGATCTGGAGAGCCATTATGAGCCAGGTGCATGAGGGCGTCAGCGGCAAGGAGTTCGAGACCAGTACAAATGTAACATCTTACCAGTATTGCAAGCTAACCGGTATGCTGGCGGGCGACGGCTGCCCCGATACGGCGACCGGCTGGTACAAGAATTCCAATATCCCGCAGGTGTGCAGCTACCACAATTACGGTGCCAGCTACGGCATCGGGCTGGTGGGCATGACCGCCGCCGAATGCGGCGTACAGTACGCCGATCAGTATCTGAATACCGCCTGGGCGCTCATTCAGGCGTATGCCAAGCAGGGACAGGTGCTCTCGGTCAAGGACGCCATTGATATGGCACAGAGCGGGAATATCCCCTACGATATGCTGTACGCCACCGAAGGCGGCGACCAATCCGGCTACTACGGCGGATAAGACAGTAGAATAAATAAGAAAAGCAGCTCCGATGGGTAAAGTCGGGGCTGCTATTTCTTGGAAGCATAGAAGAACAAATGTTTCACGTGAAACAAATTGTGCGATTTTGCAAAGGGGAGCGAAAAAGGGAGGAGACGCCCCGCAGGGGGCGGCTGCGCCGCCCGAACGGGCTTCGCCCGTATCGCCCGCCCCATGGGGGGCGGGCGCCCTGCGGGGCGTTCCTGCCCGCGGCAAGGCTGCAAAAAGCCCTCCGGCGCAGCCGGAGGGCGGGGAAATAATCTTATTTGCTGCCGATGAACTCCTGAATGAGCGAGCCCTGGGGGATCAGCTCGGTGCCGATGGGGAAGAAGTGACGGTAGCTTTCCAGCAGACGCTCCACCGTCTCGCGGTTCTCACCGGCGTCCTCGATCTGCTCCAGCAGACCGGTGATAACAGCGGCATACAAAAACGGCTCGTAATCGTGGCTGGTGTTGACAAAAACATCGGCGGTGCCGCTGCTGGGCTTCATGTACAGCAGCTCGCCGCGCAGCACATCTTTCCACATCTGCATGGTACCCAGCGGCGGGGTGCCGCGGTGCAGGTTATCGCGGATAATGCGGCGGGTCAGCCGCAGGTCGCGGGCGTCCAGCAGGGTGCATCCGTCCTGATCCACATAGCTGGTGTTGGGGTGGATATAAATGCCGAAGTTGCTGCTGTCAAGCCCCTGCCGCAGCTGCGGCTGCAGGGCATGGATCCCCTCAAAGATGAGAATGGTGTTCTCGTCATATTGCATGGGGCGGGTGACGGGGGAGCGCTTGCCGGCGGTAAAATCGAAGATGGGGAACTCGGCGTGCCCCTGCCGCATCAGCGTGTTGACGCTGGCGGCAAAGCAGTCCAGATCCAGCCCCTCGATGGACTCGAAATTTTTGGTGCCGTCCTCCCACAGGGGCATCAGGTCGCGGTCGCGGTAAAAATCGTCCAGCGAAATGCGCACCGCCCGCCGCCCCAGCGCCGAAAGGTCGGAGACGAGCAGGTTGGCGGTGGTGGTCTTGCCGGAGGAGGAGGGACCGCACAGCAGCACGATGTGACTGCCGCTGGCGGCGACCTGCTCGGTCATGCCGCGGAGCCGGTCGCGGAAGGCGCTCTCGGTGCGGTCTACAAAGACCTGCGGATTTTCAAAAATCGCGCGGGAAAGCTCGTGAAGCTCGCGGGTATCGCGGCGGTGAATGTCTTTCATGGGGTGGCTCCTTTCGGGGGTCGTGGTTTGCGCAGGGG
>JBNMIL010000141.1:0-4647 GCA_050873265.1 Angelakisella sp. | reverse complement strand
GGCGAACCACCACCCCTGTCTTGCCCTTGTCGCTCCAATGTCGCACTGCTTCGCTTGCTCGCTCGCATTGCTCCTGTCGCTCCCCAAGGAATTGTCGCTGTATCCGCCACCGGCGGCGCTCCAATTCCTTGCCCCTCAGAGGAGGGGAACTATGGGGATATCTGGCAAATACTTTTTTGTCTGCTGAACAGTTTGCGCAAAGGGGAAGTCTTTGTGGGCAACCCCTCCGGCTCATTTCATTCGCCACCTCCCCTTACACAGGGGAGGCTATGGGTCGCAGGGAGAGAGCGTGGGCGCTGATTTTGCCCCGCCGCAGGCGGAAAATGCGGTACAAACGACATGAAATGGGAGAAAAAGGTGGCAATTTGAATAAAAAGGGGACGGGGTTTTCTATCATTGGGCAGGGGGTTCGCCTTGCAATTTATCCGGCGGAACTATATAATTAAAATGTCCTATCATGCAATGCGCACCAATAAGGCACAGACCCGACCATTTAACAGAAAGGGGGGTGGGGCATGGAACAAAACCACAATAATGATTACATTATTGAAATGCTTCACATTACCAAGGAATTCCCCGGCATTAAGGCAAATGACGATATCACCCTGCAGCTGCGGCGCGGGGAGATCCATGCGCTGCTGGGCGAGAACGGCGCAGGCAAAAGTACGCTGATGAGCGTGCTGTTTGGTCTGTATCAGCCGGAAAAGGGAGAGATCCGCAAAAACGGCAAGCCGGTCAAGATCAATGACCCGAATGACGCCACGGCGCTGGGCATCGGTATGGTGCACCAGCACTTTAAGCTCATTGATGTTTTTACCGTGCTGGATAACATCATTCTGGGCGCGGAGGACACCAGGTTCGGCTTTTTGCAGAAAAAAGAGGCAAGACGCAAGGTAAAAGAGCTTTCGGAAAAATACGGGCTTGCCATTGATATGGACGCCAAGGTGGAGGATATCACCGTTGGTATGCAGCAGCGTGTGGAGATCCTGAAGATGCTGTACCGCGACAACGAGATCCTTATCTTCGACGAGCCGACCGCTGTGCTGACCCCGCAGGAGATCGACGAGCTGATGGAGATCATGCGCAATCTGGCAAAAGAGGGCAAGAGTATCCTGTTCATCAGCCACAAGCTCAATGAGATCATGGCGGTGGCAGACCGCTGCACCGTACTGCGCAAGGGCAAATATGTAGGCACCATAGAGACCGCCAAGACCAACAAGCAGGAGCTGAGCAACATGATGGTCGGTCGTCCGGTACAGCTGGAGGTGCAGAAATCCCCGGCGAAGCCCGGCGGGGCGGTGCTGGAGGTGGAGCACTTTACCGTGCCCAGCAAGCTGCATAAAAAGGACGCGGTACACGATGTGACCTTTACCGTCCGCAGCGGCGAGATCCTGTGCATCGCCGGCATTGACGGCAACGGACAGACCGAGCTGGTGTATGGCTTGACCGGTCTGGAAAAGCCGAGCGGCGGCACCGTAAAGCTGTGCGGCGAGGACATTACCCACGCCAAGATAAAAGACCGCGGCAAGGAGATGTCCCATATCCCCGAGGACCGGCACAAGCACGGTCTGGTGCTGGACTTTACGCTGGAGCAGAACATGGTGCTGCAGCGCTACTATGAGACCAAATTCCAGAACCACGGCTTTATAAAGGCGGACGCGGTGCGCGAGTACGCCGAGGAGCTGATAGAGCAGTTTGACGTGCGCAGCGGTCAGGGCCCCATCACCATTGCCCGCAGCATGAGCGGCGGCAACCAGCAGAAGGCGATCGTCGCCCGTGAGCTGGACCGTGATAAAGCGCTGATTGTGGCGGTGCAGCCCACCCGCGGTCTGGACGTCGGCGCCATTGAGTATATCCACAAGCAGCTGGTGGCGGAGCGCGACCGCGGCAAAGCGGTGCTGCTGGTCTCGCTGGAGCTGGACGAGGTCATGAGCCTTTCCGACCGTATCCTGGTGATGTACGAGGGAGAGATCGTGGGTGAGCTTGACCCCGCCAAGACCACCGTGCAGGAGCTGGGTCTGTATATGGCGGGCGCCAAGCGCCAGGAAAGAAAGGAGGCGAGCCGCGATGAGTAAGAATCCCAAATCTCCGCTGCTGAAGAAGGCGCCCTCCTATTCGCTGCGCGCTTCCCTGATCTCCATTCTCATCGGTTTGCTGACCGGCGGCGTGGTAGTGCTGATCGTCGGTCTGTTTAACCCGATGATCTCGCTGAAGGGCGCGTGGGACGGGATCCGCCTGGTGCTGTTCGGCGTATTCAGCACCGGACGCAACGCGGCGGGCGCGCTGACCTTCGGCTTTAATCCGGTCAACTTCGGCAATATGCTGTTCCGCGCCACCCCGCTGATCCTGACCGGTGTTTCGGTCGCCGTCGCCTTTAAGACGGGTCTTTTCAATATCGGCGCGCCGGGTCAGTACCTTGCCGGTACCGCGGCTTCGCTGTTTTTGGCGCTTTCCATTCCCAGCAGCGCCGTCCCCGCGTGGCTCATCTGGATCATCGCCTTCCTTGGCGGTATTCTGGCGGGCGCTTTGTGGGGCTCCATTCCCGGACTGCTGAAGGCGACCCTGAACATCAACGAGGTCATCGCCTGCATTATGACCAACTGGATCGCGGCGAGCCTGGTGACATGGGTCTTTGATATCAGCAACCTGAAAAACATGGTAGAGGGCAACAAGACCGGCTATGTCTACAAGACGACCTACAACGGCGTTGCCACCGCCAAGATGGGGCTGGATAAGATCTTCCCCGGCAGCCAGGTCAACGGCGGCATCATCATTGCCATCGTGATGGCGATTCTGGTTTACATTCTGCTGGAAAAGACCACCTTTGGCTACGAGCTGAAGGCGTGCGGCGCCAACCGCCACGCGGCGCGTTATGCCGGTATCCGTGATAAGCGCAATATCGTCTGCTCCATGGCGATCGCCGGTGCCATGGCGGGCGCGGCGGGTGCCCTGTACTACCTTTCCGGCAATACCGAGTTTTTCTGGACCACCTATCAGTCGCTGCCCAGCGAGGGCTTTGACGGCATCGCCGTGGCGCTGCTGGCGGTCAATAACCCCATCGGCGTGATCTTCAGCGGTATCTTTATGTCGCTGCTTTCCATCGCGGGATTGCAGCTGACCAACCTGACCGCCTATAACGAGTACATCACCGATGTGATCATCGCGGTCATTGTGTATCTGTCGGCGTTCTCGCTGGTCATCAAGATGTGGATCAGCCGCCGCAGAAAAGAGGGCAAGCCGGTGCTGCCGTGGAAAAAGAAACAGCCGGAGGGCGCAGGGCTGCTGCCCGACACGCCGCCGGAAACGGAACCGACAGAGCCATCGGAGGAAGAAACCCCGACCGATGACGCAGTGACCGGAAAGGAGGCGGAAGCGTAATGTCATTCCTGATTAGACAGACCCTGGTTTACGCGATCCCGCTGATGGTCGTGGCGCTTGCCGGTATTTATGCCGAGCGCAGCGGTATCATCAACCTGGCACTGGAAGGTATTATGATCTTCGGCGCCTTTATCGGCGTATTGTTTGTACGAATGATGCAGGCGCAGGGCTGGTTTGACGCGGCGAAGGCGGCGGATAACTGGGTCGCCCTGCAGGGATATCTGCTGCTGGCGATGCTGGTCGCGGCGCTGATGGGCGCGGTGTTCTCGCTATTATTGGCATTCGCGGCGATCAACCTACGCGCCGACCAGACCATCGGCGGTACGGCGCTGAACATGCTGGCGCCCGCGCTGGTGCTGTTCCTCGTCCGCCTCATCGCGAAGCAGAACCAGCTGCTGCTGCTCAAGGGCGACTCCGCCTCCTGGTTCATGATAAAAAAGACCATGCTGGGCTTTGACAGAACCGCGGAGCTGAACTTCTTCCAGGAGACCTTCCTGAACAAGGTTTACCTGAGCAACTATGTGTGCGTGATCGTTTTCATTCTGCTGGCGATCATTATGTACAAAACCAAATTCGGTCTGCGGCTGCGTGCCTGCGGTGAAAATCCTCAGGCGGCGGATTCGCTGGGCATCAATGTGACCAAGATGCGCTATGCCGGCACCACCATTTCCGGTGCGCTGGCAGGTATGGGCGGCTTTGTGTATGCGGTAACGACCGCCAACTGCTCCGCCAACGGCGATGTAGCGGGCTTCGGCTTTTTGGCGCTGGCGGTTATGATCTTTGGTAACTGGAAGCCGCTGAATGTAGCGGGCGGCGCTTTGCTGTTCGGCTTGTTCAAATGTATAGCGGCGTGCTACTCCACGCTGGATATCAACGGCGACGGCGTCTTTGCGCTGGCGGAGCTGGGGCTTAACGCCAACTTCTACCGCCTGCTGCCGTATGTCATCACCCTGCTGGTGCTGGCGTTTACCTCCAAGAGCTCCCGTGCCCCCAAGGCGGAGGGGATCCCCTACGACAAGGGACAGAGGTAAAGCAAATTACTTACAAAAAGCGGCTCCCGCGCGGGGGCTGCTTTTTTTGTGAGAAAACTATGATTTAGTTTCTTCTCGCCTGACGGCGTCGCAAAGTTTTAATCAGGGCTTGGTCTGTATCTCCGCCTACCGGCGGGGTGGTACTTTTGACCCGCCAAAAGTACCCAAAAGCGTTTTAGGGCTGCTGCCCTAAAAACCCGCATCGCTTGGCTGCGCTGGATACGGATATTATTTTTCT
>JBNMIL010000140.1:0-4691 GCA_050873265.1 Angelakisella sp. | reverse complement strand
GTGTAGGGGCGCACCAGCGCCATCGGGTTGACGAAGCGCTCGTCTTTCTGCAGCAGCTTATCGCGCAGATCCGTGCAGAAGGCGAGCACCGCCGCGTCGTCGTATGCGGCAAAGTCGCTCTCCCGCGCGAAGTCCTCGCGGTGCGGCGGATCCTCCGGCACGGGGCAGCGGATCGCCCGCGCGGCCAGTGACGGGTCGGTCTTGGCGGATGCTTTGATCCTTGCTGCTAATGCGGCGGGGTCGTCCGGCGCGTCGAAGGCGTACTCGTAGAACGCGCCGCCGTCGTGCAGCCGCACGACGAAGCCGCATTCGCCCTCGCCGTCGCGCGCGGAAGAGGAGCGGCGGTCGACGAGATAGTTCGTCTCCTGTACGTCCGTGCCCAGCACGCTGACGTAAGGATACGCGTCGGACAGCGCATCGACCAGCGCCCGGCAGGCGGCGCGCTTGCCGTCCAGATAAGCGGAAAATGGCATGATATCATGGCCTCCTTCGTTCGGTATTGCTTTGATCATACCACTTTTCTGCCCGCATTTCAAGCAAAAAAGCGGGATCTACAGTTCCCGCTTGATCTTGCCCAGCGCGCCTTTTTCCAGCCGGCTGACCTGTGCCTGCGATATCCCGATCTCCGCCGATACCTCCACCTGCGTCAGCCCGCGGAAGAACCGCAGCTCCAGTATCTTCTTTTCCCGGTCGCTGAGCGCGCCGATCGCCTCCTTCAGCGCGATCTCGTCCAGCCAGTCGCGGTCGTCGTTGCGGTCGCCGATCTGATCCATGACATAGATCGTGTCGCCGCCGTCGTTGTACACCGGCTCATACAGCGATACCGGATCCACGATCGCCTCCAGCGCGATCACCACCTCCTCGCGCGGCAGCGCTATCGCCGCGGCGATCTGCTCGACGGTCGGCTCGCGGTGCAGCCGGGCGGACAGCTGCTCCTTCGCCTGCATCGCCTTGTACGCGACGTCCCGGACGGAGCGGCTGATCCGGATGGCGTTGTTGTCGCGCAGATAACGGCGGATCTCGCCGATGATCATGGGCACGGCATAGGTCGAGAACCGCACGCCCAGCGACAGATCGAAATTGTCGATCGCCTTGATCAGCCCGATGCAGCCCACTTGGAACAGATCGTCCAGATTTTCGCCCCGCCCGGTGAAACGCTGGATCACGCTGAGCACCAGCCGCAGATTGCCGCTGACCAGCTGCTCCCGCGCCTGCCGGTCGCCCTGCCGCACCCGCTGCAGCAGCGCCGTTTTTTCCGCTTCCGTCAGCACCCGCAGCGTCGAGGTGTCCACCCCGCAGATCTCGACCTTGTTGAACAACTCGATCCTTCCCTTCGCCCGTTTTCTAACAGTATGGGCGGCGGGGCGGCAGATCATGCGTGCGCGGCGGGGCGGCCGCGCTTTCATCCGGTGAAAAAATAAAAATTCGAAATTTGGGGCTTGACGATCGGCGCGCACGGTGCTATAATGCCCGCATCAGGACAAGGACGCCCGCAGACGCGGCGTCCTTGTCCTTTTTTCGTTCATCCGTGCGCAGCAGAAAAGGAGCGAGGAAAATGGAAAACGTGAGCGAGCTGTTCGGCAGCATGGTGTTCGACGACCGCACCATGCGCGCTACCCTGTCCAAGGAGGTCTACACCAAGCTCAAGCGGACGATCGAGGGCGGCCGCCGCCTAGATCCCACCGTGGCGGACGCCGTCGCGACCGCGATGAAGAATTGGGCGATCGAGAACGGGGCGACGCATTACACCCACTGGTTCCAGCCGATGACCGGCATCACCGCCGAAAAGCACGACAGCTTCATCGCCCCCACCGGGGACGGCAAGGTGATCATGGAGTTCTCCGGCAAGGAACTGATCCGCGGCGAGCCGGATGCGTCCTCCTTCCCGTCCGGCGGCCTGCGCGCAACGTTCGAGGCGCGCGGCTACACCGCATGGGATCCCACATCTTACGCATTCATCAAGGACGGGACGCTGTGCATCCCCACGGCGTTTTGCAGCTACGGCGGCGAGGCGCTGGACAAAAAAACGCCGCTGCTGCGCTCCATGGAGGCGATCGGCCGGCAGGCGCTGCGCGTGCTGCGCCTGTTCGGGCAAAACGATGTCACCATGGTGCGCGCCACCGTCGGGTGCGAGCAGGAGTATTTCCTGATCGACCGCACGGTGGTCGACCGGCGCAAGGATCTGATCAACACCGGTCGCACGCTGTTCGGCGCGCGCCCGTCCAAGGGGCAGGAGCTGGACGATCACTATTTCGGCGCGATCAAGCCCCGTGTGCAGGCGTTCATGAAGGAACTGGACGAGGAGCTGTGGAAGCTCGGCATCCTCTCCAAAACGGAGCATAACGAGGTCGCGCCCGCCCAGCATGAGATGGCACCGATCTTTGCCACGGTCAACATCGCCGCCGACCACAACCAGCTGACCATGGAGCTGATGCAGCGCATGGCGCAGAAGCATGGCATGGTGTGCCTGCTGGCGGAAGAACCTTTTGCCGGAGTGAACGGCAGCGGCAAGCACAATAACTGGTCGCTGGTGACCGATACCGGCCGCAACCTGCTGGACGGCGGCAGCGACCCGGCGAACAACCTGACCTATCTGCTGATGCTGGCCGCTGTAATTACCGCGGTGGATGAATACCAGGCGCTGCTGCGCATTACCGTAGCCACCGCCGGCAACGACCACCGCCTGGGCGCCAGCGAGGCCCCGCCCGCCATCCTTTCCATCTTCCTGGGGGAGGCGCTGCAGAACACCCTGATGCAGGCCGCCTGCGGCGAGGGCAGCACCGCCGCCGCCCGGAAGGAGCTGGAGATGCGGGTGCCGGTGATGCCGCATCTGCGGCAGGACGACAGCGACCGCAACCGGACCTCTCCCTTTGCCTTTACCGGCAACAAGTTTGAGTTCCGTATGCTGGGCAGCAGCCAGTCCATCAGCGACCCCAACACGGTGCTGAATACCGCCGTGGCCGAGGTGCTGGGCCGCTATGCCGACCGGCTGGAGCAGAGCGCCGACCGGGAGAATACGGTGCGCACCCTGCTGCAGGAAACGCTGGAGCAGCACGGAAGAATTCTCTTTAACGGGGACGGATACAGCGAGGAATGGCAGCAGGAGGCGGAACGCCGGGGACTCCTTAACCTGCGTACCGCGCCGGAGGCCTTTGCCCACCTGACCGAGGAAAAGAATGTAGCGCTTTTCGCGAAGCACGGCATCTTTACCGCTGCGGAGCTGACCAGCCGTCAGGAGATCCACTATGAGACCTATGCCAAGTGCATCCGCATAGAGGCCGCCACCATGGCAGAAATGGTGCGGCGGCAGATCCTGCCCGCCGGGCAGGCCGCCCTGCGGGAACTGGGGCAGACCAGCCGCGCCAAGCAGGAGATCTCTCCGCTGCTGAGCTGCAAGGCCGAGGAGCTGCTGGGGACGCAGGTTTCCAACTACAATGATATGCTGCTGGCCGGCTGCACCCTGCTGGAAAACCTGCTGCGGGATTTCCCCAGCGGCACCGAGGAGCAGAAGGCGCTGTACGCGCGGGACCGGCTGCTGCCCGCCATGAACGAGCTGCGGCAGGCCGCCGATGCGCTGGAGCAGATGTGCCCTGCCCATCTGTGGCCGATGCCGACCTACGGCGAGCTGCTGTATGGGGTATAAGCTGACAAATTAGCCAAAACAGAAGCCGTCCTTTTGGCAACAGAGGACGGCTTTTCATCATTTGCTGACAAATAATTTACTGTATGGGGTTTACATTCCTTTGGGAACAGGTTATGATGAGACTGTACGGAGAAAACATCTGACCAAAAGGAGGGACCCCCATGAGGAAATGGATGATCCTGCTGGCGGCGGTGCTGATGCTGCTGGCAGGCTGCGGAAAAGAACCGGCTGTGGCCGGACTGAGCAATGAGGAATTCCACCAATACTTTGCCGAGGACTATGCCAGGCCGGTAAGCAATATCACTGAGATCACCGAGGAAAACGGTGGATTGATGCTGAAAACCGATCTTGGCGCCCCCATTACCGCCATGAAGGACGGAACGGTGGCTTGGGCCGCGGATATTGGCTGGAACTACGGCTACGGCAGGCTGGCACTGGTGCAGCAGGAGGACTGCTATCTGCTGTACGCCCATTGCAGCCAGGTGGCGGTAAAGACCGGCGACACCGTGAAGCAGGGAGATAAAATCGGCGAGGCCGGAGATACCGGGCATACCGAGGATGGCATCCGGGTGGGGGTGTACCGCTTCCCACTGGAGGATGTGGCGCTGGTGACCGGCGCCGATGGGACGGTGAGCGCATTTACCGTGAACGGTGAGGTATCCGGTATTGGTATGGAATAACAACATATAAAACGACCCCCGCCCGAATGGTCGGGGGTCATAAGAAAGTAATATCGTATTTTCTCAGGAACGGCGTGGCTTCGGTCACGCCGTTTCCTGTTTCAGCAGTTCTTCCACGGGGATAAAGCCCACAAGGTCATAGGAAATGCGGATGCCCTGATGCCGCTTGCCGCTGGACTTGTCCGGAGCTTCAATGTAGATTGCCTTGACAAGCTCCCGCAGCGCGTAGGGGGTAAGCTCGTCCAAATCCTCATATTGCCCCACTTGCCGTCCGGCTCAATGGGGCGAATAGGACACATGACATGAAAGTGCGGATTGGAAATGCCGCCGTCATCTTTGTCTGGCGAGTGAACGGCAAAGTCCACTAC
>JBNMIL010000139.1:0-4793 GCA_050873265.1 Angelakisella sp. | reverse complement strand
GCCTGCCATCTTCGCCGCACTTCCCCCTACAGCATTTCTGCCGTGTAAAAACTCCGCAGGACTTTTCGGCGAAGGAAGGCATCGCCGAAAAGCATGTGTGTCCTTGTCAATCGAAGGTTTATTCGGCTTTCGGTGGGCTGGCAATAAAATATTTGATGAGGATTCCCTGACTGCTGAACATCTCCTCGTGCTCGGTGCGGGGGCTTTCCGCCGGCGCGCCCTCGCGGTGCAGGTCGTGGGTGCAGTAATCCAGCGTCCAGCCAGCCTCCTCCAGGTAGCTCAGCGACGCCATAAACAGGTCGTCGTCATCGGTCTTAAAGTAGAGCTTCGCCTCGGGGGTCATCAGCTTTTGGTAGCGCTCCAGCTGGCGCGGGTGGGTCAGCCGGTGCTTGTGCTGGCGGCACTTGGGGCAGGGCGGGCAAAAGTTGATGTACACCTCGTCAAAGCGGTCGTTCTCGTCCATGATCAGCAGGATCCGCTCGATATCCACCGCCGTCATCAGCAGGTTATCCATCGGCAGCCCCGCCGCGGCGTAGGCTTCCTCCGCCTTGCGCTTTGCCAGCACCAGCATCTCGCTTTTCAGGTCCAGCGCCACATAGTTTTTCTCGGGGTGGGCAGGCGCCATCTGCGCCAGAAAGCCGCCCTTGCCGCAGCCCAGCTCCAGCGCCATCGGCTGCCGTCGGGGGAAGCGCTCCACCCAGTGACCACGCAACTTTTCCGGCTCGTCTATATAGTATTCCCATGCCGCCAGCTCGGGGCGGGCTTCGGGGTTATATCGAATTCGCATTGTTATCGTCTCCGCGGTCAGGTCAGGTTCTTGGCGTTCAGCGAGGCAAAGCCCTCGCCCAGCACCTCGTTTACATTGGTCGTTATCAGGAATGCCTTGGGGTCGTACTGCCGGATCAGCTCCCGCAGGCGGGGATATTCATTGTTGCGCACGGCGCACAGCACCACATGGCGCTCCGCGCCGCTGTAGGCGCCGGTGGCGTTCAGCAGGGTGGCGCCACGCCCCATCTTTTCCATAATGCCCTTGGCAATGGCGGTGTGCTCATCGCTGACGATCAGCACCATGCGTCCGGTGTTCTGACCGCCCATGATGGTATCGATCACGCTGCCGCTGACATAAATGGCGATCAGCGCGTAAAGACCGGTCTCGATATTCTTAAAGACCACCATCGAAGCCGCGACAATCACCGCGTCCACCGCGATCATCGTCTTGCCGATGGGCATAAAGGGCCAGCGCCGCTGCAGCAGCCGGCTGACGATATCGGTGCCGCCGGTGGTGGAACCGCGCAGGAAAACCAGCGCCACCGCCACACCGATGCACACACCGCCGAACAGCGCCGCCAGTATCTTATCTCCGGCGTAGGTGGGCAGGTAGGGTGCCACCAGATCCACCAGCACCGACCATACCAGTATGGTCTTTAAGCTGTGCAGAGTAAATTCGTGCCCCAAAAAGCGCCACGCCAACAGCAGCAGCGGAATATTGACGCAGAAGATGGTCGTACCCATCGGGATATCAAACAGGTAATTCAGAATGACCGCAACGCCGGACATTCCGCCGGGCGCAATGTCATTGGGGTTCGCAAAGCAGTTCAGACCTACCGCGTAGATCAAACCGCCCACAATATCCATCAGGAGATCCATCGGCAGCCGCCGCAGCCATTCACGGTTCTTCATCGTCCCGTCCTCCGTTTTTCAGTTCTGTTCCTTCTGTGCCGCTATCGTCTCAAAAAGCTCCCGCAGGCGCTCCCGTTCCCCGTTTAAGTACAGGTAGCCGAACAGCGCCTCCAGACCGGTCGCCTTGGCGTAATCACCCGCCTTGGCGTTCCTCGGCGGGTGCGCCCCGCCGTTCCTGCCGCGCCGGTATACCGCCTGCTCGGTTTCGGTCAGCAGCGGGGCTATGCGGTCATAGGCTGCCGCCTGCGCCGCGGCGTTCACATATTCCACCGCCATGCGATGCAGCTCCCCCACCGGTCGGCTGCCGCCGCGTGCCAGCCGCTCCCGCACCAGCAAGCCGTACACCCCGTCCCCCACAAAGGCAAGGTCAAGGGCGGCAAGCTGCCGCGGGTCAAAGTTTTTATTCTCGGTCATATCGTCACTTCACATATTCAAATTCAAAGTCGAGGATACTTACGGTATCGCCCTCCTGCACGCCCATTTCCTCCAGCTTTTTGATGATGCCGCTTTGGATCAGCACCCGCTGGAAGTATTGCAGCGATTCGTAGTCCTCCATATTCACGCCGGTCAGCGCATTGGCAAGCCAGTCCGCCTTTACCACATATACGCCGTCCACCACCTCAATGGTGAACTCGTTGCGGCGGGTCGCCTTCAGGCGCTCCTCCTCGGTGATGGGCTGCGGCTCGTAACGCACAATGGGCGGCAGCTTGGCAAGCTCCGCGGCGATTGCCTGCACCAGCTCCTCGGTGCCCTGTCGGGTCGCGGCGCTGATGGGGAAGAAGCGGTAGCCCTCCCCCTCCACATAGTCGCGGAAGGTCTTTATCTGCTCCTCGGTCGCCATATCGCACTTGTTGCCCGCCACCAGCATGGGGCGCTCCGCCAGCTCGGGGTTAAAGCGCCGCAGCTCGGTATTGATGGTCTTGAAGTCCTCGATGGGATCGCGTCCCTCAATGCCGGAAACATCGACCACATGCACGATGAGGCGGCAGCGGTCCACATGGCGCAGGAACTCATGTCCCAGCCCCAGCCCTTCGCTGGCGCCCTCGATGAGTCCCGGAATATCCGCCATCACAAAGCTGGTTTCGCCGTCCACCCGCACCACGCCCAGCACAGGGGTCAGGGTGGTAAAGTGGTAGTTGGCGATCTCGGGCTTGGCGGCGCTTACCACCGAAATCAGGGTAGACTTGCCCACATTGGGGAAGCCGCATAGTCCCACATCGGCAAGGAGCTTCAGCTCCAGCTCCACATCAAAGCGCTCGCCGGGGTAGCCGGGGCGCGCAAACCGCGGGATCTGACGGGTCGCCGTGGCAAAGTGCTGGTTACCCCAGCCGCCCTTGCCGCCGCGCGCCACCACCACCGGCTCATCGCCGGAAAGATCCGCCAGCACGCGACCGCTTTCCGCCTCCCGCACCACGGTGCCCTTCGGCACCTTGATGACAAGGCTTTCGCCGGTTCTGCCGCTGCACCGCGCGCCGCTGCCGTTCTGCCCGTTCTCGGCGGCATATTTTTTCTTGTAGCGGAAGCCGATCAGGCTGCTCATGTTGGTATCCGCCTGGAAGATGACATCTCCCCCGCGTCCGCCGTCGCCGCCGTCGGGACCGCCCGCCGCCACAAATTTTTCCCTGTGGAAGGAGACCGCGCCGTTGCCGCCGTCCCCTGCCTTAATGGAAATTTTCGCTTTATCTACAAACATCTTGTTCCTCGCTTTTATCTTCTCTGCCGCTATGGGGATTTTCCCCCAAAGGCACGGCAGTTATCCCTTACAAGAACAAATCCCGGGGCTTTCACACTCCGGGACCTTGTCTTTGTGCCAAATTATTCAGCAGGGTAAACGGAAACCTTCTTGCGCTCTTTACCCATGCGCTCAAACTTGACGCGACCGTCAACCAGAGCAAACAGAGTATCGTCGCTGCCGATCCCTACATTCTCACCGGGATGAATGTGAGTGCCTCTCTGGCGGACCAGAATGTTGCCAGCCAGAACAGCCTGACCGTCAGCACGCTTTACGCCCAGACGCTTGGACTCAGAATCACGGCCGTTCTTGGTAGAACCCATACCTTTTTTATGAGCCATAAATTACACCTCACCTTTCTCCTCAGTTTTCTTTGCTGCGGTCTTCTTGGCAGCGGGCTTCTTCTCGCCCTCCGCCTTGGGAGCGGCAGCCTTCTTGGCAGTGGTCTTCTTCTCACCCTCAGCCTTGGGGGCAGCGGCTTTCTTGGCGGCGGGCTTCTTCTCACCCTCAGCCTTGGGAGCGGCAGCCTTCTTGGCGGCGGGCTTCTTCTCGGCGGGCTTTTCCTCGCCGGCAGCGCCTACGGCAGTGATCTCTACCTTGGTGTAGGGCTGACGATGACCCATCTTGCGCTTGCTGTCCTTCTTGGGACGGTAGGTCATCACGGTGATCTTCTTGGCTTTGCCGTTCTTGAGCACCTTGCCGCTTACGGTCATACCCTCCACATAGGGGGTGCCGAAAGTAACGGTGTCATCGCCGACTGCAAGAACCTTCTCGAAGGTCACGGTCTCGTCGACTTCGGCGTTCAGCTTTTCGATGAACAGCACATCGCCGACCTTTGCGGTGTACTGTTTGCCACCGGTTTCAAAGATTGCGTACATATTGTGTAGCCTCTTTCTTTAATCTCGCTGCGAAAAACAGGCGGTGACCCTCGCGGGGACACACTTAAAAAAGCCCGTCGCATGCGGCACTTGATATTTTAGCATATCCCACACGGCTTGTCAAACGGTTTTACGCGGTTTTTCCGCTGTTTCAGTGGCTTTTTGGCAGCTTTGCGCGGCGCGCTCCTCGGCAAATATCGCTCCCGCGCCCTCTCCCCGCGACCCAAATTCGGCTCCCCTGTGTAAGATAACGAAGTGGCGAGCGCAGCTGCCAAAAGGCTCCCTTGTGTAAAGGGTAACGAAGTGGCGGCGCGGTAGTGAATGATATGCCGGTGGCATATCAGAGCCGCGCCGTGACCGAGCCGCAGCGAGAAGCTGGCACGGCGTAGCCGTGACTGAGGGATTGACGGCAGAGACTAAGGTGATAGTCCCATCTCGCCTGCCGGCGTCGCAAAGTTTTAATTATGGCTTAATGTCTCCGCCTACCGGCAGGGTGGTACTTT
>JBNMIL010000138.1:0-4815 GCA_050873265.1 Angelakisella sp. | reverse complement strand
GGGCTATATCTATGTCCGTGCCGAGTACCCCATCGCCATTCACCGTTTGCAGATCGCCATTAAGCAGGCGAGAGAGTACGGCTTCCTCGGTGACGACATCTTCGGCACCGGCTTTGCCTTCGATATTGAGCTGCGCCTTGGCTCCGGCGCCTTTGTCTGCGGTGAGGAGACCGCGCTGATGACCTCCATTGAGGGACACCGCGGCGAGCCGCGCCCCCGTCCCCCGTTCCCGGCGGTCAAGGGTCTGTTTGGCGTTCCCACCATTTTGAACAATGTAGAGACCTGGGCGAATATCCCCCGTATTATCTTAAACGGCGCCGACTGGTTTGCCGGCATGGGCACCGAGCGCAGCAAGGGCACCAAGGTCTTCTGCCTGGTGGGTAAGATCAACAATACCGGTCTGGTGGAGATCCCGATGGGCACCACCCTGCGGGAGATCGTCGAGGACATCGGCGGCGGTATCCCCAACGGCAAGAAGTTCAAGGCGGCGCAGACCGGCGGTCCCTCCGGCGGCTGTATCCCCGCTTCGCTCATCGATACCCCCATCGACTACGATAACCTCATCGCCATCGGCTCCATGATGGGCTCCGGCGGTCTGATCGTGATGGACGAGGACACCTGCATGGTGGATATCGCCAAGTTCTTCCTGGAATTCACCGTGGACGAGAGCTGCGGCAAGTGCACCCCCTGCCGTGTGGGTACCCGTCGCCTCTTGGAAATGCTGGAGCTGATCACCAGCGGCAACGGTACGCTGGAGCTGTTGAAGGAGATGGAGGAGCTGTGCTACTACATCAAGGCGAACAGCCTGTGCGCGCTGGGACAGTCCGCCCCCAACCCCGTGCTTTCCACCCTGCATTACTTCCGTGACGAGTACGAGGCACACTGCGTGGAGAAGCGCTGCCCCGCCGGCGTCTGCAAGAAGCTGACCCGCTTTGTCATAGAGGAGGAGAAGTGCAAGGGCTGCACCGCCTGTGCCCGTGCCTGCCCCGTAAACGCCATCATCGGCGAGGTAAGAAAGCCCCATCAGATCGACGCCGCCAAGTGCATTAAGTGCGGCGCCTGCATGGATACCTGCCGCTTTAACGCCATTGTAAAACGATAAGAAAGGAGTGACCGATAAATGAATACCGTAAACCTGAAGATCAATAACATTCCCGTGGTCGCTCCCGAGGGCGCTACCATTCTGGAAGCCGCGCACCTTGCCGGTATCCGTATCCCCACCCTGTGCTACCTGAAAGAGATCAACGCCATCGGCGCCTGCCGCATCTGCGTCTGCGAGGTAAAGGGCGCCCGCGGTCTGGCGGCTGCCTGCGTGATGCCGGTGGGCGAGGGTATGGAGGTCTTTACCAACACCCCCAGCCTGCAGAAGTACCGCCGCACCACGCTGGAGCTGATCCTTTCCACCCACCGTACCGACTGTCTTAGCTGCCCCCGCAGCACCGACTGCGAGCTGCAGCAGCTGTGCCGTGAATACGGCGTGGAGATGGACCGCTTTACCAAGAAGCAGCAGAACGAGCTGGTGGACGCTTCCATGCCCCACCTGGTACGGGATAACAGCAAGTGTATTCTGTGCCGCCGCTGCGTGGCGGTGTGCCAGAAGAACCAGTATGCCGGCGTCATTGAGACCTGCGAGCGCGGCTATGACACCCATATCGGCTGCGCCTTTGATATGCCCCTTTCCGAGACGGCCTGCGTTGCCTGCGGACAGTGTACCGCCGTGTGCCCCACCGCCGCCCTGCGGGAGCGGGACGACACCGACAAGGTGTGGGCTGCGCTGAACGACCCGACCAAGACGGTCATTGTGGGTCCTGCCCCCAGTGTGCGCGCCCAGCTGGGCGAGTGCTTCGGCATGCCCATCGGCACCAATGTGGAGGGCAAGCTGGTGGCTTCGCTGCGCCGCCTCGGCTTTGATCAGGTATTTGATGTAGATACCGCCGCCGATGTGACCATCATGGAGGAGGGCACCGAGCTGCTGCACCGCCTGAAGGAGGGCGGTCCCCTGCCGCTGATCACCAGCTGCTCCCCCGGCTGGATCAAGTTCTGCGAGCATTATTACCCCGACTTTGTGGATAATCTCTCTTCTTGCAAGAGCCCGCAGCAGATGTTCGGCGCGCTGATCAAGACCTATTACGCCCAGAAGGCGGGTCTTGACCCCAAGAACATTGTGGTAGTAAGCGTAATGCCCTGCACCGCCAAGAAGTTTGAGATCGGACGCGACGGTCAGAGCGCCGTGGGTCTGCCCGATGTGGATATTTCCATCACCACCCGTGAGCTGGCGGATATGATCCGCCGTGCCGGTATCATGTTCAACGAGCTGCCCGATGAGGAGTTTGACCCTATCTTCGGCATCGCTTCCGGCGCGGGACATATCTTCGGCGCCACCGGCGGCGTAATGGAGGCCGCCCTGCGTACCGTCAGCGAGATCGTGACCGGCAAGGAGCTGGCGCGTCCCGAGTTCCATGAAGTCCGCGGCATCGCGGGCATCAAGGAGGCGGAGTATGACCTTGCCGGCACCAAGGTAAAGGTCGCCGTGACCAGCGGACTTGCCAACGCGGCGAAGCTCCTGGACCGCATCAAGAGCGGCGAGGCGGAGTATCACTTTGTAGAAGTGATGGCGTGCCCCGGCGGCTGCGTCAACGGCGGCGGTCAGCCCCACCAGAGCGGCGATGTGCGCAACTTTACCGATCTGCGCAGTCTGCGCGCGGCGGCGCTGTACCATGAGGACGAGGCGATGACGCTGCGCAAGAGCCACGAGAACCCCGTGGTGAAGGAGCTGTACGCCGACTATCTGGGCGAGCCGGGCAGTCATTTGGCGCACCATATCCTGCACACCACCTATGTAAAGCGTGGGCTGTACGGGAAGAAGTAAGGAATAAAAATGAGGCTCCCTGCCGAGAGGTGGGGAGCCTTTTTCTGTAAAATTTTCGGTCAAGCCTTTTATAAAAGGCTTGCGGTTCCCAAAGGCAGCGCCTTTGGTCGCGCTCCGCAGAGCGCGAAATCTCCTATACCGGAGGGCGCTCCGAAAGGGGTTGAATTTGCAAAATGATCCGGTGGATTGTTTTGCAAAGAGGGGGAACCCTGCAAGAGAGGGTTCCCCCTTTCCTGCGCCGTGCAAACTACCCTTTCACCGAGCAGGTGAAAAAGGGGCGGCTGGCTCCTCCGCCGGTTCGATCTCCGGCTGGGCGGCAAGGGCAAGCCCAAGGACGAGAATACCAAGGTTATCGGCGTAGATCTCACCGAACTGGGTGAGGGGCAGGGGGCTGATGCCCTGACCGACCTCGATGGTGTAGCCGGGACGGTCATAGGTCTGGATAAACCAGTCCTTGTAGCCCGCGTAGCCGCTCACCGAGGGCGTTTCCTCCACCGAGTAGCCGCTGGCTTCCCCCATGGCACGGGCGATCTCGCCGCTGCGGGGCGGCAGGTAATCAAGGTAGCGCCAGTAGATGATCCTGCCCTGCGCGTGATAGGAGAGGGTGAGCCGGAAGTCATTGCGGAGGGTGTGGCGGTAGACTGCCAGCGCCTCGGGCTGGGTCAGCGGGGCGGCGCCCACATAGTCCCGCGGGGCGGGGGAGGTGAAGCCCATGCTCTCCTTGATGCGCTTCGCCTCCTCCCAGCCGGCGGGATATTGCAGGTTGAGGTCTACGCCGTTCAGGTTGGCTTTCCAGCCCAGCGGGAACGGAATGGCGGGGTAGCTTTCCGCCCACTCACGGGCACGCTGGTACCATGGACCCTCCTGTAGCAGCCCGGTGACAAGATCAACGCCGTCGGGGTTCACCATGGGGACGATGGAGAGAGTGGTGCGGCGGTACAGCTCGGTGGCATCGTAGCCGTACAAGGTATCACCGTCCAGCAGTGCCATGCAGTATTCCTCCAGAAAGGCGAGCAGCACAGGGGTGGTGATCCACTCGTTGGCGTGGTGGCTGGCGTTATAAAAGACCTGTGTATCGCCCTCCCCGATGGAAAGTGACCAGAGGGGCAGCCCCCGCGCGCTGCTGCCGATGGCACCGGAGCCGAGATAGGGATAGCGCAGCAGCAGACCGGTGAGGACAAGCTCCAGCACCTGCGAGGTAAAGGCGATATCGGTGGGCACCACGGGGAAGCCCAGCGGCACGGCGACGGTCTGCCCGGGGCGCAGCTCCCGCGGGTCCAGCTCGGGGTTGGCGGCGGCAATGGCGGCGGCGCTGGTATCGTACTGCTGGGAAAGCCGCCAGAAGGTATCCCCCGATTGGAGCTGCACGAACCGTGTGCCGGTGAGCCACGGCATAAGTGCCTGCCAGGTGGCGGCATCGCTGGTGCCGGTGACGGGCAGCTCCTGCGCCGCTTGGAACTGCCGCAGGGCTTCCTCTGTTCCTCTGCCGAAATTGCCGTCAAGTCTGCCGGTCTGGTAGCCCGCGCGCGAAAGCCCCAGCTGCAAAAGCTGCACGCCGGCGCCCCGACTGCCGAAACGATATTCTTCCATGATAAAAAACCTCCTATCTACAGATGGTTTATTGTATGATGCGTGCGGGGAGAATTTGCAAAGAGAGAAAGCGCGGTGAGGGGACGCTCATCGGCATGCTTTCGGAAAAAACAGCCCGTTTTGTATCTCAGTTAAGTAATACGAATATGTAAAATCGGCAGCGAAGTGTGACTAAAAAAATTTAAGTTATACGATTGTGTAAAAAACAGTGACAAAGTTGTTGACAAAGGGGCGAGTTTTGTGTATAATCTTGTTTGTTGGCACTGAATGGATACGCCTTCAAAGCGTGATATAGGGGTATAGCTCAGCTGGTAGAGCAGTGGTCTCCAAAACCACGTGCCGAGGGTTCGAATCCT
>JBNMIL010000137.1:0-4998 GCA_050873265.1 Angelakisella sp. | reverse complement strand
TCAGGGTCCATCCTTTCTTATGAATGTATCGTAAAAGTTCCCCCGCTGCGGGGGAGGGGTAAATTGAACAAATAATTTGTAAACTCTCTACAATTATTCCGTTATATTTTACGCCCCTACCGTCCCTTTGTCAAGGTAAAATACCATACCTTGTAAATTTAGTGTAAATTTTTTGTCCAAGCCGCCCGTTTCGCCCCGCCCCTCGCCGCGTATCTCCATAAACCGCGCTTTCCTCCGGGGTGAGGTGGCGCGCTGTCCGATCCCCTTGCACTAACCCAAAGCCTCCCTTGTGGAAAGGGTAACGAAGCGGCGGCACAATGCAGTCACTAAAAGGCTCCCCTGTGTAAGGTAACGAAGTGGCGGCGCGGTAGTGAATGATATGCCGGTGACATATCAGAGCCGCAGCGAGAAGCTGGCACGGCGTAGCCGTGACTGAGGGGTTGCCAACATTTAATACCCCATTCTCTGCCGTCAACCCTCCCGTCAGCCATTCGTCTGCCCCCCTCCCTTACACAGGGAGGGCTTTTTATATCCCCCAAGCCTTCCACCATTTTCCAAACCCGTAAACTTATTGTAAAACTTTGTGCGAATTCAACACTTTCACTGCAAATTTCCCCCGTTTTGTCCGTATTAGTGCAGGGGATATTTTTCAAGGAGGAAAATTTATGATCGTTTGTCAAGTCACAGGCGCCGCCATCACCCCCACGGAAACCGAGCTGCTCACCAGCGGCATGGTGCGGGCGGTGCCGGTACGGTTCTGCTTTTCGCCGGAGTGGGACAGCCTCGACCGCACCGCCGTGTTCACCGCTGGTTCGGTCAGCATCAGCTGTCTGCTCGGCGCGGAGAATGAATGCTTTATCCCGTGGGAGTGCCTGCGGGTCGCGGGCACGCACCTGCGTGTGGGCGTGTACGGCACACGCGCGCAGGAGGTCGTCCTGCCGACGATGAGCTGCTCGCTGGGGCTGGTCTGTACCGGCGCCCAGCCCGCCGAAAACACGCCGGAGGAGCCGACCGCCACACTGGTGCAGACGCTGCTGACAGAGACCAAAGCCGCCGTTGCGGCGGCAGATGCCCTGCGGGCAGATGCCGAAGCCGGTCGTTTTAACGGCGAGCGGGGCGAAAAGGGAGAAAAAGGAGATACCGGCGAAGCCGGACCCCAAGGTGAAAAGGGCGAGACCGGCGATGCCGGCTGCCGGCTGGGCAGCATCACCCTGTCGGCGGCAGGCTGGAGCGGCAGCCAGCCCTTTACCCAGGGGGCAGAATTGGCGGGACTGACCGCCCAGACCATGGTGGAGCTGCGCCCCGCTGCCGAGCAGCTTGCCGCTCTGCGGCAGCAGGGCGTCCGCTCCCTTGTCGCCGCCAATGAGGACGGCGCACTGACCGTCTATGCCCTCGGCGCCGCCCCGCAGACCGATCTGACCTTGCAGGTCAGCCTTACTGCCACCAGCGGGTAATAAAAACACAAATCGGCTGTTCCCTCTTACTCGGAGGGAGGATAGTCTGTATAGGGTGCAAGTAAGGAGGTGCTCTCCTGAAAACGAAGACACCAACCGATTGTTTTCACCTGCTCGGTGAAAGGGCAGCTTGTAAAAGTCGCAGGTGAGGGGGCGCCCTCTCTTGCAGGTCGCCCCCTCTGACGAAAACGACCACACAGGGTCATTTTCGTCATTCACCCCCTGCGGAGCGCCCTCCGGAATACTGTGGGGAAAGTTTGTAGAAGCCGCTTGCATCAAAAATATCTGGCGATATTTTTGAGACTGCGCTAAGGAATTTCGCCCGTTGCGACGGGCGACCAAAGACGCTGTCTTTGGAAACTGCAAGCCTTTTGAAAAAGGCTTGACCGAAAACTTTACAATCGCCGCTTCGGGATAGAAAAGCACCCCCGACAGTGGCCTTGTCGGGGGTGGAAAAACGCTTTGTTCGCTGTTTTCTCAGCGGTTGTAGTATTTGCCGATATAGTTCTCCGGCGCTTTGATGACACCGTCGATACGGATCTCAAAGTGCAGGTGCGGACCGGTGGAATTGCCGGTACTGCCGCTGTAGCCGATGATCTGACCCTGCTTGACATACTGACCGACCGAGACCACAACATTCGACATGTGGGCATAACGGGTGATCTGACCGTAGCCGTGGTTGATGACCACCGTTTTGCCGTAGCCGTAGTTCCAGCCGTAGTTAAGGGCTGTGGTAACGGTGCCCGCCTTGGAGGCACGGACGGTAGTGCCGAGCGGACAGGCGATATCCATACCGGTATGACCGCCGTAGCTGCCCAGCGAGCCATAGAAGTAACCGCCATCGGCAGGCCAGATAAAGTTGCCGCCGGTGTTCGCAAAGTAGTCATCAATGGACTGGGTGCCGCGGGCAACGACCTGATTGACGGGGTCTTTCAGCCGGGTGCGGCTCAGCACCGTCTCACCCACTCTTTCGCCGTCGATGTAGGTGACATCCGCCACCACCTCGTCCTGACCGTAGATGCCGGCAGAGATCGTCTGCACCCAGTCGTTGGGCTTGGTGTTATTGTACTGGTAGGTGGTGCCGTAGGCGACCCGCGCGGTATATGTCTCGCGGCGGGTGACCTGAATTCCCAGCTCCACATCCATCTGTACTACCAAGAGCTCCTCATCGCCCTGCAGCGGTACCTGCTCCAGCGGGGTCAGCTCGATGGTCTCCAGCGGGGTGCCGGTATTGCTGTCGCTGTCGCCGTTTTGCTCCGGCGCTGCCGGATCGGTATTTTCGGCGGCGTCGCTGCTATCATTGGCAGCGGGGTTCTCCGGCACAGCGGGGGTATCGTCGTCCGGCGCTTCCGCCGTTTCATCGGTGATGCCATACTGGAGGCGGTACAGGGCGTTGCGGTCTCCGGCGGCTGCCGCCAGCTCCTCGGCGGCGCCCTCCGGCAGATCGTCCGGCCAGTACAAAAGCCCCATATACAGCATCATACCGTTGTTGATGGCAGTCTCCAGCGGAGTTTCGCCGTTCTGGGTGATGCCGTCCCAGCGGGCGTTCCATTCCTCGGCGGAGGTGCCGGAATCCGGCAGGACGACCGTATCGGGATCGTACCCCAGCTGCTGCTGACGCAGGGCGGTGAGGTATTCCTCCAGCTCGTTATTGAGGTCGTACATCTCCTCCACCGTCAAGCCATAGCGCTTGGCAATGCCCTCGATGGTCTCTCCGGCACGGGCGGTATAGCTGCGGCGCAGCTCCTTATTGCTGCGCAGATAGCTTTGCAGCGTGGAAACGCTCATCAGCGAGCTGACGGGATAAACGCCGTCCTCCAGCCGGATATTCTTGGTGAACTGTACCGTCTCGAATTCCTCGCCGGTGCGGTAGTTGCTCAGCACCTTATCCATGTACAGCAGGAATTCGTTGCCGTCCTGCAGGGCGCCGAGGAACTTGCCCTCGAGGTAGAAGCCGGAGGCCTCCACCAGCTCGTTGCCGGAGGAACGCATGATGGCATCGGTCAATTCTTCCCTGGTCAGCAGCTCCTTTTCCTTGGTGACTGCCAGTGAAAGGGTGGGAATGGTATCCTCCGGCGGAATATATTCTTCGTTGATCAGGCGATCCAGCATGGCGTCCCGTGCCTCGTAGAAATCGCTTTCCTCGGCAATGTAGCCCAGCAGCTCGCCGTTGTACTCCACCCGCAGGGCGAAAGTGAACTGATTGAAGTAGGCGATGACCGCTGCGAAGATGGCAAGCCCGATGATGGGGGCAAAGAAATTCGCGATGCGGTTCAAGGGGCGGACGACAGCTCTGCCGTAATCCCGCCACGCCTGCTTTCTGCCCGCCTTACCCTCCGGTGTTTTATCCCGCAGGGCGGCGGCAAGCTCCGCCGTTTCGTCGTGGAGAATACGGTAAGGGAACAGCATCTCATCGGTAAAGTGGCGGGTATGGCGGGAGACGCGCCCCTTGAGGTTGCGCCACAGCAGCGGCACCCGCTCCCGCAGTCTGCCCAGCACATGGCTGATACTGCGGCGGACGCTATGATATTCCCGCAAAAGCTGCATTCCAATGTAGGCGCAGTCCCGTTCCATGCCGTTCCATACATCGGCGGCGGTGGGGCGCTTCTCCTTTAGTGCTTTCGGGGCTTTGGCGGGCTTTGCTTTCTTCTGCTTTTTCGGCTTCTGCGCCTTTTTCTCCTTCTCCGGCTGTTCGTCCGGAACAATCTCCGGCTCGGTCTGGGCGCTTTCCTCCGGTTCCTCGGCAGGGGCAGGCTCCGCCGGTTCCGCCGCTTTGGGCGGCGCTTCCTCCGGCTGGGAGGGCTGCCAGCCATTGGGCGACGGCGCTGCTGCCGCTTCCGGCTGCTCCGCCGGTTCCGCGGCGGGCTGCTCCGGCGGGACGGACGCCTCCGGCTCCGGCTGCTTTTTCGCTTTTTTCTGCTTTTTGGGCTTCCTCGGCTTGCGGGAAGCTAAAATCTCCTTGCCGACTTCTGCTGCTGCTTCGGCGGCTTCAAAGTACTTCATCGCCGCCGCGGTATCCACCGGCTCTTCGGTGTTCTGCGGCTCGCTTTTGGGGGCAAGCGGAGTCTTATTTTCCTTCTGCATGGGGCGTCCTCCTTTCCGGCGTATTTTCACAAATTAGTATTATACCAAAAAACAACAGGTTTGTCCAGCCTGTTACCCCTTTGGAGACGGAACGGCGGAACACCCGATGCTGCCAGTATAGCATAGCGGGGCGGGGATTTCTTGTTGGTTTTGTAAACGGAATGTGACGGTTGGCGGAAAATGCGGGGTGCCGGAACGGGGATCTTTGCCCATGGCGGGGTCCGCGGGAGGGGGCAAACCGCCCGCAGGGCGAGCCGCCCCGCGGGACGGCTCTATGGCGGCTGCGCCGCCTGCTTCGGCTGCGCCGAAGCGCCCTGCGGGCGTCTCTCCCCTCCTTTGCAAGCCCCGCCGAGGGCAAAAGGCAGCCCGACGCCGGAGGCGTCGGGCTGACCAAAGAAACTATTTCTCTCGCAAAGAGCTTGTCTTAACGCGCGCGGGTAGTGATCTCCTCGGTGAGGTT
>JBNMIL010000136.1:0-5068 GCA_050873265.1 Angelakisella sp. | reverse complement strand
TAGTAACGGGCACGGCGTTGTTCTTTGGCGCCCTGCCCGCATAAGGAGGTTCGCCGATGAACGAGGAAATTTTGGAACTGCTGGCGGAGAAAAAGTACTCCGCCGTCAAGCAGCTTATCGGTCAGATGGAGGAAGCCGACCTCGCCAAGCTCTTTGAGGAGCTGGAAAATGAGGAGGACGCCGACCAGTTCAACCGTCTGTTCCGTCTACTGCCCAAGGAGACTGCCGCAGAGGTATTCTCCTACATGGAGCCGGAAATTCAGGAAAAGATCGTCCGCACGCTTACCGATACCGAGCTTCAGCACATTCTGGACGACCTGTTTATGGATGACTATGTGGATTTGGTGGAGGAAATGCCCGCCAATGTGGTCAAGCGTGTCATGCAGAACTCGACGCCCGCCAACCGCAAGCTCATCAATCAGTACCTCAAGTATCCCGAGGATTCCGCCGGAAGCCTGATGACCAACGAGTATGTCTACTTCCGCAGCGGCATCACCGTTGCCAAGGCATTCGAGATCATCAGGGAGCACGGCGTGGATAAGGAGACCATCTACACCTGCTATGTCACCTCCTCCCGCAAGGAGCTGCTGGGTGTCGTTACGGTGCGGGAGATGCTTCTCACCGCGCCGGAAACCATAATCGACACCCTGATGGATACCAACCCCATTCATGTTCACACCCACGATGACCAGGAAGAGATCGCCAAGATGTTCAGCCGGTACGATATGCTTGCCATGCCGGTCGTGGATAGTGAAAACCGCATTGTCGGTATCATCACCATCGATGACGCCGTCGATGTCATTCAGGATGAGAACACCGAGGACTTTGAAAAGATGGCAGGTATGACCCCCAGTGATGATACCTACCTGCGTACCCCCGTCATCACGCTGGCAAAGCACCGCATCATCTGGCTCATGGTGCTCATGCTCTCCGCTATGGTCACCGGCGCCATGCTGGAGTATTACGAGGCGGCGTTTGTCAGTATCCCGCTGCTCGTTACCTTCATTCCGCAGATCATGGATACCGGCGGCAACTGCGGCAGTCAGGCTTCCACCATGATCATTCGTGGTCTCGCGCTCGATGAGATCTCCCCCCGCGACTTCACCAAGGCATGGTGGAAGGAGATCCGTGTCGCCCTGCTGTGCAGCTTGGCGCTCTGCACCGTCAATTTTATCCGCATTATCATTCAGTACCACGATCCGCAGGTGGCGCTCGTCGTTTCCGGCACACTTATGCTCACCATCTGCATGGCAAAGTCGCTGGGCTGCATTCTGCCCATTCTGGCAAAGATCCTGAAGCTTGACCCCGCTATTATGGCATCGCCGCTCATCACCACCATCACCGATGCCTTCTCCATTCTGGTCTACTTCAATTTCGCCCTGTGGTATCTCTCCGACCGTCTGGTGTAAAAGTACCGGTCCTCGCGCAAAATAATATCTCCCCCGACCGTTTCGCAAAACGGCGGGGGAGTGCTTTTTTATCCGCTTATTTTTCTCCTGCTTTTATCAGGATATCATGGCTGACCGGTCGGTAAAACAGCCGCTCGATCTCCCGCCGCTCGCGGGTCTGCCCCAGTATCCACATCAGCTTGGTCACGGCGGCTTCGGTCGTCATGTCATAGGCTTCCAGCACATCAAGGTTGGTTTTCAGCCGGTTGCCCACATGGTACAGCAGCAGGTCGCTGCCCTCATTGGGCACCTGTGTGGTCATCACCACCGTCTTGCCCCTTGCCACCGCGTCGCCGATGACCTCATAGTAGCTGTGTTCGCCGGTGGAGGGGATACCGCCCACGCCAAAGCTCTCGATCACCACACCGTCCTTGCGCTCTAGCATATAGGCAAGGAAGTCTGCCTCCAGCCCCGGCACCAGCTTGATCAGCCCCACGGCAGGGTCCAGCCGTGTGCCGAAGACCGGCTGCTCGCGGTATTCCTGCGTAATGTAGCAAAGCAGCCGCCCGTCCTGAATGACCGCCAGCTCCGGATAATTGATGCTGGAAAACGCCTGAAAGCTCTTGGAATGGGTCTTGCGGGCACGGGTGCCCAATATGACCCGCCCGTTAAAGACGATGGCGACCCCGTGTGCTTCGTCGCTCGCGGCATAGCGGAAGGCGTCCATCAGGTTGGTCTTGCTGTCGGTGATCTCCAGATTGATGGGCTTCTGGCTACCGGTCAGCACAATGGGCTTTTTGCTGTACTGGATCAGGTAGCTGAGTGCGGCGGCGGTGTACGCCATGGTGTCGGTGCCGTGGGTCAGCACAAAGCCGTCGTAGCGGTCATATTCCTCCCGAATGGCGTCCGCCATCAGCTGCCAGTGCGCCGGCGCAATGTTGGTGCTGTCCAGGTTGCACAGCTGGCGGCAGTCCACATGGCAAAAGCCGGAGATATCGGGGCAGTAGTGTAATATCTGCTCGGTGGTCAGCTGCGGCGAAAGCCCGCTTTCGGTGATCTCGGAGGCAATGGTGCCGCCGGTGCCCAGCATCAGTATCTTTTTCATGGCAAGACCTCATTTCCGTGGTGTATCAATTTCTATTATACCGCAAAAAGCCGTGGATTGTCTACGGAAAGCGCGCTTTCACCGGTTGGAATTCTTTTTGCTTTGTGATACAATACAAAAGAAGAAAAAGGAGGCGATCCCCCATGCCAACCTGCGATATTCCGGAACTCAGACCCTTT
Organism: Angelakisella sp.; assembly: GCA_050873265.1. Taxonomy (GTDB): domain Bacteria; phylum Bacillota; class Clostridia; order Oscillospirales; family Ruminococcaceae; genus Angelakisella. The sequence continues at coordinate 2,396 of JBNMIL010000136.1, read as the reverse complement.
CTGAACGAAAAGGAGCAGCTGACGGCGCTGCCCGCCAAGCACAAAAAGAAGCTCCTTGCCCTCTACTATCTGTTGGGCAAGGTGGAACCGGCACGCCGATACACCGAAAGCGAGATCAACGACCTGCTCGATGACTGGACGACCTTCCACGATCCCGCTACGCTGCGGCGGGAGATGTACAATACCTGCCTGCTGGAGCGCACCCGCGATTGCTCTGCCTACTGGCGGGCGGAGACGATCCCACCGCTGGCAGAGTATATGGCAAAGTACACCTGAAAGGGGAACTTACGGCGGGCAGGGGCAGCCGTCCCACGCGCCATTCCTTTTTTGGAAATGTTATTTCCCACAAAGCCGTCCGTCCCCGATATCCCATATTCTCCACGATTATTTATTTTTTGCCAAATCGTCACGAAATCCATCGAACCGGCTCGAAATCTCCTCCAATGTTGCCGTATACCATCTAATAATGGTAAAAGCTGGAGAAAAATTTTTCAGAAAAATCTGAAATATGTGTTGAAATCTTTTACAATTTATGGTAATATCAAATCAACGGCCGGATAACCAAACATTTTAGGAGGAGTTAACATGAATAACCGCAATTATTTGTTGATCGCCGATGATGCCGGCGAATTCTGCGAGAGCTGCAAGACAGCGCTGGAAGCCAAGGGCTTCGAAACGGTCATCTGCCGCAAGGACGGTAAATATCTGCTGGAGCAGATCAAGGAGTATAAGCCCCGCGCGGTGTTGATGGAAGCGTTTTTAAGCGGTCTCGATGCCCTCGGTGTGCTGATGGCGGTCTCCCGCGGGGAGTGCGGCACCCGCCCCGAAATGTTCACCATGAGCAGCGTGGATGCCCCCAGCATCTCCAGCCAGCTTATCCGCGCAGGCTCCGCCTACCACTTCGTCAAGCCGTTTGATCCCGCGATCCTCGCCGACCGCGTGGAAATGCTGTGCGGTCATACCTTGGCGGGCGACCTCAGCCAGATGACCCAGCCTACTGCACAGCAGGTCGATCTCGAGACCGTCGTCACCGAGATCATTCTGCAAATCGGTATTCCGGCGCACATCAAGGGCTATCAGTACATTCGTGACGGCATCATTATGACGGTGCGGGAGCCGGATATCATCAACGGCGTCACCAAGGTGCTGTATCCCGCCATCGCCAAGAAGAACGAGACCACCGCCTCCCGTGTGGAGCGTGCCATTCGCCACGCCATCGAGGTCGCTTGGGACCGCGGCGATGTCGATGTGCTCAATTCCTATTTCGGTTATACCATTCATAACCTCCGCGGTAAGCCCACCAACAGTGAGTTCATTGCCATGATCGCCGATAAGATCCGTCTGCGCTATAAGGGCGTCAACTTCTCCCTCGCCTGAAATTTTATTCTCAAAAGCCCGCTGCCTGCTTCCTCGTAAAAAGGGGAGCGGGTGGCTTTTTCTGTACGGAAAATGACAGGGAAATGGCGGAAATATTACAAAAAAGAAAATTTGTTCGCTTTTTCTCTCCAAGGACTGTACCTGCGGCAAAATGTGTGCTACAATTAAACTGTAGGATTATGCCACTCCGCAGGGTTCGGCAAAGGGCGCATGGCTTTCTGCTCCCCGCCCGCAGGGCAAAGCGCCCCTGCGGGGCGCTTTGGACGGCTGCGCCGCCCCTACGCCGCCTGCGGCGGCGCGCCCTGCGGGCTGCCTTTCCCGCCCCCGCCAACCTCCCCTTAACTCCCTACCAAACCACCCCCGAAAGGAGTTCCCCCATGCTGCGTATGATTTTGGGCGAAGCCGGCTCCGGCAAAACCGCCGAGGTGCTGCGTCAGATAAAGGAAGCCGCCGCGCGGCAGCAAAGCGTCCTGCTGCTGGTGCCGGAGCACGCCTCCTTCGAGATGGAGCGCCGCGTCAGCGCCCTGTTCACCGGTGCCGAGCAGCAATATGTCACCCTGCTCAGCTTCCCGCGCCTTGCCGAAAATATCTTTCGGGAGTGCGGCGGGCTTGCCCTGCGCCCCCTCGATGAGGTCAGCCGTGCCCTGCTGATGCGGGAAGCCATCGATGAGGTGCGCGAGCAGCTCACGCTTTACCGCCGTCAGGCGGGCCACACCGGCTTTTTGGGCGATATGCTGCAAACCGTGGCGGATTTTAAACGGGCAGGGATCGATGCGCGGGGTGTGGCGGAGCTGGCAGGGCAGACCGACGGAGCTTTGGGCGAAAAGCTGCGGGATATGGCGCTCATCTACGAAGCGTTTGCCGCACTGGTGGCGCAGCGCTTCCACGACCCCCTGGACGAGCTGACCATCGCCCTGCGCCGTGCCGCCGAAAAGGACTGGTTCGCCGGCAAGTATATCTGGGTCGACAGCTTCGATTATTTCTCGGTCAGCGAGCGTGCCCTGCTGGAGCATATGCTG
>JBNMIL010000135.1:0-5232 GCA_050873265.1 Angelakisella sp. | reverse complement strand
GTTTACAGCTTAGCGGAAATTCGGAAAGAGAAGCGGCGGCGGGGCTTAGTCCTCCTGCCACTCGCCGTGAAAGACATACTCGGCGTCGCCGGTCAGCAGCAGTCTGCCGTCGCTGAGCCAGCGCACCGAGACGGTGCCGCCTGCCATCTGCACGGTGATGGGCTGCCCCCGCTCGCAGTGCTTTTTCAGGACGGCGGCAGCCGCCGCAGCGCAGGCACCGGTGCCGCACGCCATCGTTTCGCCGCTGCCCCGCTCCCAGACCCGCATTTTAAGGCGGTTTTCGCCCAAGGGCTGCACGACCTCCAGATTGAGACGGGCGGCTTTGCCGATCTCGGCGGCGGCTGCCGCCAAAGGGAACTGCCCCACATCGGGGCAGAACAGCACGCCGTGGGGATTACCGACCGAAAGGCGGGTGAGCGGCTGCCCCTGCCACTGCACCGCCGCGCCGGAGAGGGGAGAGGGACGCCCCATGACAACGGTGACGGTATGCTGCGGGGCGTTCCATAAAATGCGCAGCCCTGCCGCCGTCTGGATACGGAGCGGCTCGTGGTTTGCCCAGCCGCTGTCCCAGGCATAGCGGGCGGCGCAGCGAATGGCGTTGCCGCACATTTCCGCCTCGCTGCCGTCGGCATTGAAGATGCGCATGGCAAGATCGGCGCCCTCGGCGGGGAGCAGCAGCACCAGCCCGTCGCTGCCGATGCCGGTGTGACGGTCGCTGATACGGCGGGCAAGAACATTCGGCAGGGGGACGGACTGGGAACGGCAGTCGATGAAGATATAATCATTGCCGCAGCCCTGCATCTTAAAGAAACGCAGCATGGCAAAGCCTCCTTTGGACGGTGGGGAATGGAACAGCGGGGGAGAGTGCTATGATAAGGCGGCGCGGCGGAGCGGGGACGGGCTGCCCGCAGCGCAGCGAAGGGGCAGCCCGGAAAAAGCGGAAGCCGCGCCGCCGGTCTTTTGGAAGAAAGATTACGGTATATATCTATGGCGAAGGCAAGGAAAACTTGCCCTGCGGGGCGGCGATATTTGAACGGATTGTAAAATTTGCGCCGGAAGCAAAAAAGTGCGGAAAAACCCTTGATTTTTTTGCGAAAATGATTACAATAGTATATAGTTTAGCACTCGGAATGAATGAGTGCTAAAAATACAGAGTATATCATAACATTTACGGAGGGATAGAATTATGACGATCAAACCTTTGGCAGACAGAGTCGTGATCAAGATGCTGGAAGCGGAGGAGACCACCAAGGGCGGCATCATTCTGGCGCCCAGCGCCAAGGAGAAGCCCAGCATTGCCGAGGTAGTGGCAGTGGGTCCCGGCGGTCTGGTGGACGGCGAAAAGGTAGAGATGTACCTGAAGGTCGGCGACCGTGTGCTGCTGGCGAAGTATGCCGGTACCGAGGTAAAGGTGGACGGCGAGACCTACACCATCCTGCGCCAGGGCGATGTACTGGCGATTGTAGAATAAACCAAGTTTTTTTAAGCGAATAGGAGGCTTTTATTTATGGCAAAGCAGATAGCATACGGCGAGGACGCCCGCAAGGCGCTGCAGGCAGGCATTGACCAGCTGGCGGATACCGTGAAGATCACCCTGGGTCCCAAGGGACGCAATGTAGTACTGGATAAGAAATACGGCGCGCCGCTCATCACCAACGACGGCGTGACCATCGCCAAGGATATTGAGCTGGAGGACGCGTTCCAGAACATGGGCGCGCAGCTGGTAAAGGAGGTTGCCACCAAGACCAACGATGCCGCCGGCGACGGCACCACCACCGCCACCCTGCTGGCGCAGGCGCTGGTACGGGAGGGCATGAAGAATGTGACCGCCGGCGCCAACCCCATGATCGTGAAGAAGGGTATGCAGAAGGCAGTAGATACCGCTGTCGCATCCATTGTGGAGCACAGCCAGAAGGTAAGCGGCAGCGCCGATATCGCGCGTGTCGCGACCGTTTCCTCCGGTGATGAGTCGATCGGCAAGCTGATCGCGGACGCGATGGAGAAGGTCTCCGCCGATGGCGTGATCACGCTGGAGGAGAGCAAGACCGCCGAGACCTACAGCGAGGTGGTCGAGGGTATGCAGTTCGACCGCGGCTACATCACCCCCTACATGGTGACCGATACCGAGAAGATGGAGGCTGTCATTGATGACGCCTATATCCTCATCACCGATAAGAAGATCGCCTCCATTCAGGAGATCCTGCCGCTGCTGGAGCAGGTAGTGCAGGCGGGCAAGAAGCTGGTCATCATCGCCGAGGACATTGAGGGCGAGGCGCTTTCCACCATCATCGTCAACAAGCTGCGCGGCACCTTTACCTGTGTCGGCGTGAAGGCACCCGGCTTTGGCGACCGCCGCAAGGAAATGCTGCGGGATATCGCTATCCTGACCGGCGGCGAGGTCATCAGCGAGGAGCTGGGACTGGAGCTGAAGGAGACCACCATGGCGCAGCTGGGTCATGCCAAGCAGGTGAAGGTGACCAAGGAGAACACCATTATCGTGGACGGCGCGGGCAGCTCCGAGGAGATCAAGGAGCGCGTAGCGCAGATCCGCAGCCAGATAGAGACCACCACCAGCGACTATGACCGTGAGAAGCTGCAGGAGCGTCTGGCGAAGCTCGCCGGCGGCGTAGCCGTCATTAAGGTGGGCGCTGCCACCGAAGTGGAGATGAAGGAAAAGAAGCTCCGCATTGAGGACGCGCTTGCCGCGACCAAGGCTGCCGTAGAGGAAGGCATTGTAGCGGGCGGCGGCGTAGCGCCGCTGAACGCGACCGAAGCGGTAGCGAAGCTGGTAGAGGCCGTAGAGGGCGACGAAAAGACCGGCGTGCGCATCGTGCTGAAGGCACTGGAGGAGCCGGTGCGTCAGATCGCTGCCAACGGCGGGCTGGAGGGCTCCGTCATCATTGATACCATCCGCCGCAGCGGCAAGGTGGGCTATGGCTTTGACGCCTACAACGAGGTGTACTGCGACATGATCCCCGCGGGTATTGTTGACCCGACCAAGGTGACCCGCAGCGCCCTGCAGAACGCGGCTTCCATCGCGGCGATGGTGCTGACCACCGAGAGTCTGGTTGCCGATAAGAAGGAGCCGACCCCTCCCGCGCCCCCAATGGGTGATCCCACCGGCGGCATGGGCGGCATGTACTAAGAGACACTGCAATGCCTTGAAATTGCTTGATTTTTTGAGTGTGCAAAAGCGGATTTACGCCAAACTTACGCCGAAAAACCAAGTACATGACAGAATAACAGGAGCCGGCACCCGCCCCAAAAGCGAGTGCCGGTTTTTGCACGGATTGGCGTGCGTGCTGATCTGGGATTGCAAATGAGAATGCAAAAAACATTTGAAATTTTGCGGGCTATCCGCTATAATAGACATACAATGTGTGGCGTTTCTGCGTAAATCCAGTTGCAGAAACGCCACACGCTTTTTTATGAAAACAGGTGAAAGGTGGTTAAACGACGGACAATTTTATAAAAAGATCGTGTGGCAGAAATGCGTAAATCCAGATGAAAGCTGGTTTTGCGCTTTTCTTATTTTTTTGAAAGAAAGGTGAATGGAATGGATACCGGAAATCAGTTTTTGGGGACGGAGCGTATCGAAAAACTCATGGGCAAATATGCCGTCCCCTGCATCATCTCCCTGCTGGTGGGGGCACTTTACAACATTGTCGATCAGATTTTTATTGCGAACGCAAGTTACCTTGGCTCCTACGGCAACGCAGCCATTACAGTGGTGTTCCCGCTGACCGTTGTGGCGCTCGGAATCGCCGTGTTTATTGGTGACGGCTGCTGCGCGTTTGTGAGCATCGCACTGGGGAGAAACGCCAGCGAGGATGCGCATAAGTCCGTTGGCAATGCCGTGGTGCTTTGCGTGGTCAGCAGCCTTGTGCTGACGGCAGTCTACCTCATTTTCAGTGAGCCGATCCTTGCTCTGTTCGGCGGAACGGTCAACGAGGAGACCCATGCGTTCGCAAAGGAATACTTCTTCTATATCACGCTGGGCATCCCGTTCTATATGTTCGGGCAGGCCATGAACCCGGTGATCCGCAGTGACGGCAGCCCCAAATTCGCCATGATCGCCACTGTTTCCGGCGCCATTGCCAATGTGATCCTCGACCCTATTTTCATCTATGGCTTCCGCTGGGGCATGATGGGCGCGGCGGTGGCTACCGTCATCGGTCAGGTGCTGACGGCGGCACTGTCCATCTGGTATCTTCGGCACATGAAGGTCGTAAAGCTCAAAAAGAGCAGCTTCCGCTTGAACGGGAAGCTGATCCCCAAGTTCCTTGTGCTGGGACTTACCAGCTTTCTGGCGCAGATCTCGTTGGTCATCTCCATGGCGGCGGTGCAGAATATGTGTATGAAATACGGTGCGAAAGACCCCATCTTCGGGCAGACGGAATATGCACAAATTCCGCTTGCCGTCCTCGGCATTGTTATGAAGTTCTTCCAGATTGCCATTTCCATCGCCATTGGCATGGCGGCGGGGTGTATCCCGATCGCAGGCTACAATGTAGGCGCTGGAAAAAAAGACCGGGTCAAGGCTCTGTTTTCGAAACTGCTGCTCTCAGAGTTCATCGTTGGTGCTGTCGCGCTGGTGATCGTGGAGGTTTTCCCGCTGCAGATCGCCATGCTGTTCGGCGCAGCCAATGAGAGCGCCTACTATGCGGACTTCACGGTCAAATGCTTCCGTACCTATTTGTGCCTGATGCCATTGGCAACACTGAATAAAGGTACCTTCATCTACTTGCAGGCGTTGGGCAAGGCCTTTGCCTCCACCGTTGTCTCTCTGACCCGCGAGATCATTTTCGGCGTGTCGCTGCCCATTATTCTGCCGGTCTTCTTCGGGCTGGACGGTCTTTTGTGGTCGTTCCCGGCAGCGGATCTTCTGACGTTTATCATTGCAATTTTCTTCATTCGGCAGACCTACCGTGAACTTTCCGATACCAACACAGGCACTTTGAAAGGAGAATGCTAAATGAAAAACAGAGTGATTACCATCAGCCGTGAGTTTGGCAGCGGCGGACGCACCATTGGCAAAAAGGTGGCGGAAAAGCTGGGCATCCCGTGTTATGACGCGGAGATCATTCGGGAAATGGCGAAAGAAACGGGGTTTGCCCCCGATTATATCAAGGAAGCTGGCGAATATGCTCCCGGCAGCTTCCTCTCGGCGGCTTTCTCTAACCGGATGTTCGGCCCCACCAACGAGGATATTTTGTGGGAGCATCAGAGCAG
>JBNMIL010000134.1:0-5280 GCA_050873265.1 Angelakisella sp. | reverse complement strand
TAGCCGCGGCTGCGGCTCTTGAGGGCATCGAAGAAATCGTAGATGATCTCGGCAAGGGGCAGGTCGTAGTGCAGCTCCACACGGGTGGGGTCGAGGTACTTGGTATCCTTGTAGATGCCGCGGCGCTGCTGGCAGAGAGCCATCAAAGCGCCGATATACTCCGGCGGGGTGAAGATGCTTGCCTTGACATACGGCTCCTCCGCTTCCGCGATGGTGGAGGGATCGGGGTAGTTGGTGGGGTTATCGATGGCGATCTTGGTGCCATCGGTGAGGGTGAGGTGATAGATGACGCTGGGGGCGGTGGTGATAAGGTCGAGGTTGAATTCCCGCTCCAGACGCTCCTGAATGATCTCCATGTGCAGAAGCCCCAAAAAGCCGCAGCGGAAGCCGAAGCCCAAGGCGGCGGAGGTCTCCGGCTCGTAGGAGAGGGCGGCATCATTGAGCTGGAGCTTTTCCAGCGCCTCCCGCAGGTCGGGGTACTTGGCGCCATCGGCGGGGTAAATGCCGCAGAACACCATGGGATTGACGCTGCGATAGCCGGCAAGCGGCTCCGCCGCGGGATTTTCGGCGTTGGTGACGGTATCGCCTACGCGGGTATCGGCAACCGTTTTGATGCTGGCGGTAAAATAGCCGACCTCGCCGGCGGAGATCTGCTGCCGCGGGACGAGATTGGTAGCGCCCATGACGCCGCATTCCACCACGGTGAACTGTGCGCCGGTGCTCATGAGGCGGACGGTGCTGCCGGTGCGCAGCGTGCCCTGCATGACGCGCAGGTAGACGATGACGCCGCGGTAGCTATCGTAGATGCTATCGAAGATGAGCGCCTGCAGGGGAGCTTCGGGGTCGCCCTGCGGGGCGGGGAAGTCGGTGACGATACGCTCCAGCACCTCGTGGATATTGATGCCGTTTTTGGCGGAGATGCGGGGGGCGTCCATGGCGGGGATCCCGATGACATCTTCAATTTCGTGGCAGACCCGCTCGGGATCGGCGGCGGGCAGATCGATCTTATTGACGACGGGGAGGATCTCCAGACCGTGATCCACCGCCAGATAGCAGTTGGCAAGGGTCTGCGCCTCGATGCCCTGAGAGGCATCGACGACAAGGATAGCGCCCTCGCAGGCGGCAAGCGACCGGCTGACCTCGTAATTGAAGTCCACATGACCGGGGGTGTCAATGAGATTGAAGTGATAGGTCTCGCCGTTATCGGCGGTGTAATCCAGCGCGACGGCGCGTGCCTTGATGGTAATGCCGCGCTCCCGCTCCAGCTCCATATTATCCAGGATCTGATCCTCCATATCCCGTTTGGCGACGGACTGGGTCTCCTCTAAGATACGGTCGGCAAGGGTGCTTTTGCCGTGATCGATATGGGCGATGATGCAAAAATTGCGGATATGATCCTGATAGCTCATGGCGTTCCTCCGGAAGATACAAATTAACAATTTATTATAGCACGGGGGCGTGGGAAAAACAAGAACGGGAGTGGCGGAATGAAGGCGGGTGTGGTAAAATAAAAGCGGCTTGCGGGGCGGCGGCTTGGTGAGGGCGCGCCGCAGCGGGAAAGGGCTGCCCGAAAGCGGAGCGGAGGGTCAGCCCTGATGAGCGGAGGCGCGCCCGATGGGGCGGTGCGCAGCCATGAAAAACTGATGGAAGGAGATGCCGAGATGCGGGCGCTGAGCGTATATTTCCATGTGCCGTTCTGCCGGAGCAGGTGCGGGTACTGCGGCTTTTACAGCGGGTGTGACCTTTCGCTGCAGGAGCCGTACACGACGGCGCTGGTGCGGGCGGTGGAGACGGCACCGGCGGAGAACTGCGTGGTGCAGACCGTTTACTTCGGCGGGGGGACGCCGACCCTGCTGGGAACGGGGCTGGTCACTGTGCTGGAAGCGGTACGGCGCCGCTGGCAGGTGGCGGCTGACGCCGAGATCACGGCGGAGGCGAACCCCAACACGGTGACGCCGGCACTGCTGGGTGCACTGCGGGCGGCGGGCTTTAACCGGATCTCCTTTGGCTTGCAGGACTGTGAGGACGAAATGCTGCGGCTGCTGGGGCGCGGGCACACCGCTGCCGAGGGCGAGGCGGCGGTGGCGATGGCAAAGGCGGCGGACTTTAAGAATATCTCGGTGGACTTTATGCTGGCGACGCCGAGGCAGACCCCCGAAAAGGCGGCACGGCTGGCGCGGTACGGACTGTCGCTGGGGGTGCCGCACCTTTCCTCCTATCTGCTGAAGATAGAGGAGGGAACCCCCTTTGCCCGCGGCAGTATGGCGGCGCGCTGCCCCGATGAGGACACGGCGGCGGACTGTTACCTTGCCTACTATAAGGTGCTGGAGGACGCCGGTTACCGGCACTACGAGATCAGCAACGCGGCGCTGCCCGGCTATGAGAGCCTCCACAACACGGTGTACTGGCGGCTGGGGGATTACCTTGGCATCGGTCCCGGGGCGGCAAGCTGCCATGAGGGGCGGCGGTTCCGCTTCCGGGAGGATATAACGCAGTTCCTGGCGGCGGAAAATGTATGGACGCTGCCGGAGGACGACGGCGCGGGCGGCGACTGGGAGGAGGCGCTGATGCTTGCCCTGCGGCTGGCGGAGGGGCTGACCCCCGCGCTTGCCGCGCGCTACGGGCAGGACTATGCCCTGCTGCTGCGCCGTGCCGAGCCGCTGCGAAAGGCGGGGCTGCTGCGGGCGGACGGGGAGCGCATCGCGCTGACCGACCGCGGATTTCTGCTCTCCAACTCCATTATTCTGGCGCTGCTGGGGGAATGAGCGGGCAAGCTTTATAACGAAATGCAGGAAAAAAGACCGCCCGCGGGCGGTCTTTCGCTATTTTTTGGGGTTCAGCTAATGTGGGCGCGTACCATCTGCATGCATTTGGCGGTGGCGAACATAATGAATTCATCACGCTCCTCCGGGGAGAGCCACAGGCTTTCCGCCGGATCGGCAGCGGCTTCCCGCGCCAGACGCAGGGGAATATCCCGCACCTGCACCTCGATGTCATCTGCCGTGTAGTAATCGAGGTAGCGGTTGGGAAAAGCAGGGATCCCGCGCAGCACCTCCAAAGGGGCATAATCGGGGTGCTCCCGATAATCGGCGAGGTCGGCGCGCCTGAGGTCATCGCGCATTGCCTGAATGTTCTCCTTGGAGGGATCGGCGAGGGCTTCCCGGCGGGGGCGCAGCACACGCTCCTGCCACATAGCGTCGGTGATGAGATGAATATAGTAGCCCCAATAGAAGGAACGGGCTTCCTCATCGGCGGCGGTGGGCATCAGGGCATTGTAGAAGCCCTCGAAGTCGATGAGGCAGCGATCCAGCGTTTCATCTTTTTTGAGCCAATGGGTCACGACCCGTCCGGGCAGATAGCGGGGGGTGCCGTCCTCGTTCCATTCGGTGCGTCCGCAATCCGGCGCGATGGAGCCGGTGTAATAGTGGGGGAGGGAAATATCCTCCGGCAGGCAGCGCAGCAGCGCCTCCGCTACCCGCAGATGTGTCATCCAGTATGCCATGGTTTAAGCCTCCGCGGGGGTATAGATTTTAATAGAGCCGCCGTCATCCTGCAGGTAGCTATCGACAGGCTGGCGCAGCAGCACTACAGTGCTGACGAATTTGCCCGCCCAGCCGGAAAGGGAGACGAGGAACATCAAGAAGGGGATCCAGAACCACTGCTCCGAGACGGCAAAAGCGGCAGCGAGCAGCATTCCGCACCAGACTACGGCGGGAATGAGGGTGCCGGTGAGCCACGCATTGCGGCGGACATAGGTGCGTCCGGTACAGGCGACGAGATAAAAGCCCATGGAGACATACTCGACGGGGCAGCCGCAGACCTTATAAAGGCAGAAGCCGTGCAGCTTTGCCTGCAGGCGCATGGAAACGACCATGAGCAGGAACGCGCCGGCGCAATACAGCAGCGAGAAAACGGAATTATTTGCGGAAAACATGAGACTGAAAGGGTGGCTGGGCAGCACCAACAGCACCGGCACGACCAGCAGGACGAGGGTGAGAACCAGCCCGATGACATTTTCCCGAGACATATTGACATAATCGAGGGTGCGGGTAAGGCGGTACTCGCCGGACAGGACTTCGCAGGAATTGGGCTTCATAAAAGTGCCTCCTTGAATTTTGACGAAAATAGAGCGGGGCAGAATTTGGGAAAATTCTGCATATAAACGCATTATAACATAATTTGCAGGGAATACCAAAACATTTTTTGTGACCGATTGCTATTTGCGGAAAAATAGATTATAATAAATACGGCGATAAGCCGCAGAAAGGAGACGAAACTGCCATGAAAAACAAAAAATGCTGCTGGGGTGCTGTAATAGCCGTTCTGATCGCTTTACTGGGCGCTGCTGCCGCCGTGATGGTACTGCTGCGCCGCCACCATACCGCCTGCACCGAGGAGCTGGACGACGAGGATCTGGTGGAATACCTGGGCAATGAGGAGCACGAGGAGACCCCCGAGGAGTAAAATCCGGCGGGGAGCAAAAATTCCCCTTGACAGGGGAGTGTGACTGTGCTAATATAATATGGCACCCGAAAGGGCGCCTTATATCGCGGAGTAGAGCAGCTCGGTAGCTCGTCGGGCTCATAACCCGGAGGTCGGAGGTTCAAATCCTCCCTCCGCAACCATATCGAGTGTTCATAACGGATTTGATGTTATGAACACTCGATTTTTTATGCTTCTTTTGGAGAGCAGGCATTTCGCTTGCTCTCCTTCGTTATGCGGGGATATATTCCACGGCCACGCCCTGCCTTGTTTCGGAGATATAATGGCTTGTCAGAGGCGCTGCCGGAATGTCGATGTACCCCACAAAGCGGTAGTGAATTGTGATTCGCTGTGTTCTACTTTTTCCGACGCCCTGTGTTTCGTACACCTCGATATGGTCAATAAGCTCCCGCAGCAGCGGTGCGGTCAGCTCGTCCATCTGCATAAACTTTCGGATGGCAGCGATAAATTTGTCTTTATTGGCCGCTTGCCGCTCCACCTCCGCAATTTGCTCCCGGAGCTGTGGGATCTTCGCTTTCAAGGCAAGCTGCTCTACATCGTATTCGTGGGTAATTTGCAGGAAGCCCTCGTCGGAAAGAAGCCCTTCCGCATTCTTTTCAAAGACCTTTTTGTAGAGTCGGGACACAGTTTCTGTTCGCATCCGTGCCTTTTGCAGCTCTCCCTCAAGGCGCTTCTTTTCCTCTGCGATTTCCCGGTTGGACTTGCGTTCCAGAAGGTCGGCGAACATTGGCTCGTCGTCCCGCAGAAATTGCGCCATTCGTTGTAGCTCCAGTTTTA
>JBNMIL010000133.1:0-5314 GCA_050873265.1 Angelakisella sp. | reverse complement strand
GAGAGGGGTGGTGGTTCGCCATTCCGCGCTCCAGCGCGGCAGGCGATAAAAATGCGTCGCAGACACCCTATAAGCACCGTTTAGCCCACGCTTCGGGACGGCGCAGCCCGTTCCGAGCGGGCTAATGGGGTCCCCGCAAGGTCGTAAGACCTTGTGGGGAGAGGAGGACGCACCGCAGCGGAGAAGGCTGCCCGTAGTGTAACGGAGGGTCTGCCCGATTTAAGCGGAGGTTGCGTCCGACGAGCGTGGGGGTCTTGGGGCTTGCCCCAAGCCGCTTTTGGGCACTTTTGGCGGCACAAAAGTGCCTCCCCGCTGGATAGGCGTACAAGTTAAAACCTTTTATAAGGCTTTGCGACGCCGATAGGCGAGAAGAAACTAAGCTATAGTTTCTGCTGACAATCCCTCAGTCACGGCTGCGCCGTGCCAGTTTCTCGCTGCGGCTCGGTCACGGCGCGGCTCTGATATGCCACCGGCATATCATTCACTACCGCGCCGCCACTTCGTTACCCGTTACACAAGGAAGCCTATACTTCTCTCAGTGATAGATACAAAAAAACTCTGCCGTTTGACAGAGCCTTTGATAAGCAGCTGATTTACTTTTGGGGGAAGTCGCGTCCGACCAGATAATCCAAAGAAACCTGATAATAGTCCGCCAGTTTTATCGCCAGTGCCAAGGGCAAGTCCCGCTTGCCGCACTCGTATTTGGAGTACAGCGATTGGTCACACAGCAGATATGCCGCGATTTGCATTTGTGTCAGGTCGCGGTCTTCTCGCAGATCCCGAATACGCAGTTTCATTTTCATCACCGCGTTTATTCTATAATAGGGCGATTTGTCCTATTGCATTTTAGGACTATAAGTCCTAAAATATGCATGGGAGGTGAAATGATACCAGACTACAAGGAAATGTACTCGGTCATGGTGCGTGCAACAGAGCGGGCGATCCGAGAGCTGGTCAACGCACAGCGCTATTGCGAAGAATTGTATTTGGAACAGACCGAAAACGAAGCTGCCGAGGAAGAATAGGAAACTCCCCTGCCGACCGCGGCAGGGGAGTTTCGCTTTTAGTGCTTGACCGGTTCGCCGCTGCGGTGCCCCGGGGCGGTGAGCCAATCGGCTTTATAATAATAGATGAGCAGGAACAGGCTGCTGAGCGCCCAGGTGATGGGATAGACCCAGTTCACCACGGCGATGCTTTGGTAAATGGGGGTGGCGACCGTGATGATGGCGACGCGCACCACGCACCAGAATGCCAGCATGGAGATCATGGGAATGACCGCGCGACCCGCGCCGCGCATGACCGCCGCCAGACAGTGCGAAAGCGCCAGCAGGCAGAAGAACAGAGAGCAGGTGCGCATCTTCTGCACGCCGAAGGCGATCGCCGCCGGCTCCTGCGTAAATGCCTTGATGAGAATGGGCGCCAGCCAGTACAGCAGGGCGCCGATCGCCTCCGCGATGACGACCGAGCAGACGATGCCGAACCGCGCGCCCTGACGGGTACGCTTCAGCTCGCCCGCGCCCAGATTCTGCCCGACGAAGGTGGTAATAGCGGAGGTAAAGCTGGTGATGGGCAGGAACGCGAAGCCCTCTACCTTGGCATACGCGCCGCAGCCGCTCATTGCCATTTCGCCAAAGGAATTGATATTGGACTGCACCACGACATTTGCCAGCGCGATGACGGAATTCTGCAAGCCGCTGGGCAAACCGTAGGAGAGGATCATGCGGGTCATTTCGGGGTCGAAGCGCACCTCCCGCCACTTGACCTGATACTCGCCGGAAACGGGGCTGAGCAGCCGACCCATGCACAGAAACACGCTGACGAACTGCGAAATGATGGTGGCAAGCGCCGCGCCGTCCACATCCATCTTAAAGACGGCGATGAGCAGGATATCCAGCACAACATTGGTGACGGAGGAGATGATGAGGTAGTAGAGCGGGTGACGGCTGTCGCCCACCGCCTGCATGACGCCGCGGCACTGGTTATACATGACCAGACCGATGCTGCCCGCGAAGTAGGTACGGATATAGCTGACCGACTGCGGCATGACATCCTCCGGCGTGCCCATCCATTGCAGGATCTGCGGCGTGAGGAGCATACCCACGACGGTGAGGATCACGCCTGCCGCCAGACCGAAGGCGATATTGGTGTGAATGGCGGCGCGCATCTTTTCCACCTCACGCGAGCCGAAAAAGCGGGAGACCACCACGCCCGCGCCCATGGAGATGCCGCCGAAGAAGCCCACCAGCAAAAAAATGAGGGTACCGGTGCCGGTGACGGCTGCCAGCGCGCTGTTGCCCAGCAGATTGCCGACGATGAGGGCATCGGCGGTATTGTAGAGCTGCTGGAACAAAAAGCCCAAAAACAGCGGGATCGCAAAGGATATGAGCTGTTTGGCGATGGGTCCTTCGGTCATTCTGATCTCGGCTTTAGCCACGGTACGGGGTCTCCTTTCACATGGGACAGGTTTTAGACAAAATCCCCCTTTTGGGGGGAAACTCATTGTATTATAGCAGATTTTCTGGGGCGGTGCAAGGGGCGGGGAGCGGGCGGCGGGGCTGCCGTCCGGAGCTCCCCCCCTTGAACCCGCCCCAAAAATGTGGTAGGGTATAAGCATATCCGGCAGGGAAGCCGGACAGTCCAACGAAGCCTGACCGGAGAGAAAAAATGATACAAGAGATCCGTTCCTTTGCACGCTATGAGGAGTTTATCCGAAAGATCGCGGCAGACCCCGACCGCAAAGACCCGCATTTTACCTACAACGAAAATAACTTATACTACGCCACGGAGAACTCTAACGCGAAAGCATACATCGTCACGGAGGATAATATAGTAACCGGACTTTTTGCGTGGCTGGTGCTGCCGGAGGAAGCGTATATCGAGCTGCTGGCGGGACTTTCCGGGAGCGGCGACGCCTTTCGGGAGATGCTGGCTTTCCTTGAAAAGGCGTACCCGCACTGTCAGATGGATTTTGCCATCAACCCAAAAAATACCGCCCTGCGCAGGGTGCTGGAGGAAAAAGGGGCAGCCTTTGACCCCGAGCAGGTAAAAATGCGCCGGGAGGGCGCGGCGACCGTCCAACCCCATCATAACATCACGCTGCTCAGCCCCGCCTTTGAGGAGCAGTACCGTGCCCTGCACGATACCGAGACCTACTGGACTGCCGATAAGGTGCTGGCGGCTGGAGATCGCTTTCGGGTGTTTATCGCGGCGGAGGGGCAGCGGCTGCTCGGCTACCTTGATGTGACCTATGCCTATGAGGAAAACGAGCCTTACGCGCTGTGGGTCAATGAAGCATATACGGGGCAGGGGTATGAGGAGGCGCTGCTGGCTGCCGCTGCCGCGGCAAATGCGCCGAACCGCATGATCGCCTTTATTGATGCCGATGATGCCGCCATGAATAAGATCTACCGTGCGGCGGGCTTTGCCCCCGTGGAGGGTCAGAACCACATCTATGCCGCCTATCATACCTGAATAACAGCAGAAGCATCTTTCCCACAACGGGGCAGACGCTCCTTTTTTTGATACGGGACAGTACCCTCTGACCGCCCGAAACCGCATAAAGCCTGCCCCTGCCGCATATAGATGCACCAAGAACCCGCGTGAAACTAACTGGGGGGAGGTCATCTCATCGTGAAGGGGTTGCCGGAGGATCGGGCTGCCGTGTTTGCCCGATATATCATTGAAACAGGCGCCACCGTGCGGGAGACCGCAAAGGAGTTCCACATCTCCAAATCCACGGTGCATAAGGATATCCAGGAGCGGCTGCCGCTTCTTAATTACCCGCTGTACCGCGAGGTACGGGTGGTGCTGGACCGCAATAAGGAGGAGCGCCACCTGCGGGGCGGGGAAGCCACCCGCCGCAAGTATGCCGCCCGACGGGCGCGCGATAAAAAGTAAAACCCGCCGTCTGCCCGTAATGGGAGGACGGCGGCTTTTTTCCGCATTGTTTTATTGCGGGCTTTACACCCCGCCAAAGTGGAACACAATGCCCACCACGGCGGAAAAACCGAGGAACACGATGGGGTGCCATTTTTTCGTCTGCTTGAGGTTGGTGACAACGGCAAGGAACACCGCCAGTGCCACCGCCTGCCAGCGGATACTGCCGAACAGGGAGCCAAGGCTCCAGCCATCTGTCAGAAGCGCCACGGTAGTGACCGAAAGCGCCGCCGAAGCGATAAGCCCCGAGGAGGCGGGACGCAGCCCGTAAAAAGCGCTTTCCACATAGCGGTTATCGCGGAACTTTTGCAGGAAAATAGAAATGACAACAATAATGATGATGGAGGGGGTGACAAAGCCCAGCGTGGTAAAGACAGAGCCGGCAACGCCCGCCATCTCGTAGCCCACATAGGTGGACATGTTGACACCGATGGGACCGGGGGTAGATTCCGAAATGGCGATCATATCCGCCAGCTGGGTATAGGTGAACCAGCCGGTGCGGTCGCTGAGGTCGTAGAGGAACGGAATGGTCGCCATACCGCCGCCAACGGCAAACAGCCCTATCTTGAAAAACTCCCAGAATAAACGCAGCAGCACTGTCATTTTGCTTTCACCTCCCATGTCTTCAGCAGGATACCGGCGATACCCGCCGCGACAATGTAGAGCATGGGGCTGACCGGGGTAAATACCGCCCCGCCGAATACCGCCACAAAGATGATAACGGCTTTCCAATCCACGATAGCACTTTTCGCCAGCTTGATGACCGAGTTGATCATCAGCACGGCGACACCCACACGGATCCCGGCAAAGGCATTCCTGACCGCGGGAAGCTCGGAAACATTGCCCAGCACGGCGGCAATGGCAATAATGATGACCAGCGAAGGGAATACCAGCCCCAGCGTGGCGATGATTCCACCCGGCACACCGGCGATCTTATAGCCGATGAAGGTAGAGACATTGACGGCGATGGCGCCGGGGGTGCACTGTGCCAGCGCATAGTAGTCCATCATTTCCTGCTCGGTCGCCCAGCCGTGGCACTCCACCAGCTCGCTTTGCATCATGGGCAGCATGGCATATCCGCCGCCGATGGTAAACAGCCCGATACGGGCAAAGGTAATAAAAAGCTGCCAGTATTTTTTCATGGGCAGTTCCTCCTTGCTTATGGGTCAGGTTGAGAATTGGTTTGTAGAGTTTTCGGTCAAGCCTTTTATAAAAGGCTTGCGGTTTCCAAAGGCAGCGCCTTTGGTCGCTTGCCGCAGCAAGCGAAATTTCTTATACCGGAGGGCGCTCCGAAAGGGGTTGAATTGCGGAGACGACCCAGCGTGGTCGTTTCCGCAAGAGGGGGAACCCTGCAAGAGAGGGTTCCCCCTTTCCTGCG
>JBNMIL010000132.1:0-5366 GCA_050873265.1 Angelakisella sp. | reverse complement strand
GTAGCGGCGGTGGACATTGCCGAAGATCCGGTCAAAATCGGCGCCGTGCAGGGGGCGGGAGCCATTGAGACAGGGAAATAAAAAATGCCGCCGGTGACCGATGACCTCGCACCGATCCAGCCCGCGGGCGATGATGAGCTGCCGTTCCAATGCCTCCGCCGCCGGAGCGGTGAGGGGAATTTTGCGGCAGCTTTTTTCGGTCTTGGGCGGCGACCACACCATACCGCCCTGCTCCGGCGAATAATACACCTGATGATCCACCTGCAGAAAGCCCTCGGTCAGGCAGATATCCTCCGCCGTGAGACCGGCGCACTCCCCTACCCTGAGACCGGTATGCAGCAGGACAAGGAACAGATCGCGATAGCGGCGGCAGTAGCTGTCCCCTGCCATGAAGTCCAAAAGGGCAGCCTGCTGCTCCCCGGTAAGGGCTTCCCGCTCCTTTTTCGGCTCCCGCGCAAGGAAGCCCAGCCGAAACGAAAAGGGGTTCCACGCGGCGCAGCCGTCCTCCACGGCGCTTTTGAACACCGAGGAAAGGAAGGCGTGCTCGTTGCGGATCGTCTCGAAGCACAGACCGCCCGCTTGCAGACGGACAAGGTAGAGCTTGCACTCCCCCACCGTGACATCGCGCAGGCGGCGGTTCCATAATTCGTCCTGCCGCAGGTGGGAAAGGGTGTTGCGGTAGCAGCGCTTGGTGCGTTCCCGCAGACCGGAGCAGAGCTGCATGTGGCGCTCTGCCAGCTGCCCCACGGTGATGCTGTCCTCCGCGGGCAGTCTGCCGAGGAGCCTTTGGCGGGCGATGTCGTCCTCCTTTTGCCGCAGCCCCTCCAATGTGGGGGCGTACACGGTGCGGCGGCTGCCGTTTTCACTCCAGCGGAACTGGTAGCTGCCGTCGCCGCGCTGTCCCTCGCCGGTACGCAGCACCCGCCCGCGGCTATCCTTGCGGCTGGCGGCTTTCTCCTTTGCTTCGGTTCTTTGGATACTTTGGATATTTTCCATACTATTTTACTCCTTTCCAGGCGACAAATTTCGTCCGTATTCCCCATTCTACACGGCGGGGAGGGATTTTTGGAGGGTTACACCACTTTGGGACGGCGAAAAGAGAGGTAATTTTAAGGAATGACAAAAAAGTTACAAAACGGCAACAATGAATTTCTTGTATTTTCTTGATGCTTTCATTGTGAGGATAAATATAGAATATAATGGGTGAAAAGTGCTGCAAAAAGCATGTGATTTGTATTTTGGCGCAGAGAAAATCGCGGCGCGGCAAAACCCATAAAAATCGTGATTTACACCACTTTCCACACACAATTTTTGCGGCGATTGGTGTAGGGGCTGCGGCGGAAAGCCGCATGAAACAGCGGTTTTTTCGGCTTTTAGGTAATAATAGGAGGATTTCATTATGAAGAAAGTACTCGCACTGGTACTGGCTGTTATGATGCTCTGCACCATGGCTCTGGCTGATGTCATCATTCTTGACCCCGCTAAGCCCGTAGAGAATCCCGATGGTCCCGCTACCACCTATCCCGTTCTGAACCCCGGTCAGACTATCGCTATCAACCTTGATGGCGCTAAGGCTGAGTATTATGTTGACAAGGACGGCAAGTTCGTTCCTGCTAACAATGTTGTTACCGTTACCTTTGCTAAGGGCGCTGAGCTCGTTAAGTCTCAGGGCTGGGTAAAGACCGATGACACCCACTATCAGTATCAGATCACCTTCAAGTCCGACCTGACCAAGGCTGCTGACGTTAAGGTTGCTGATATCCAGATCTCCGCTATCTCCTTCAAGGCGACCGGCTACAACGCTGTTTCCGTCTTCAAGGCTGACAAGGCTGAGAAGTATATCTCCTATGCTTTCGGTTATGAGACCAACGAGCTGACCGTTGCTGAGGGCGACACCGCTATCGATGTTCTCGGCGGCAAGATCAACGTTGTTAAGACTCTGACCAACAAGGCTGGCAAGGAAGTTGCTACTCTGGAAGTTGAGCTCAACGGCATGACCTACACCCTGACCAAGGGCATGAAGTTCTATGCTCTGGACGAGGCTATCACCTTCGACGCTAAGGATAAGGGCTACACCGGCACCTCCATCAAGGCTCTGTACAGCAACCTGTGGAATGTTGCTGCTAAGGTTACCCTGCCTCTGGGCACCGATGCTAACGAGACCTACAAGGTATATGCCAAGACCGCTGACGGCAAGGTTCTCTCTGTTGCTGCTACCACCACTGATGGTGTTATGAGCTTCACCGTTCCTGCTCTGAGCACCGTTCTGGTTACCAAGGATACCCTCACCGTTTCCGGCACCACCGGCACCACCACCAATGGTAACACCACCAACCCCGGCACCGGCGCTAACGATGTTGTTGGCGTAGCTGCTGCTCTGGCTGTTGTTGCTCTGGTTTCCGGCGCTGCTATCTCCCTGAAGAAATAAGTTAACCTTATCTCTCACCGAGAAAGTTCGCTAAGAACTAAAAAACACCCCCCGATTTCTCCAGTCGGGGGGCTTTTCTTATTCTATATAAAGGGCGGCACTATGTAGTGCCGCCGTGCGGTAAGCCAAAGCTGATGGAAAGCGCTGTATCGATCTCTGCCATGCTGGTATCGTCCAGCCTGCCCATGCGCTCTTTCAGCCGCTTTTTATCAATGGTGCGTATCTGCTCCAGCAGAACGATGGAATTGCGGGTCAAGCCGCTATCGCTGCCATCTACATGGATATGGGTGGGCAGCTTTGCCTTATCCTGCTGACTGGTGATCGCCGCCGCAATGACGGTGGGACTGTACCGATTGCCTACATCGTTTTGCACGATGAGCACCGGACGCACCCCACCCTGCTCGCTGCCCACTACGGGGCTTAAATCGGCATAATAGATATCGCCGCGTTTGACGCTCATATTTTCTCACTCCCCACGGGCAATTTGGTCTTGTCCGTAGTTTTGGCGGCTTGCGGGCAGTTTATACCACCCATTTTGCCGCCCAAGGCATCTTATGCGGCGGGGAGCGGCGGTGTGCGCCGCATTACAGCGCACCTGCCGCCGGCGTGTAATCGCTGATGAGGATTTCGATGGAAAGCTCCGGTACCGAGAGGGAGACGGGATACCCGGTCTCCTCCGACAGCGCAACGGTGTAATGGAACAGCACGCAATCGGCGGTGGCAAGCACGCTGCCATTGTGCTGCGTGACGGTCAATTCATCGGCGCCGGCAGGGGCGCGCTGCAGCACGGCGGCAAGCGCCTCCTCGTGAATGGTGTGGTCGAGCAGGTCGATCTCGGTGCCGCCGTAGTGCATCCGGCTGCCCTCGGGTCCCAGTACAAAGGAAAGACCGGTGAGCACCTCGGGTTCGGTGAGGGTGATGCAGAGCATTTCACCGGAGCGTTCCACGATGGCGCAGCCCTCTACGGTATCGTAGGTAAATTCCGCCGTAAAGCTGCAATCAGCGGTCAGCTGCTCCTTGATTTTAGCTGGGGAAAGCGAAGCGCTTTCCGCCCTGCCGCAGCCGGTCAGCAGCAATATACCGCATAGCATGCCCGCTGCACACCGTAAATACCGTTTCCTCATAATACCGCCCCCTTGCCCAATGGGTATGCCGCAACGGGGCAGGATATGTTACCTTCGCTTGACAAGAGCACATACGGTTTTTGCGGGCAGAAATGCTGCCTGACATTGTGCGTCGCATTGACAGGCGCCAGCCTGCCTGCTGCTCCGCGCTTCCTCAGGCGGCATTTCTGCCGCGCAAAAACTCCGTAGGACTTTTCGGCGAGCGAAAATTAGATGATGACGAGGAAGAGAACCGCAGGAATACTTGCGTATTTCAAGGTTCGATGACGCAGTCAGCGCTGATTTGCGCCGTCGAAAAGCGTGTGTGTCCTTGTCAAGCGAAGGTATATAGAAAAGCCCCCCGACTGGAGAAATCGGGGGGTGTTTTTTTAGTTCTTAGCGAACTTTCTCAGTGGAGAATTAAGAGATTATCTTATTTCTTCAGGGAGATAGCAGCGCCGGAAACCAGAGCAACAACAGCCAGAGCAGCAGCTACGCCAACAACGTCGTTAGCGCCGGTGCCGGGGTTGGTGGTGGTGGAGCCGGTGGGACCAGCAGTACCAGTGGTGGTGAGAGTAGCGCTGGTGATGATGACACGAGACATAGCAGGAACGGTGAAGCTCATAACACCATCGGTGGTGGTTGCAGCAACAGCTACGATCTTGCCATCAACAGTCTTAGCATAAACATTGAGAGCCTTGTCAGCATCGGTGCCCTTAGCAAAGGTAACCTTAGCGGGCAGGTTCAGAGTGTTGAGCAGCTCGCCGCCAGCAACAGTCTTGTTAACATCATAGCCCTTATCCTTGGAAGCGTCGAAAGCAGGAACTTCGGTAGCAGTGTAGAAGCTCATACCCTTGGTCACAGTGTAAACCAGAGAACCATCTTTGATCTCGAGGGAAGCAACTTCCTTATCGTTCTTGTCGAGGGTCTTGGCAATTACAGTGATCTCGCCGGGGGTAAAGGTGGGAACTACGCCCTCTTTAACGGTGACTTCGTTCTTGGCATAGCCAACAGCATAGGAGATATAATCAGTAGCCTTGGCAGCCTTGAAGATGGTGACAGCGTTGTAGCCGGTGGACTTAACAGTGATAGCAGAGATCTGAAGGTCGGCAACCTTGGTGTTGAGAACCTTGGTCAGGTCGTCTTTCAGGGTGATCTGATACTGATAGTTGTTTTCGCCGAGCTTTACCCAACCCTGAGACTTAATCAGCTCAGAACCCTTAGCAAAGGTAACGGTGAGAACATTGTTCTCGGGAACGAACTTACCATCTTTGAAATACCAGTTGTGGATCTGATTGCCATCAGTGTCCTTGAGGTTGATAGCAATGGTCTGACCGGGGTGCAGAGAAGGATAAACGGTAGTATCCTCAGAAGGAGTGGTGGGTTTAGTAGGGTTCAGGTTAATTACATCATCAGCAGCGAAAGCCATGGTGCAGAGCATCATAACAGCCAGTACCAGTGCGAGTACTTTTTTCATAGTATTTTCCTCCTAAATTATTTTGGTTTCGGTGTGCGGCGTCTCCACCGCCGCTTACCATGGTTATTGTATTACATATTGTAACCAAATGCAACCCCCTTTTGCAATTTTTAGGGGAGTAAATTGTAAATAATCCGTGAATTCCACCAACGATAAACAAATGTGTATTCCACAGGTACACAAATTGGTTACGAATTTGTAACAGGTGTAACTTTTGGGGGCAGAAGATATTCTGTGCACAGGAAAGTTGACATATTTCGGCAACGCTGGTACAATTATGATGACGCGACCACACGGTCGGCGGTTGTTTTCCCCCGTTCCATCAGGGAGGGGGTGATGCACATGGTTACATACGAAG
>JBNMIL010000131.1:0-5403 GCA_050873265.1 Angelakisella sp. | reverse complement strand
GTCGGCGGCGCAGTGGCTCAGCCAAAGGGCTATCGGATCGGAGGCGCTTGCATCGGGTGCGGAAGCTGCCAGAAACACTGTCCGCAAAGATGTATCACGGCAGGGCGCCCATTCCATATACAGACGGAGCATTGCCTGCACTGCGGCGCCCGCTATGAATGCTGTCCGGTAAAGGCGGTAGAAAAGCTGCAATAAGGGGAGAAAGTCTATGAACCAAAGTGAGCGGCGGCTGTATCTGATCCGGTCGCTTTTAGAAGAAGATCCAAGGTATCGTGAATGGACGATCCCGCGTGACGCCGCGGCACAGCGGCAGCTTTTACGGGGGCTGATGAACATTCGGGCGCCCAAAGCCATCGGGAACGACTTTCTCGCGGTGCAGGATACTTATTTGCGGGAGGAGATCGCGGCAAAGGGCATTACCGATATTGCAAAGTTAAAACCGGTTTGCCATGGGCTGTACCTCTGGCAGGGGGATATTACCATGCTGCGCTGTGATGCCATAGTCAACGCGGCGAACAGCGGGCTGACCGGCTGCTATATCCCAAACCACGGCTGCATCGATAATGCCATACAGACCTACGCAGGGGTAGAACTGCGCCTTGCATGCGAGGAATTGATAAAAAAACAGGGATATCCTGAACCGACCGGACAGGCAAAGCTGACGCCTGCATTCAACCTGCCCTGCCGCTATATTCTGCACACCGTCGGTCCCATCATCAGCGGGCAAGTATCGGCACAGGACTGTAGGCAATTGGCGTCCTGCTACCGCTCCTGTTTGGAGCTTGCGGCGGAACACGATCTGGAAAGTGTAGCGTTCTGCTGTATTTCCACAGGGGAATTTCGCTTTCCGAATGAATTGGCTGCACAAATCGCCATTTCGACCGTCAAAGAGTTTATGACACAGCAAACCGGTATAAAAAAGGTAGTATTCAATGTTTACAAAGAGAAAGACAGAGACATTTACAAACGATTGCTTGGCGCAGACCGAGCGTCTGAAAACAGCGCTGCGGGAGTGTGACGCCGTAGTGGTGGGCGCCGGTGCGGGGCTTTCCACCTCGGCAGGGTTCTTGTATTCAGGGGAGCGGTTCCAAAGATATTTTTCAGATTTTATTGAAAAATACGGCTTTTCCGATATGTATTCCGGCGGATTTTACCCGTTTTCCACGCCGGAGGAGCACTGGGCGTATTGGAGCCGATATATTCTTATCAACCGGTATGCAGATGCCCCCAAGCCGGTATATGAGGAACTCTTAAGGCTGATAGGGGAGAAGGACTATTTTGTGATCACTACAAATGTTGACCATTGCTTCCAAAAAGCAGGCTTCAAAAAAAAGCGACTGTTCTATACACAGGGAGATTACGGGCTGTTCCAATGCAGTGAACCATGCTGTCAGGAGACCTTCGAGAATGAAGCGACCATTCGCGAAATGGTGAAGCGGCAGAAGGATATGAGGATCCCCACCGAGTTGCTGCCGGTCTGTCCCCATTGTGGCAAGCCACTGACCATGAACCTGCGCGCCGACGAAAAATTTGTGGAAGATGAAGGCTGGCATCGGGCAGCGGAGCGGTATGAAAATTTCCTCCGTACCCGTGCGGGACAAAAAATTCTGTTCCTGGAGCTGGGCGTCGGCTACAATACGCCGGTGATCATCAAGTATCCTTTTTGGCGCATGGTCCACGATTGGAAGAACACTACATACGCCTGTATCAATTCCGGAGATGCATTTGCACCCGATGAGATCAAAGACCGATCCATCTGTATCAACGGCGATATCGGAGAGATCCTTGCAGGGCTGTAAAAATTCAATAGGTTCTCCTTTGCGGTGATTATGGGTTGACTTTTGGATTGTCCTCTGCTATAGAGTGGTTAGCTGTCGCTAACTAAAGAAAGTGGTATTATAACATGGTGTATTCGTAGATCACACTGTTTACATTTCAGATAAGATAAAGGAGACATGATTATGAGGATTTTAGTATTCGGCGCAGGCGTACTTGGCTGCAATCTCGCAAGAAATCTGTTCCGTGCTGGAAAAGATGTAACGCTGCTTGCGCGGGGGAATTAGGCAGAGGAGATCAAAAAGAACGGTCTGCGGATCAAGGATAAGTACATAAAAGAAACAAAAGCCACAGTGCAGCTCCTTTGGGGAACGGCACCATGGCTTTTGCCTTATTGTATTTTAGAATGATTTTCCGAATAATTGGCTGTTCCGTGCTGTACTAATAATTTGCTTTTACTTTTCTCCCGTGCTTTCCGGCAATGATACGATCAGGATTTATTGCCCTTGGCATTTCCTTTTGGTCTATAGTCCCGCAGTTCCGGTATGGCGCCGCCTGCCGCCGCCCATAAATAAAGACTTGCCACACTACAGTAGGGGGTAAAGCGCCGGCGGTACTTTTCAAACAGCTTGCGGTCGATCTTTCGATGATGATAGACCATTCGCAGCCCGCGCTGGATAGCGAGATCGTCGTAGCTGAATACATTGGGGCGCTGCATACAGAACAGCAGGATCATCTCTGCCGTCCATACGCCGATCCCTTTCAGCGCGCTTAGCTCACGGATAGCGTCCGCATCGGACATATGCTCGACCGCATCAAGATCAAATATGCCGGTGTGGACTTTTTGGGCAAAATCCGTAATGTATTCCGCCTTGCGAAAGGTCATTCCCATGGATTGCAGCTTTGGAATTCCCGCGGCAAGTACGGTTTCGGTGTTTACTACGCCCAGGGTATCCTGCATGCGCTGCCAGACGGTTGCCTGCGCTTTGGTAGAGATCTGCTGACCGATGATATGATGCATAACAGAGGAGAACAAATCGGTATCCACCGCACGGTCGATGTGCCCGATCCGGTCAATGACCTCGCACAGCCGCTGATCTTTCTGCCGCAGATAAGAGATCTCGGTTTCCCCGTATTCAAAATACACCTGCTTTACCCCCTTTATCCTTTTACCTATGCAATTATACCGCATTATAAGGCACGCAGCAAATAAAAAAATCAACAACAGTTCTTTGAGCGGCGAGGATACACCCGTAGTGGAAATAGAACACGGGTGCGAATAGGGGAATAAGAAATTCGAAACTTCGGCAGGCTGCGGTCTGCCGGAGCTTTTGTATGCCCTCGATATTGCGGCGATAGGCATAAAACCTGTCCCTATGCCATATGATGCACCAAAGGACAAGGAGGGGTGACGATGTGGGATAGAGCAGGACTGCTGTGCCGTCTGCCGCTGTCGCTGCGGGAGACACTGCTGCAAGTGCCGCCGGAGCTGACAGAACGCATGACGGAGCTTCGCCTGCGGGCGGGGCAGCCACTGGCAGCCACGGCAGGGGAGTGGACACTGTTCCTTTCTAAAACCGGTGCGGTTGTACCGGCAGAGCGGGGCTTTATAACATCGCAGGAATTGGTGCAGGAGACATTGCTTTGCCTTTGTGGACACTCGCTGCACGGCATTGAAAAGACGCTCGAACACGGCTTTTTTACGGCACAGGGTGGCTTTCGGGTCGGGGTTTGTTTGCAGCCCTACGCTGCGAGGCAGTGCATGGCACAGTCACTTTGTATCCGTCTGCCGCGTGAGGTGCAGGGTGCTGCCGAGACGGTCTATTCTATATGGCGGCAGGGCGGTGGGCTGATATTGGCAGGACCGCCTGCCAGCGGTAAGACTACTGTCCTGCGGGATCTCTGCCGCCTTGTATCTGATGGTGCGCGGGAAGATCCCCCTAACCGCGTGGTGCTTATTGATGAGCGCAATGAGTTGAGCGGCTGGGACGGGGGAAAATGCGCCTTTCATTTGGGCAGCAGTACCGATGTTTTATCCGGTGTTCCAAAGGCGGAGGCGGTCATTCAGGCGATCCGCACCCTCTCTCCGCAGGTGATTATGTGTGATGAAATCGCTGATGAACGGGAAGCAGCGGCGATACGGTACGCTTTTTTCTGCGGAGCACGGTTTGCGGTCACGGTGCATTGCGGCAGCAGGGAGGAGCTTTTCGGGAACGCAGTCCTGCGGGAGTTGATGCAAAGCGGAGCGTTTCGTCATATCTATCTGCTGGGACTGCCGGCAGGCAGGGCAAAGGGTGTGGTGATAAGCAAAGATGAGTTTGATATTGAAGCTGCTGGGCGCTGTGCTGGTGATGGGCGGTTCGGTGGGAACAGGCTTTGCACTTTCGGCGCGGCTGCGGGCAAGACGACAGATGGCGGCGGCACTGGTACAGTATTGGGGGGACTTTCTGCGACAGATGGAGCTGACCGCGCAGCCGCCTGCGGCAGTTGCCGCAGCAATAGCGGAGAGCGCGGTCTATCGGGAAATACCCTTTGCGCGGGCACTGGCATCTCAGCGGGAGAACGATTTTTGCCGCGGGCTGCGGCGGGTACTGGCGGAGACCGATCTGACCGAAACAGCCCAAAAAGCAATGCAGCCGTTGACCGAAGCGCTGGGGCGGCTGCCGATGGAGGCGGAAAAGCAGGTGCTGTTGGGGGTACTGGCGGCACTGCAGCAGGAGGAAAAATACCGGGCGGAACAGGAAGCACGGCAGGGAACGCTTTGCCGGAGGCTGGGGGTGCTGGGCGGGCTGGCGCTGGTGGTTTTGCTCATCTGACGGAGGAAACAGCATGGAAGTGGATCTCATCTTCAGAATAGCCGCCATCGGCATTATCGTATCGGTTCTGTACCAGGTTCTGCTGCGCTCCGGCAGGGAGGAGCAGGCCATGCTGACCTCACTGGCGGGGCTTATTGTGGTGCTTACCATGCTCATCTATGAGATCAGCGGGCTGTTCCAAACAGTTAAAGATGTATTCGGGCTGGTGATGCTATGGAAATCACCGCTTTGATCGTCCTTTGCATTGTTGCGGCGCTGCTGGCGCTTTCCCTGCGGGGGCAGCGTCCGGAGTTTGCCATGCTGCTTTCCCTTGGCTGCGGGCTGTTCGTGCTTTTTTATCTGCTGGGAGAGATAAAGGAGATATCGGCAGAGCTGGAGGAACTTCTCTCCGACTTATCACAGCAAAGCGAGCTGACAGGTCTGATTCTGAAGGCGCTGGGAGTCTGCATTGTCGCGGAGCTGGGCAGCCAGTGCTGTCGCGACGCGGGAGAAAATGCCATCGCCGCCAAGGTGGAGCTTGCCGCGAAAGCCGCGCTGGTGCTGATAAGTATGCCAGTCTTTTCCTCGTTGCTGCAAATGGCAGGGGAGCTGCTGCGCCTATGAGGATATCCGTTGGAAGGGCGCTGCTGGCGCTTAGTTTGGGAATTGCCTTTTTGCTGCTTCCGGTATCTGCCGGTATCCTTGATCCCGCAGCGGAATTGGAGGAATACCTTGCCGGTGAAGATATGGCAGAGGTCAATGACGCGATCCCGCCGGACGCTGCCGAATTGATGGAAAATGAAGGGATCACCTCGTTCTCCCAGCTTATCTC
>JBNMIL010000130.1:0-5448 GCA_050873265.1 Angelakisella sp. | reverse complement strand
GGCGCATCTGCCCCCTCTCCCTCCCCTCCCCCGAAGCGGGGGAGGGGGTTCCTGTCCCACTTTCTGCTTGTCTTACTTCATTGCTCGGCAAGTGCCGAGTGCTTTGGGTATAAGGGGGAAGTTAACCCACAAGTGTTAACCCACTGGCGGCTTAGTTCCCCTCCTTTGAGGAGGGGAGAGGGGAGGTGGTTCGCCCTTCGCGCTCCAGCGCGCGGGCGATAAAGATGCGTCGCAGACACTTTTTGAGCGCATCTGCGCGCAGTACGGATTTATTTTTCTGCTATCGCAGAAAAATAATATTCGTATCCAGCGCAGCCAAGCGATGCGGGTTTTTAGGGCAGCAGCCCTAAAACGCTTTTGGGTACTTTTGGCGGGTCAAAAGTACCACCCCGCCGGTAGGCGGAGATACTAAGCCGCAATCAAAACTTCACCCGCCGTCAGGCGACAGCAGACTATGCCATAAATAATTCCCGCTGCACCGATGGGAACAATATTTACCGGAAAACGCCTTTTCATTTTAATTCCCCTCCCCCACATCTTGTACCCCTGCTTTACCCCTGCCACAACCGGCATGGCTGCGCGATAAAATCCCGCGGAAACAGTAGCTTTTTCTTGACAGATGCCTTGGATTTAAGGTATAATTCAAAATTGCAGGGTCATCTCTCCCAATAGCGCGTTGGGACAAATGACCGACCACATCTGGCAGGCTCCCGCGCCGGGAGACGCCGCCAAGACCCGGAAGGAGGGGAATGAACAATGCTCAGAACTTATCAGCCCAAAAAGAGACAGAGAAGCAAAGTACATGGGTTCAGAAAGAGAATGGCGACCGCCAACGGTCGTAAGGTCCTGGCCCGCAGACGTGCCAAGGGCAGAGCCAGACTGACCCACTAAGAAAGATGCCCACAGCGCAAATGCCGTGGGCTGATTTTTTAATGTTCGTCTTTTTAGTATCACTATCTACACATGGGAAACCAAACGCGACGGCAGCGGTGTGAAAGGGACGCCCTCTTCTTTTTTCTTCTCAGTCCAGCACACCGCACATCTGCCCGCTCTCCCGCGGCGCAGGGAAGGGACCCAAAACAATGAAAACCACCGCGATCATCAAGAAAAACCGCGACTTTACCCGCATGTACCGCAGGGCACGGTCGCAAACCGGACAGGTCCTTGTCACCTACTGTTCCAGGAACCGTCTGGGTCACAACCGCATCGGCATCACCGCCAGCAAACGGGTGGGCGATGCCGTCCGCCGCAACCGCGCCAAGCGCGTGATCCGCGCCGCCTATACCGGTCTGGAAGCACAGCTGCCGCAGGGCTACGATTTTATCTTTGTTGCCCGCAGCCGCACCGCCCACTGCAAAATGCAGCCGGTGCAGGAATTGATGCTCCGCCAGATCACCGCCCTGTGCGGCACCCCGAAAGGGGAGACGGAGACCCCATGAAGCGGCTGTGGCAGCTCCTTAAAAAAATATGCAGCGAGCTTTTGATCCTGCCCATCAGGATCTATCAGAAGTGCATCTCCCCCCTTATCCCACCCAGATGCCGGTTTTCCCCCACCTGCTCCTGCTATGCGGTCACGGCGCTGCGGCGCTTCGGACCCGTTCGGGGGAGCCTGCTGACCGTCTGCCGTTTGGCGCGGTGTCAGCCCTTTTGCCGCCCGGGGTACGATCCCGTCCCCCAGCGCTTTTCCCTGCGCCCCTTTGCCGGCGCCCTGCAGGAAAAGCAGGCGGCACACCCGTCCCAGCACCCTGCCGGTGATACTTCCGCCGGCGGGGAGACTATCCCCCATGAAAATGGGAACGGAGGATCACCTTTATGAACTTTATTATGACGATTTTCGGCTACCCCTTCGGGTGGCTGATGTACGGTCTGTACCATCTGGTCAGCAATTACGGCGTTGCGTTGGTGCTCTTTACCCTTATTGTTAAGGCGCTGCTGTTCCCGCTGGGTCTCAAGCAGCAAAAGTCCACCATCAAAATGCAGATCATTCAGCCTAAAATTCAGGAAATTCAGGCAAAGTACAAGAACAACCAGACAAAAATGAACGAGGAGCTGCAGGCTCTGTACGCCAAGGAGAACTACAACCCCATGAGCGGCTGCGGTACCCTGCTTATCCAGTTCCCCGTCATCTTCGGTCTGTTGGATGTAGTTTATAAGCCCCTCACCCACCTGCTGCGCTTCTCCAAGGAGACCATCGCCGCCCTCACCGAGGTCGCGGGCACACTGGGCATCGCCACCACCGGCTACGCCCCCCAGATCAATATTTACCAGAGCGTCATGCAGAACCCCGCCGCTTATTCCAGCGTCGGTGCCGATGTCATTGCCAAGATCCAGTCTCTCGACATGGGCTTCCTCGGCATGGATCTTTCCGGCACCCCTAACCTCCCCTGGCAGGGCGGCTGGAACTGGCTGGTCATCATTCCGCTGCTCTCCGGTCTCACCGCGCTGCTTTCTTCCGTCATTTCCATGAAGAACAGCCCCAATATGGGTCAGGCAGGCGCCAGCATGAAGATGATGATGTATGTTATGCCCCTCATCTCCATCTGGTTTACCTTCATGGTGCCGGTCGGTGTCGGTATCTACTGGACGCTTTCCAACGTGTTCAGCTGCGTACAGGCGCTGATCCTCAATAAGATCTACAACCCCAAGGAAGTCGCCGAAAAGATGCAGGCGGAAGCCAAGGAGCGCGCCGAGCGGGAGCGTCAGGAGCGCATCGAGGCGAAGAAGCGTGCCAAGGAGGCACTGAAGAACGGCGAAAAGGTGGAGGATACCGCCTATCTTTCCGATAAGGAAAAGATAAAGGAAGCCCGCCGCCGCTATGCCGAAAAGTACGGCGATGAATACATCGACGATTGATGCCGGAAAAGTAAAGAGGTAACTGATTATGATAAAAGAGATCATTGCTACCGGCGCGGACGCCAATGCCGCCATCGAAAGCGGCGCGCTGCTGCTGGGTCTGCCTCGTGAAGAGGTGCAGTTTGAGATCATCGACCTGCCCCGCAAGGGCGGTTTTCTGGGACTGAAAAAGCTGCCCGCCAAGGTTCGCGTGTGGGCAGAGGTCCCCGATGAAAAGCCGGTAAAGAGCGAAAAGCCCCGCCGGCAGGAGGCTCCCAAAAAGGAGAATAAGCCGGAAGCGAAGCCCGCCCCCCGCGCGGAGCGTGCCGAAAAGCCGGTAAAGACCGAAAAGCCCGCCGCCCCCAAGCAGGAGAAGGCGGAAAAGCCCGAGAAGCCAGAAAAAGCGGAAAAGCAGCCCCGTGAGGAAAAGCCCGCTCCCGTGGAGATCGAGCCGACCGAGGAGGTGCGCGCCAAGGTAGAAAAGGCAGCCGCCTATGTCACCGATATCCTTACCGCGATGGGTCTGACCAACTTTACCGTCACCCCCCGCTACTATGAGGAAAATGTCCGCCTGCAGCTCGCCGGCGAGCAGATCGG
Source organism: Angelakisella sp. (assembly GCA_050873265.1). GTDB lineage: Bacteria > Bacillota > Clostridia > Oscillospirales > Ruminococcaceae > Angelakisella. Next base: position 2,019 of record JBNMIL010000130.1, on the reverse strand, counting down.
CAGCGTCATCGGCAGAAGGGGAGAGACCCTCGATGCCATTCAGTACCTTGCCAGCCTTGTCGCCAACCGCGGCGAGGGCGAGTATATCCGCCTTTCCATCGATAGCGGCAATTACCGTGAAAAGCGTGCCCGCACGCTGGAGGCACTGGCGCGCAAGCTCGCCAATCAGGCGGTGCGCACCGGCCGCAGCGTTACGCTGGAGCCGATGAACCCCTATGAGCGCCGCATCATTCACGGCGCGGTTTCTACCGTCAAGGGCGCTACCAGCTCCTCCACCGGTGTCGAGCCGAATCGTCGTGTCGTTATCAGTTCCACCGTTCCGCCCACCGGCGGCAAGGAGGGCGCCCGTGAGGGCGGACGCGGCGGTCGTGGCGGTCGCGGCAATGGTGGTAATCGCCGCGGCAATGGCGGTCGCGGTAACGGCGAGCGCCGCAATGACGGCGAACGCCGCAGCCGTCCGGCAGGGGAGCGCCGTCCCCGTCTGGAGGACCCGCCCGCCATCGGCGGACCCGTCCGCCGCGAGCAGAAGCCGGAGACTGCCCCCAAGCAGGAAAAGAGCGCCGTGGAGCAGGAGATCCTCTCCGCCAATACCGGCAAGCGCTACGGCAAGATCGATATTTAAGCAAAGCACCAAAGACCCCGCGCCAGCGGGGTCTTTTTCTCTGCCCGCCGCCCAAAATTTCGCGGGGGACTTTCTTTCCGGCGGTGACAAAGCCATTCTTTTGTGCTACACTGTACCCATAAAACCGAAAGGCAGGGTCTCTTTATGCAGCAAACCAAGCTGGGCGGGCGCTTCTGGCTGGCGCTTACCGTCTTTTCCCTTGTCGGGCAGGTCGCGTGGGTCGTGGAGAATATGTACTTCAATGTATTCGTCTACAAAATGTTCCACGCCACCGCCGCGCAGATCAGCCTCATGGTCTCGGCTTCCGCCGTGGTCGCCACCCTTACCACCATCTTCATCGGCGCGCTCAGTGACCGTGTGGGCAAGCGCAAGGTGTTTATCTGCGTGGGGTACCTCCTGTGGGGCATTTCCATTCTCAGCTTTGCCCTTATCCGCACCGATGTCATCAGTCCCATGGTCTCGGCGGGTGTCGCGGTCAGCACCGTCTGCGTCAATCTTACCATCATCATGGATTGCGTCATGACCTTCTTCGGCTCCACCGCCAATGATGCCTGCTTCAACGCATGGCTCACCGACAGCACAGATAACTCCAACCGCGGCGCGGCGGAGGGCATCAACGCCATGATGCCCATGATGGCGATTTTGGTGGTATTCGGCAGCTTCATGTTCTTCGATCTGGAGCAGGCGTCAAGCTGGGTCACCATCTTCACCATCATCGGCGCGGTGGTCATTCTCATCGGTATTGCCGGCTTCTGGCTTATCAAGGAGCCGCGCGTCACCCCCTCGCCCGCCGGCAGCTACTGGGGCAGTATCCTGTATGGCTTCAAGCCCTCGGTGATGCGGCAGCACCGGGTGCTTTATCTCACCCTGCTGGCGTTCGCGGGCTTTGGCGTTTCCATTCAGATCTTCATGCCCTACCTCATTCTTTACTACGAAAAATCCCTCGGCATGACAAACTATGTGATCGTCATGGCGCCCGCCATCGTGCTGGCGGCGGTATTCACCGCCTTTTACGGCAGGCGCTACGATACCCACGGCTTCCGCCGCTCCATTCTGCCGGGCATCGCGCTGCTGCTTCTCGGTTATCTCATTCTGTACTTTACCCGCGGCACGCTGCCGGTGTTCCTCGGTTCGCTGTGCATGATGATGGGCTATCTTTCCGGCACCGCCATCTTCGGCGCGATGATGCGCACCTACACCCCGCCGGAGCAGGTCGGTCTGTTCCAGGGATTGCGCATCGTGGCGCAGGTGCTGGTGCCGGGTGTCATCGGACCCACCATCGGCGCCGCCGTGCTGAAAAACGCCGAGCTGGTGGTGGGCGGCGACGGTACCACCTCGTTTTTGCCCAACGCCAATATCTGGCTGGCGGCATTCGCTGCGGGACTGGTGCTGTGCGT
>JBNMIL010000129.1:0-5479 GCA_050873265.1 Angelakisella sp. | reverse complement strand
GTATGGAGTAGCTCAGTACCTCCACATCAGTCAGCAGGGTGGCGCCGGTGGTGGTAAAGCCGCTGACCGTCTCGAACAGAGCGTCGATGTAGCTGGGGATTGCTCCGCTGATGGTAAAGGGCAGCGCACCCACCAGCGAAAGGGCAAGCCATGCCATCGCCACAATGACAAAGCCCTCCTTGGAGAAGATATCGGGACGCTGCAGGGGGAACACCCGCCGCAGCAGGAATCCCAGCGCCGCAGCGATGAGAATGGCAGCCAAAAACGCCAGCGCCTGCTTATGCTCGCTGAAGCCCAGCGCGATGAGCAGAGGAACGAGCATCATGGCGGCTTCGATATACAGCACCGTTCCGGTGGTGGAAAGTACGATTCTGTGGTTCATTTTCCGCTTCCTTTTTTATGATGGTTTAGGAAATTGACTTATATTATAGCACGAAGCGCCGCAACAATCAATGAGAGGGGGAAGAAACCACAAAGGATTTGTCACCGGCGGCGGGATATGCTATGATAAGCATAGTGAAAGGGGCGGACAGCATATGGAAAGAGCACAAAGAGTGATAGAGGAATACCGCAGGCGATCGCCGGTCGGTACTGGCATTATCGCGCTGGAGGGACGCTCGGCGGCGGGCAAAAGCACGCTGGCTGGGGAGCTTGCCGCCTTGCTGGGCGGCGCAGTGGTATACATGGACGACTTCTTCCTGCCGCCTGCGCTGCGTACTCCGCAGCGGCTGGGGACCGCGGGCGGCAATATTCACGCGGAACGATTCGCGGAGGAGGTGCAGCCCCATCTGCAGCAGGGAAAGCCGTTTGGCTACCGGCGCTTCGACTGCCATGTGATGGACTATGCCGGTGTGGTGGAGATCCCCGCCGTGCCGGTCATCATTGTGGAGGGGGCTTACAGCTGCCACCCGCTCTTTGGGAATTATGCCGACCTTACCGTATTTTGTGATATAGACCCGCGGGAGCAGGAGCGGCGTATCCGCGCCCGCAACGGGGAAGCGGGCTGGCAGGCGTTCAGAGACCGTTGGATCCCATTGGAGGAAGCCTATATCGGGGAATACCATATCAAGGAGCATTGTGACCTTGTGGTATAAGCTGCGCGTGAAAACCGACCGCCCAATGGAAGAACTGGTTGCAATTCCCGCGGGGTTTGTATATAATTTAATCACATGTTTGCGGGCAAAGCCCGAAAATAAAAGGAGGTAAACCTTATGTCCAAATACATTCTCAGCTGCTGCTCCACCGCAGACCTTAGTAAAGAATACTTTGAAAGCCGCGATATCCATTATATCTGCTTCCACTATACGCTGGGCGATACCAGCTATCCCGATGATCTGGGACAGAGCGTGCCGTTTGATGAGTTTTATGCCCGTATGGCGGCAGGCGAAATGACCAAAACTTCTCAGGTGAATGTGGAGGAGTTCGTCGCCTACTTCGAGGGCTTCCTTAAGGAAGGCTACGATGTTCTGCATGTCAGCCTGTCCTCCGGTCTTTCCGGCTCGGTCAATTCCGCCCGCATCGCCGCCGAGGAACTGGCGGAGAAATACCCCGAGAACAAGGTGCTGGTCGTTGATTCCCTTGGTGCTTCCTCCGGATACGGTCTTTTGATGGATAAGCTTGCCGATCTGCGTGACGAGGGCAAGAGCATTGAGGAAGTCCGTGACTTTGCCGAGGAGAACCGTCTGCGCCTGCACCATTGGTTCTTCTCCACCGATCTGACCTTCTATGTCCGCGGCGGCCGTGTTTCCAAGGCTGCCGGCTGGTTTGGCACCGCGCTGAAGATCTGCCCGCTGCTGAACATGGACGATGAGGGACACCTCATTCCCCGCCAGAAGATCCGCGGCAAAAAGGCGGTCATTCAGCAGATCGTCAAGGAGATGGAAAACCACGCCGAGGGCGGTCACGACTATAACGGCAAGTGCTTTATCTCCATGTCCGCCTGCTATGATGACGCCCGCGCCGTTGCCGATCTGGTCGAGGAGAAGTTCCCGCACCTCAACGGCAAGGTCATGATCAACAATATCGGCACCACCATCGGCAGCCACACCGGTCCCGGCACCGTTGCGCTGTTCTTCTGGGGCGATGTCCGTACTCACTGATCGCATTTTAATGTAATATCCGAAAGGAGCGCCTTTTATGGCAAAAACCGGCTTTTCCGGCAAGAATATCCTTATCAATCTGATCGTTACCATTGTGGCGGGCTTCATTTACTTTTATGTGGAGCTGCCACCCATCAATCTGCACTCGGCTGCGTTTTATAGCTTTTTCCTGTTCATTTCGGTGGTCTACTGCATCACAGCGGTCATTACCTCCGGCATTTACCGTCAGGCGGAAAACGGCAAGACCTTCTGGAAGCTGCTGAAGGGCAGCTGCATCGTGCCGCTTATCGTCATTGCGGCGGTATTTGTTGTCTATGTGGTCGGCGGGCTGCTTTCCAGCGTTATTATCCGCAGCGGCGCCTATGCCAAGCTGATGACCGTGGAGACCGGCGACTTTACACAGGATATCGAGGAGATCTCCTTTGACCAGATCCCCATGCTGGATAGAGACTCGGCGGAGAAGCTGGGCGACCGCAAGCTGGGCGAGCTGGCGGATATGGTAAGCCAGTTTGAGGTAGCGGATAACTATACCCAGATCAATTACAAGGGTCGCCCCGTGCGGGTCACACCGCTTCGGTACGGCGATGTATTCAAGTGGCTGAATAACCGCAGCGCCGGTCTGCCCGCGTATCTTATCATCGATATGGTCACGCAGGAGGTCGATGTGGTTCGTCTGCCGGAGGGAATGCACTACACCACCGCCGAGCATTTCAGCCGCAATCTGTACCGCCACCTGCGGTTCCAGTATCCTACCTTCATCTTTGATGAACCGACCTTTGAGATCGACGAGGAGGGCACACCCTACTGGGTCTGCTCCCGCGTGGTCAAGCGGATCGGGCTGTTCGGCGGCACCGATATCCAGGGCGCCGTGCTGGTGAATGCCATCACCGGCGAAAGCCAGTACTACACCGATATTCCCACCTGGGTGGACGGTATTTATTCCGCCGATATCATTATGGAGCAGTATGATTACTACGGCACCTATCAGGGCGGCTTTATCAACTCGCTGTTCGGGCAGAAGAATGTGACCGTTACCACCGAGGGCTACAACTACATTGCCGCCAATGACGATGTGTATGTCTATACCGGTGTTACCTCGGCGGGCAGCGATGAATCCAATATCGGCTTTATTCTGACGAACCAGCGCACCAAGCAGACTACCTTCTATTCCATTGCGGGCGCCGAGGAATTCAGCGCGATGAACAGCGCCGAGGGCGTGGTGCAGCATCTGAACTACACCTCCACCTTCCCACTGCTGCTCAATATCAGCAACCAGCCCACCTACTTTATGGCGCTGAAGGACTATGCCGGTCTGGTAAAGATGTACGCAATGGTCAATGTTCAGCAGTATCAGATCGTTGCCACCGGCACCTCGGTAGAGGAGTGCCAGGCAAACTACTACAAACTGCTGCGCCAGAACAAGCTGGATACCGGTGAGGAGCCGGTGCTTCCTGCCGATGAAGAAACTGTGGTCGGCACCGTTGCGGCACTGCGCTCCGCGGTCATCGACGGCACCACCATGTACTATGTGACGCTGGACGGCGGCAACACTGTTTACAGCATCTCCGCCGGTGAGGTAGAAAAGGTCGTCCTGCTGAATGTGGGTGACTATATCGGAATCACCTACGAGCCGTCCTCGCTGCGTGACGACCGCATCTGCACCGCCAACGACTTTGAATGGGTCACGGCGGAGGAGCCGGTCGAGCCCGCTGAGGAACCGGAGCAGCCGGAGGAAAACACCGAAGCAGCATAATAGAATACTCCATAGAAAGCCCTTGCCGCACGGCAGGGGCTTTCTGCGACCCGCAAGAAAATTAGGCAAGAATATTAAGATTATTTGAATAATGCACTGCCGGCATTGACAAGTAAGCACCAAAATAGTAAAATATATTTGACATTATAACTACGACCGGAGGACATTCCATGCTGAGAATAGAACACTTGACCAAGACATACGGCGATAAAAAAGCCGTTGACGATCTTTCGCTGCATATCCGCGCGGGGGAGATCTACGGCTTTATCGGTCATAACGGTGCGGGAAAAACCACGACCATCAAATCCTGCTGCGGAATACTGCAATTTGAACAGGGCGAGATCTATGTGGACGGCACTTCCATTCGGGAAGACCCCATCGGCTGCAAGCGCAAGATCGCCTATCTGCCGGATAATCCCGACCTGTATGAGTTCCTCAGCGGCGTGCAGTATCTCAACTTTGTTGCCGATGTATTCGGCGTTTCCCAGGAGGACAGGGAACGGAGAATTAAAGAGTACGCCGATCTTTTTGGGCTTACCGAAGACCTTGCGCAGCCCATCTCCGCCTATTCCCACGGCATGAAGCAGAAGCTTGCCATCATCTCCGCCCTCATTCACGAGCCGAAGCTGCTCATCATGGATGAACCGTTTGTCGGTCTGGACCCCAAGGCAGCACATGAGCTCAAGCAGATCATGCGGCGTTTGTGCGACAGCGGCTCCGCCATTTTCTTCTCCACACATGTGCTGGAGGTCGCCGAAAAGCTGTGCGACAAGGTCGCTATCATCAAGGGCGGCAGACTGGTCGTTTCCGGCACCATGGAGGAGGTCAAGGGACAGGATTCCCTCGAGGATGTGTTCCTGGAACTGGAGGACGACAATGCTTAAAACGCTGCTTAAGGTTCAGTTCGCGGCTCTCAAGGCTTCCTTGCTGCGCAGCCGCCGCAAGCAGACAAAAAGCAGCACAGGGAAAAGCATCGGTCTGGCGCTGCTGTTCCTTTATGTTATCGTCTGCTTCTTCATTATGTTCGGCACCATGTTTTCCTCCATCTGCATGCCGCTGCACGAGCTGGGACTGGGCTGGCTTTACTACGCTATCGCCGGTTTGATGGCATTTATGCTCACCTTTATCGGCAATGTCTTTGCCACCCAGACACAGCTTTTTGATGCCAAGGATAACGAGCTACTGCTTTCCATGCCCATTGCGCCCAAGTTCATTCTGGGCAGCCGTATGCTGCTCCTGCTGGCGCTGGATCTGGGCTATGTGCTGCTGGTCATGGCGCCCGCCGGTGTGGTATACTGCATGAACTACTCTGTCACCGTGCTGGGCGTTGTGTACTTTATCATCAGCACCCTGCTGCTGCCGCTGATGGTACAGGCATTCTCCTGTCTCATTGCGTGGATCATCTCCCTCATCAGCAGCAAAATGCGCAATAAGAATATCATCACCATGGTGGTGTCGCTGCTCTTTTTGGCGGTATATTTCTACCTTTACAGCAAAATGGGCGATATCATCTCCGGCTTGATCGCCAACGGCACCGCTGTGGCTGTCGCGTTTAAGAAATATGCCTTCCCGGCGTACTATTTCGGCGTCGGCATTGCGCAGCATAACCTGACCTATCTGCTGCTGT
>JBNMIL010000128.1:0-5518 GCA_050873265.1 Angelakisella sp. | reverse complement strand
CGCCCTGGAGGGTCTGACCCAGCTGATGCAGACGGTGCGCACCGTCAAGCGGCTGTATAATAGCGCCATTGCCGTGGAGGGCGTGCTGCTGACGATGTACGACAGCCGCCTGAACCTGACCAATCAGGTGGTGGGGGAGATCAAGAAATACTTTGCGGACAGGGTATTCCGCTCCACGGTACCGCGCAGCGTGCGCATATCCGAAGCGCCGAGCTACGGCGAGCCGATCTGCTACTACGACAAGGCGAACCGCGGCACGCTGGCGTATCAGCGGGTGGCGGAGGAGCTGATAGAGCGGAACCGCAGATAAAATGTTTCACGTGAAACAATTACAGAATTTTACAAATTTGCGTTTTGGGAAAAAATGTGGATTTTAGAGTAACGGGTCGCGGTGAGAGGGTGCGGGAACGGGATTTTCCGAGGAAAGAAGCTACTAACTTCAAAGTGCATGCCCACCCGCACTATAGTCCCCCTCCTCAGAGGAGGGGACAGGGGTGGTGGTTCGCCATTCCGCGCTCCAGCGCGGCAGGCGATAAAATGCGTCGCAGACACCCTATAAGCACCGTTTAGCCCACGCTTCGGGACGGCGCAGCCCGTTCCGAGCGGGCGTTCCGGTGCGTCGGGGTCTCGGGGTATCCCCGAGCGTGTTTTGCTTCCTTTTGCACGAGCAAAAGGAAGTCCCCGCCGGATAGGCGTACAAATTAAAACCTTTTATAATACTTTGCGACGCCGTTAGGCGAAATGGCACTAAGCCATAATCTCTGCCGGCAACCCCTCCGGCTCATTTCATTCGCCACCTCCCCTTACACAGGGGAAGCTGTGGGTCGCGGTGGTTGGAGTGCGGGCGCTGGATTTGCCCCGCCGCAGGCGGAGACGGGAACGAGAACTTACGAAAAACAGAGTAACTTGAGGGAGGATATTATGGCAAAGAAAAGCGGGCTGGGGAAGGGGCTGGACGCCCTTTTTCTGGACAATGAGACGGCGGAGAGCAGCAGCCTGATGACGCTGCGCATCTCCGATATCGAGCCGAACAAGGAGCAGCCGCGAAAGAACTTTGAGCAGGGCGCCCTGGAGGAGCTGGCGAATTCCATTCGGGAGCACGGCATTCTGCAGCCGGTGGTGGTGCGGGCGATGCCCGCCGGTGTGTACCAGATCATTGCCGGTGAGCGGCGGTGGCGCGCCAGCCGAATGGCGGGACTTGCCGAGGTGCCGGCGATCGTGATAGAGGCGGACGACGACAAGGTGCGGGAGCTGGCGCTCATCGAGAACCTGCAGCGGCAGGACCTGACCCCGCTGGAGGAAGCCGAGGGCTACCGCAGCCTGATGGAGCACAGCGGCATGACGCAGGAGGAGGTCGCGGCGCGGCTGGGGAAATCCCGCCCGTCGGTGGCGAACTCTCTGCGGCTCCTGAACCTGCCGACAGGGGTAAAAAAGCAGCTGGACGAGGGCTTTTTGACGGCGGGACATGCCCGCCTGCTGGCAAGCCTGCCGGAAGCGGAGGCGATCCGGTGGGGCAACGATGTGGTGCGGCTGGGGCTGAATGTGCGGGAGCTGGAGGCGCAGCTGAAAAAGGAACGCGCGGCGGCACTGAAAGCGGCGGAGCGCCGTGCCAAACCCTCATCGGACGACTTGTGGGGGGACAAGGAGCTGCGGGAGATGCAGCTTGCCCTGCAGGAGGAGCTGGGACGCCGGGTGTCGATCAGCCGGCGCGGCACCGGCGGGATCCTGACCATTGAGTACAGCGACCGCGATGACCTGACCGATCTGGTGGATAAGCTGCTGGACGGGGATTGACAAATACGAGAAGGTGCAGGGCAGGGGAGCCGCCCGCAGGGCGTTCCGGCGGCAGCCGGAACCGGCGGCGACGGCGTCGCTGCCGAGCCCGCCGGAGGCGGGCTGCCCTGCGGGCGGAAGTACCGCCCCGCACCGACCGGCGTGTGGGAACGGAAAAATCCCGCGGGAGCGGAAAAAGCCGTGGAATACCGCTTGCCAAGCGGGGACAGAATGGCTATAATAAACGGATAGAAACACACAGAAAGAAGGAAAACTCTGATGCTGGATATTAAAGTAATTAGACAGGACCCCGAGCGGGTAAAGGCTGCCATGAAGAGCCGCAACAAGGATATGGACAAGGAGATCGATGAGATCCTGGAAATTGATGTGGAGCGGCGCGCCATCAACGCGGCGGTGGATAACATGAAGGCGGAGCAGAACCGTGTATCCAAGCTGATCCCGCAGTATAAAAAGGAGGGCAAGGACGTCGCCCCCATTCTGGCGGAGATGAAGGAGCTTTCCGACAAGATCACCGAGGACGGCGCCAAGCTGGCAGAGCTGGAGGAAAAGCAGGATATTATTATCCACGCGATCCCCAATATCCCCAACGAGAGTGTGCCGATCGGCAAGGACGATACCGAAAATGTGGAGCTGCGCCGCTGGGGTGAGCCGACCCACTTTGACTATGAGCCGCTGGCACACTGGGATCTGGGCGCCGACTTGGGCATTCTTGACCCTGAGACCGCCGCAAAGGTGACGGGCAAGCGGTTCCACTTCTACCGCGGGCTGGGCTGCCGCCTGGAGCGCAGCGTCATCGCGTTCTTTATGGATACCCACAGCGCCCACGGCTATACCGAGATCTTCCCGCCCTTTATTGCCAACAAGGACAGCATGACCGGCACCGGACAACTGCCCAAGTTCGCGGAGGACATGTATAAGCTGGAGGGGCTGGATTATTACCTGATCCCCACCGCCGAGGTGCCCGTGACCAATATGTACCGCGGCGATATCATTGACGGCAGCAAGCTGCCGATGAGCTTCTGCGCCTACTCCGCCTGCTTCCGCGGCGAGGCGGGCAGCGCCGGCCGTGATACCCGCGGTCTGATCCGTCAGCACGAATTCAACAAGGTGGAGCTGGTGAAATTTACCAAGCCCGAGGAGAGCTATGCCGAGCTGGAGAAGCTGACCCACGACGCGGAGCGCGTATTGCAGCTGCTGGGTCTGCCGTACCGCGTGGTGGTGCTTTCCACCGGCGATCTGGGCTTTTCCAGTGCCAAGACCTATGATATCGAGGTATGGATGCCGAGCTATGGTCGGTATGTGGAGATTTCCTCCTGCAGCGACTTTGAGGATTTCCAGGCGCGCCGGGCTTCGATCCGCTACAAGGACAACCCCAAGGACAAGGCGAAGCTGGTGCACACGCTGAACGGCAGCGGTGTGGCGGTGGGTCGTACCGTGGCGGCGATCATGGAGAATTATCAGAACCCGGACGGCAGCATTACGGTGCCGGAGGTGCTGCGCCCCTACATGGGCTGCGACCGTATCACCAAGCAGGATACGGGTATGCTGTAAAAAGGAAAAGAACAGGGAGCAGCCGGTGCGAGCCGGCTGTTTCTTTTTTGGGGAAAAGGAATGTAAAAGTTTTCGGTCAAGCCTTTTGCATGGCGCCATTTTTTCGCCTGCCGGCGGGGTGGCAGGCGTATCTGCAATAACCTTTTATAAAACTCTGCGACGCCGACAGGCGAGATGGAACTAAGTCACAAAACGGCTCCCGCTCCGCGGGATTTATAGGAACTGTTCCTTTTGTTCACAGAATGGCAAAACAAAACAACTAAAATTGCAAATAAGTTTCTTGCGAATTCCACAAAAAGGGTGAAAGACGGTTGCACCGGCACCCTTTGGTTGCTATAATATACTTGCTTTGGCGCCGCCGCACAGGCAGCGCCGCAAAAACAAATTTTTCTGGAGGAGAAAAAGATGAAAAAGTTTTTGGCAATCGCCCTGGCTCTCGTCATGGTTCTCGCCATGGTAGCCTGCGGCAATGACCCCGCTCCCACCCCCGAGCCCACTCCCGATCCCGATCCCACTCCCAGCGTTATCACCAATGCTGATGAGATCGCGGACGAGATGACCACCGAGGACGGCAAGTATGAGATCGGCTTTGTAACCGATGTCGGTCAGCTGAAGGACGGCTCCTTTAACCAGGGCACCTTCGACGGCGTTAAGCTGTATGCTGCCAACCACAACCTGAGCTACAAGTACTACATGCCCGCCAACGGCGACAAGGCGACCGATGACGACCGCTATGACGCCATGAAGGCTGCCTGCGACAACGGCGCGAAGGCTGTTGTTACCGCCGGCTTCCTGCAGGAGGCTGCCCTGACCAAGATCGCTGCCGAGTATCCCGATGTTGCTTTCTTCTTTGTAGATGGCGGTTCCGTTGGCGCTAATGTTGCCGGTATCGTCTTTGCTGAGGAGCAGTGCGGCTACCTCGCCGGCTATGCTGTTGTTAAGGAAGGCTTTGAGAAGTTGGGCTTCACCGGCGGCGGCGGCGGCACCAACCCCGCTTGCGTTCGTTACGGTTACGGCTTTGCTCAGGGCGCTAACGCTGCTGCCGCTGAGATGGGCAAGACCGTTGAGCTGAACTACACCTGGCAGTATGGTAACTCCTACTCTCCCTCTTCCGAGCTGCAGGCTCTGGTAAACGGCTGGTACAACAATGGTACCGAGGTCATCTTCTGCTGCGGCGGCAACATGTATCAGTCTGTTGCTCAGGCTGCTGCTGAGAACGATGCTTACATGGTAGGCGTTGATACCGACCAATCCCCCCTCTCCGAGACCATCATCACCTCCGCTATGAAGGGTCTGACCGATGGCGTACAGTGGGGTCTGGCTTATGTATTCGAGGGCAACTTTGCTGACATCGCCGGCAAGTCCACCACCCTGGACGCCAAGGAGAACGCTGTTGGTCTGCCCACCGCTACCTGGAGCCTGAAGAACTTCACCGTAGAGCAGTATCAGGCTGAGCTGGCGAAGATCGTAAACGGCGAGATCACCGTTGACAACTCTTCCGAGATGTCTGATCCCACCGCTGCGAACCTCAGCAATGTTAAGGTCAACTTTGTTGGCTAATTAAAAAGCTGATAAAAAGAAAGAGCCGAGAGGCTCTTTCTTTTTTTGCGAAGTTTTCGGTCAAGCCTTTTATAAAAGGCTTGCGGTTTCCAAAGGCGGAGCCTTTGGTCGCCCGTCGCAACGGGCGAAATTCTCTTGTTCCGGAGGGCGCTCCGAAGGGGGTTGAATTTGCAAAATGATCCGGTGGATCGTTTTGCAAAGAGGGGGAACCCTGCAAGAGAGGGTTCCCCCTTACTTGCGGGTTTTATTGACTATCCTTTCACCGAGCAGGTGAAAACAGCTAACTTAGGCTTAGTTTGTTCTCGCCTGCCGGCGTCGCAAAGCCTTGATTACGGCTTGGTTTGTACGCCTATCCGGCGGGGACTTCCTTTTGCTCGTGCGCGTCGTCACGGGCTGCGCTCCATGTCGGGTCGCTATTCCTGCGGAATAGACAACCCTCCAACGCTCCGCCGCTCCTCCTTTCCCCAACGGGTCAAATGACCCGCCGGGGTCCCCATATTGCAAAACACGCTCGGGGACACCCCGAGACCCCACGCACCGGAACGCCCGCTCGGAAAGCCAAAGGGCGGCTTCCCGAAGCGTGGGCTAAACGGTGCTTATAAGGTGCCGCAGG
>JBNMIL010000127.1:0-5553 GCA_050873265.1 Angelakisella sp. | reverse complement strand
GCTCGGCGTCCATCATACGACCATCTACCGGGAGCTGAAGCGGTGCACCTATGAGCACCTCAACAGCGACTACACCACCGAGACCAGATACAACCCCGAAGGCGCACAGGCCCGCTATGAGGCCAACCTCCGCGCCAAGGGGCCGGAGCTGAAGATCGGCAACGACTACGAGCTGGCCGACTACCTGATCGCCAAGATCCGCGACGAGAAGTACAGCCCGGAGGCTGCGATCGGCGAGGCTGAGGTCAAGGGCTGGCCCTTCAAGACCCACATCTGCGCGAGCACCGCCTACAACTACATCCGCGGCGAGATCTTCGGCGACGAGCTGACCGTCTCCATGCTGCCGCAACACGGCAAGCGTCACCAGCCAGAGCGCCCGGCCGGATCCATGCCCCGCAAGCCTGCCGGCCGGAGCATCGAGGATCGCCCCGAGCACATCAACGACCGCAGCACATTCGGACACTGGGAGATGGACAGCGTCGAAAGCTGCCAAGGCGTCAGCAACACCTACATCGTGATGACCGAGCGGAAAACGCGCTGGGAGCTCATTATACCGTCGCCGGACAAGACGGCCGCCAGCGTCGTCGCTGCGATTGACGGGCTCGAGGCCAAGTACGGCGACCTGTTCCCGAAGGTATTCAGATCCATCACCTGCGACAATGGCTGCGAGTTTGCCGACGCCGCCGGGATCGAACGAAGCGCCAGCGGCAAGGGCACCCGCACCGAGGTCTACTACTGCCACCCCTACCGCCCGAGCGAGCGCGGATCCAATGAGAACCAGAACGGCCTCATACGTCGGCACCTGCCGAAGGGCACCGACCTGAGCACGGTCTCCTACGAGGAGACCAAGCGGATCGAGGACTGGCTGAACAACTACCCCCGCAAAATGTTCGGTTATCTGTGCTCCGAGCAGCTTTTCCGGGAAGAAATCGCCCTCATTCTGGCCTCATAAAAAATATTTTTGCTTTTTTGTGCATTTACTCTTGACAAACGGCGCTTATCCGGCGGTTTTCCGGTACAGGCGGCTGGGTACCTCATCGTCCTCGCCCTGCGCGGGGCACAGGTACTCCCACCCATACCGTTCGTAAAAACCGGTGTGGTCGGTCAGCAGGTACAGCGTCTTTATCCCGCGCGCCGCCATACCGTCACGGATGCTCCGCAGCAGCACCCCTGCCAGCCCGCAGCACCGGCAGTCCTCCTCTACATACACCGCGCACACATTGGGGAACAAATCTTTTCGGTCATGAAAGTCATTCTCAATAACCCCCAGCCCCCCGATGATGCGCTCTCCGCTCACCGCGATCAGCCATCGGGGATATCGCTCCGCCGTTAGGCTTTCCTCCATGCTCTCGCGGTAGGCTGCAAGCGGGATCCCCCACTTTTGGTGGAACCACTCCGCCGCTCTTTCCAGCCACTCCGGCGCTTCGTCTATATACATCAGCCTGTATTCCACTTTTCTCGGTCTCCTTTCTGTCTGCCGCGGGCGTTCCGGCGGATCCGCACGCCCCCTTTCGGGTGCGTCCCCGCCGCCCCTGCGGGGCGTCAGGGCGTCGGGCTTCGCCCGGCGGCGGCTCCGCCGTCCTGCCCCCTGCACCCACTTTCATTTTACGGTATTTCCGGTCTGCTTTGCCGCCGCTTCTCCCTATACAAAGTAATAGTTCACGTCCCACGCCGGCAGGCAGGGGTAGTGCCGCAGATATACCTTGTACTCCGGCTGAATGGCAAGCACCTCCAGCGGCAGCCGCCACAGGTCCTCGCTGCGGTGGTACGCCGCCAGCAGCAGCTTGGGACGACATCGCCGTAGTGCCTTTGCCATGCCCGCTATCGCTTCCGCTTCCATGCCCTCGGTATCCACATTGATCAGGCTCACCGGCTGCCCGCACAGAATGTTATCCACACTGTCCAGCTCGGTCACGACGCCGCCCTCCGCCAAATGGGAACCGCGCCCCGCGCCTCCCGCAAAGGGCAGCCGCGCGTAGCGGCTGTACGCCCCCAGCCGGTACAGGATACAATCATGCAGCCCCGCCGTGTTCCGCTCCAGCTTGGCAAAGGTCACCGGGTCAGGCTCCAGCGCCGTGATGCGCCGCCACGCCCCCGCGTACCTGATAAATTCCATAATGGTATCGCCGGTGTAGGCGCCCAGATCCATATAGTATTCCTCCCCCGCCGGCCGCAGGATATTCTCCCATGCCTCCGCGGGGTCGCTTTCGCACCCGCGCAGCAGCCGGGTCTCGCCGCCCAGCTTATATTCCACTACATTTCGCAGCACCCGGCGGGACTGCTCGTCCGCCAGCAGATGATACACCCGCTCCAGCTCTTCCCGATGGGCTTTCGCATATTCACGGGTAAACAGCGTCTCCCCCGCCACCGGCACATCGGGGGCATACAGCTCCTGCTCCCCCGCCAGCCGCTCTATCTCCGCCATGACCTCCGCGCGGTGGGTACCAAAGCACACCAGCACCACCATCTCGCCGTATCGCTCCTTTGCCGTCCGGTAGTCGGTCACAGGGTAGCCCGCAAATTGCTGCCCGCGGGTAAAGCCCTCGCTGGCAAATACCCCCGCCACGGGGATCTCCCGCCGCCGCAGCTCCGCCAATATCTTTTCCGCCCCGTCCCCCATTCCGTACAGCAGGATCGGCTTCTCCGTCGCTTTCAGTTTCTCCCACATCGGCTTTTCTTTTTCCTCTCTGCAAGTTTCTGGTTTATGGGGGTCACGCGCGCGCATACGCGCGACGCGCTCGCTCCGCTCGCGCGCCCCCGCGCCCTGCGGGCGCGGGCGTGACCCCCTCTTTTTCCGCTCTCTGCTGCTATTTTACCACACCCGCCCTGTTCCCGCCACCCCGCCGTTCACAAAAAATTTGCAATTTAATTTATATAAATCGCTTGACAAAATTCATATTGCGGTTTACAATGTACTCGAAAGCCGAAAAAGGAGGCGAACCAAAGCCCATGAAGAAAACCGTCTATTCCCTCGTCCTCTCGGAGGATGTGGTGCGGGAGATCGACAAGCTGGCAAACCGCCGCGGCACCAACCGCAGCAACATGGTCAACCAGATCTTAGCCGAATACACCAGCCTCATCACACCGGAAAAGCGCATGAGCCACCTCCTTTCGGAGGTGCGCCGCCACTTTGAGGAGACGGCGGGCTTTCAGCTGCCGGAGAGCGGCTCCGCCGGAATGATGAACCTGCGGACTGCCCTGCAGTACAAGTACAATCCCACCGTCCGCTACAGTCTGGAGCTTTCACGGGATAATCAATCCATCGGGACGCTTCGGGTCTCCCTGCGGACGCAGAATAACCGGCTTATTTTGGCAATGGTCAATTTCTACAGCCTGTGGGATACCGTCGAAAAACGGTTCCTCGGGCAGCAGCAAAGCTTCATCGATGGCGAACGCTATCTCAGGGTGCTTATGCTGCAAGCCCCCACCCCGCAGGGTCTGCCGCTGGGCAGCGAGGCGCTGGGCGAGCGGATCGCCGATTACATCGCCACCTTTGACGCCGCGTTAAAGCTCTATTTTTCCCAGCCGGAGCCGGAAAACCGCGAAACACAGACAGCGGTCGAGCGGCTCTATCGGGACTACCTGGGGCGGCAGAATGTCGCCGTATAAACCACAAAAAACAATGGCAAGGAGGATTAGTTTATGAACCTCAACCAATTCACCCAAAAAAGCATAGAAGCCGTACAGAATGCCCAGCAGATGGCAAGTGAACGGCACAACCAGCAGATCGAGCAGGAGCACCTGCTGCTTTCCCTGCTGGAGCAGAAGGAGGGGCTCATTGCCCAGCTGATGCAGAAGACCGGCGTTGACCCCGCCGCCCTGCGGCAGCGGCTTACCGCTGCGGTGGAGCGTCTGCCGCAGGTCTCCGGCAGCGGCGCGGGGCAAATGTACCTCTCGCGCGATCTGGAACAGGCACTCAATGAAGCCGAGCGCATCGCAAAAGAAATGCGTGATGAATACACCTCGGTGGAGCACCTGATGCTAGGGCTTTTCGAAAAGCCCGACGATACCCTCAAGTCCCTGTTCCGTGAGCTGGGGCTGACCAAGGAGAAATTCCTTGCGGCGCTGCGGCAGGTGCGGGGCAACCGCACCGTCACCAGCGACACCCCGGAGGAGACCTACGATGTGCTGAAAAAGTACGGTCGTGACCTTACCGAGGCTGCCCGCAGCCAGAAGCTCGATCCGGTCATCGGGCGGGACGAGGAGATCCGCAATGTGATCCGCATTTTGTCCCGTAAAACCAAGAACAACCCCTGCCTCATCGGTGAGCCGGGCGTCGGCAAGACCGCCATTGCCGAGGGGCTGGCGCTGCGCATCGTTGCCGGCGATGTGCCGGAAAACCTGAAGGAAAAGACCCTGTTTTCCCTCGATATGGGCGCTTTGGTCGCCGGTGCCAAGTTCCGCGGCGAATTTGAGGAACGCCTCAAATCCGTGCTGACCGAAGTACAGCAAAGCGAGGGCAAGATCATTCTGTTCATCGATGAGCTGCACACCATCGTCGGCGCCGGCAAGACCGACGGCGCCATGGACGCCGGCAATCTGCTCAAGCCGATGCTGGCGCGCGGCGAGCTGCACTGCATCGGCGCCACCACCCTCAATGAGTACCGCAAGTACATCGAGAAGGACGCCGCCTTGGAGCGCCGTTTCCAGCCTGTTATGGTGGCGGAGCCGACGGTGGAGGATACCATCGCCATTCTGCGTGGTCTGAAAGAGCGGTACGAGGTGTACCACGGCGTTAAAATTCAGGACGCCGCCCTCATCGCCGCCGCCACCCTTTCCAACCGCTACATCACCGACCGGTTCCTGCCGGATAAGGCGATCGATCTGGTCGATGAAGCCTGCGCCCTCATCAAGACCGAAATGAACTCGATGCCCACCGAGATGGACGAGTTGCGGCACCGCATCATGCAGCTGGAGATCGAGGAAGCCGCCATGAAGAAAGAGACCGATAAGCTGACACAGGCTCACCTGGCGGAGGTCCAGAAGGAGCTTGCCGAGCTGCGGGAGCAGTTCAACGGCATGAAAGCCCGCTGGGAGAACGAAAAGCAGTCCATCGGCAAGGTGCAGAACCTGCGGCAGGAGATCGAAAAGATCAACGCCGAGATAGAGATGGCGCAGAACCGCTACGACCTGAACAAAGCCGCCGAGCTGAAGTACGGCAGACTGCCCCAGCTGCAAAAGGAGCTGGAGGAAGCCGAAAAGGCAGGCGAGACCGAGGAAAAGGAGGACACCCTGCTGCGCGACAAGGTCACCGAGGAGGAGATCTCCCGCATCGTGGCGCGTTGGACCGGTATCCCCGTTGCCAAGCTGATGGAGGGCGAGCGGGAGAAGCTCCTGCATCTGGAGGATATCCTGCACCGCCGTGTCATCGGTCAGGACGAAGCCGTTGAAAAAGTCAGCGATGCCATCTTACGTTCTCGTGCTGGCATTCAAGACCCGAATCGTCCGCTTGGTTCGTTCCTGTTCTTAGGGCCGACAGGTGTCGGCAAAACCGAACTCGCAAAGGCTCTGGCAGAAGCCCTGTTCGATGATGAAAATAACATTGTCCGGATT
>JBNMIL010000126.1:0-5563 GCA_050873265.1 Angelakisella sp. | reverse complement strand
GGCGGCAAGATCATCGCCCGCGAAACGGTGAAGGCCATGCGCAAGGACGTTCTTGCCAAGTGCTACGGCGGCGATATCACCCGCAAAAAGAAGCTGCTGGAAAAGCAGAAGGAGGGCAAAAAGCGGATGCGCCAGCTCGGCAGCGTCGAGGTCCCGCAGGAAGCCTTCATGGCAGTCCTCAAGCTGGACGAATAATTTTTCGCCCTGTTCCCCTGTCCCGAATTTCCTCGGGGCGGGGGCTTTCTTTTTTCCTTCCCTCCGCCGGTTCCTGCCGCATCGGGGCTTCATCGGGCGCAGCCCCCGCCGCCTGCGGCGGCTAAAAGCCGGCTTCGCCGGCTTTGTTCCGGCTCCGCCGGAACGGGGCTGCGCCCTCCCCGCTTCCTCCCGCGCACCCGCAAAGTCTCTCCTCTCCCGTCCGCTTTCCTTTGTCCCTTCTCCCCAAAAGTCTCGGCGCTTTCGCCTTATCCTTACTCCTTTTTCCACAATTCACCTGCTCCGCGAATTTTTCTTATAAAAATTCCGTACTCATTTTGTACATTTATTACGATTTTCGCTAACGCCCCGCAAATTTTCTTGCAATCTTACCAAGGCGGTGATATTCTAAATCCAGTAAAGAGAAAAGAGAATATTGCAATTACTGAGTAAACCGTCAGCCGCGCGGCTGCGGATATGCGTCAAACCCACATAACCAGTAACGAGCAGAGAGCAGATCTCATTGCGGGACTTTGTCCTGTGATGCGTGTTTGCTCTCTTTTTGTTTTTATCCGCCCGGGAAGGATAAGCGGCGATGTGGACAGCGCCTCAGCAAATGCAGAAGTAAAGAGAACAATAGACAATGTGTTAACCACAGGAGGTTGTTTGAATGGATTATTTACAGATCGCTAATAGCTGGCCCGTGTGGCTGTGCGCGGGTGCCTGCGTCGCCATTATCGTGGTTCAGTCCGCCGCTTTTGCCAAGCTGTGCTACAAAAACGCTCCGCTCGTCGGTCTTTCCAGGGCTGACTGCTCCAAGAGCTTCAAGTGCGGTATGGTCACCGCCATCGGTCCGTCCCTGTCCTGCTTCATCGGCGCCATCAGCATGATCGCCGTTGTCGGCGGACCTCTTGCATGGATGCGTCTTTCCATGATCGGCGCAGCCCCCACCGAGCTGACTGCCGCTACCACCGGCGCTGCCGCCTACGGCGTGGAGCTGGGCGGTGCCGGCTACGATATCTACGCTATGGCAAACTCCTGGCTCACCATGGCGCTCAACGGCTGCGGCTGGCTGCTGGTCGTTGTGCTGCTCACTCCCCGCATGGAAGGTCTCCGTCAGAAGGTCGGCGGCGGCGATGATGTCTGGATGGGTCTTATCACCATGGCTGCTTCCATCGGTCTGCTCGGCTACATGGCTTCCCAGTATTACATCAAGGTCACCATCGCTCCCGCTCAGGCTTGGGCTTGCATCGCCGGCACCGTCGTTATGCTCGGCTGCGTCAAGCTCAGCAAAAAGATGCCCTGGCTCAAGGAATACGGTCTCGGCATTGCCATCGTGCTCGGCATCGTCGTCGGTGCCCTTGTGCAGTAATCGAAAAGGAGGAACGAAATCATGGATCAGTATGCAAAGAGCTTTACAAAACCGTCCATTCGCATCGGCACCATCACCGTGCTTCTCGCCATGGTCGGCAGCTTTCTTCCCAATATCTATCTTTACATTGCCTACGGCGTCTGGCCCGATGCTTCCCACATGTTCTCCGCTTGGGGCAGCATTGCCATGGCATTCGGCGCGTTCTATCTGGTAGAGCCTATCTCCTACTTCCCGGTATTCGGACCCACTGGCACCTACATCGGTATCCTCTCCGGCAACATCTCCCAGATCCGTCTGCCCGCGGCTTCCACCGCGCAGGATGTTCTGGGTGTCGAGCCCTCCTCCCACAAGGGTGAGGTCGTCGGTATCCTCGCCATCTGCGGCTCCGTTGTGACCAACATTCTGTTCCTCACCGTTGCCGTTGTCGCCGGCTCCACTCTGCTTTCCTTCCTGCCGGAGTCCGTCACCGCCGCCATGGCGAACTACATTCTGCCCTCCCTGTTCGGCGCCTGCTTCGCCTCTATGGCGGTCAAGAAGCTGAAGATCGTTATCTATGCCCTGCCCATGGCGGTCATTCTGCGCCTGCTCAATGTCCCCGCCTGGATCACCATTGTCTGCTGCATCTTCGGCACCATTCTCATCACCTACTTCCTCTACAAGAAAAAGCTCATCAAGTGATGGATTTCGTCAGTTGACAGCTCACTGCCCCGCATTCTAAACTGAAAAGAGGTCATACTCCATGAATATGAAAGAAAGACTGCGTTCCCGCGTTGCGGAACTCACCTCTATCATCGGCGTCTCCGGTCATGAACAGGATGTCGCCCGCTACATTTACGCTGCCATCAAGGATGATGTCGATTCCATCGAGCAGCTCCCCAACGGCATTCTCATCGCCACCAAGAAGGGCGCTCATGCCGGTCCCCGCGTTATGGTCTCCGCCCACATGGATGAAGTCGGCTACGAAGTAAAATCCGTCAGCCCCCAAGGCTTCCTGTACTTCGATCAGATCGGCGGTGCCACCATCGCCTGCCTGCCCGGACGCCGTGTACTGGTCAAGGGGGAAAAGGGCGTTGTCAAGGGCGTTGTCGGTATCCGTGCCGGTCACCTGCTCACCCCTGAACAGATCGCCAAGGCGCAGACCGTCAACCAGAGCTATGTGGATATCTGCGTTGACAGCCGTGAGGAAGCCGAAGCCCTCGGGATCCACGCCGGCGCTCAGATCGTCCCCGAGGCTCCGCTGGAGTCCATCGGACCCGACGGCGACTTTGTCTGCACCCGCGCTGCCGATGACCGCGCCCTCTGCGCCGTCATCATCGAGACCCTGAAGGAGCTGAAGGCGGAGGATATCCACGGCGAGGTCATCGCGGTGTTCAATATCCTCGAGGAGACCACCGTCAAGGGCATCACCGGCGCCATCAATAAGTATCCCTGCGAATACGGTCTGTTCCTCGATACCATTCCCTGCGGCGATGTGCCCGATGTCGATTTCGGCAAGGAGCTGCCCGTCGCCCTCAAGAAAGGTCCCGTGCTCATTCACAGCCAGACCCTCGCCTTTATGGGTCTGCGTGCCGGCAGCCACCCCAAGCTCATCGAGGCTGTCCGCAGCGCCGCCGAAAAGACCGAGTCCAAGCATCAGGAATTCGCCTTTAACGGTGCCGGCTATGTCACCGATGCCGTAGGCGCCGTCCTCAGCGGCATGGCGGTCGTCACACTGGCGCTGCCCCGCCGTTATTCCCACTCCCCTGTCGAGCTGTTCCATATGAGCGATATCTGCGATACACAAAAGACCGTGGAGGAGTTCCTCAAGAACGAGGTCGACCTCGAACTGCTCAAGAAATAATCGCTCCTGATGCGTGTCACGCGCAAAGCATAAAACAACTTACCCAAGGAAAAAACAAAGTAAAACCGGACGATCCCGAGGGGGCAAATGCCCTCTCGGGTCGTGGCGGGTAGCAGAGAATGGAGGATAGAGACAGTATGAACTACGAAAACTATGTGTATCAGCAGCCCATCGACCCCATACGGCAGGCGATCCTGCTTGCCATGACCCAAAGCATCGAGCAGGAAAAGGAAATGATCCAGACCCTGCAAAGCATGGGGCTCAAATGCGTTGCCACCATGGCGTCCGGTCCCAATTCCGGCATCGGACCCAAGCTGGTCAACAGTCTGGTCGGGGCTTGCCTCAACGCGGGCATCATCGAGAAAAAGAAATCCCACATTCACCCTGTGGTGCATGCCCTGCAGGAGGCAATGGATACCAGCCGCGTCATGCGGGATATTTCGCAGAACTGCCGTCTCAAGATCGCCGTTGTCCGCGACGGTGATCAGTTTGCCATCTGCATTTACGGCGATCTCGCCATTCATGAGCTTTCCGCCCATAAAACTGTCGGCATCGGCTTCCAGATCCTTGGGGAGTAAAATCCTTATCTGAATTTGGAGATCTTCCTGCATGAAAAAGAGTTTGCTGCTTTGTATCCTCGCCGCCACCGGCTTCGGGGTCGCGCCCACTGTCATTCAGCTCGCGATCCAGGCGGGGGTCTCGCAGGTTTCCTGCGTTCTGTACAATAACATTCTGCTTATGCTGGTCTGCCTCATCATGTGCAAGGCAGGTCACCACAGTCTCCGTATCCCCGGCAAAAAGGTGCTGCCCCTCCTGCTGATGGGCGCCTGCGGCATGGGCTTTACCGTCTATCTGCTTTCGCTCAGTTACCAGTACATCGCAGTCGGCACCGCCACCGTCATTCAGTTCCTGTATCCGTCCATCGTTACGGTGGCGTGCGCCGTCTTTATGCACCGCCGTCTGGGGCGGTCGGCATACCTTGCCATCGTGCTTTCCATTGTCGGGCTTCTGTTCATCTCGGTCATCGGCTCCGGCTCCACCAGCTTCCAGCCCATGGGGCTCATTCTGGCGCTTGCCTCTGCCTTTACCTACTCGTTCTACATCTTCGGCAATGAATACTACGGTATCGGCGAGCTGCCCGTCTGGAGCGCGGTCTTTTACATGGCTGCCGCCGCGGGGGCTGTCTTTGCCGTCATCAATGCCGTCAGCGGTCAGTTCACGCTGCCGCCCACCGGCTCCGCCGCGGTATTCACCTTTGGTGCCGCCGCTCTCTCCTCGCTCAGCTTCTTGCTGCTCAATATCGGCATCGCCGGCATCGGCGCGGCGCAGGCTTCCTTCGCCACCCTCATCGAGCCGGTCGCGGCAGTGGTCTGCGGCGTCATCGTCCTGCACGAAAAAGTTACCGTCTTCACCGTTATCGGCATCGTGCTCATTCTGCTGTCGGTCTGGGTCAACTCCATGCCGTCCAAGGAAAAAGCCCCAGCCAAGCAATAACATCTCATCTCCCGAAAGTGAGGGACTGCCATGGAACCGCAAAAAGAACAAGCTCTGCACCCCCTGCTCCTGCCGCTCTGCGTATTGGTCTGCGGCGGCACCATGATCGGCGTTTTCCGCCTCCTCGGCAAGCTGGATCACACCGTCCTGTACGGGGCGGCGCTGGGCTGCGGTGTCTGCATCATCAATCTGTTCCTGCTGCGCTTCGCCATGCAGCGCTCGGCAGCCGCCGAGACCTCGCAGGCGGCTCAGCAGATCGCCAATGCCAGCGTTCCGCCGCGGCTTCTGCTCATCTGCGTGGCGTTCTACCTCGGCTTTACGCTGCCGGTGTTCAACCCCATTGCCGTTGTCATACCGTTTGCGTTCCCACGGCTTTCCGCCCTGCTGCTGCGCGGCACCGCTCCCTCCTTCCGCTTCCTCCGCAATAAGGCTGCCGATGTCAAGCAGGCTTTTGAGGCGGAAGACGACTAAAAAAGCGATCCACTCCTCTTTTCCCCCTCGGCGTACCGCTCCGGCGGCTGCGTCGGGGGTTTTCCCTTCTTTCGGGATTTCTGCAGACCACCGGCTACAGGGCGCAGCCCCCGCCGCCTGCGGCGGCTAAAAGCCGGCTCCGCCGGCTTTGTTCCGGCTCCGCCGGAACGGGGCTGCGCCCTTCCCCCCTCTCC
>JBNMIL010000125.1:0-5575 GCA_050873265.1 Angelakisella sp. | reverse complement strand
TTCGGGGGGCTTCGCCCGCCGGCGGCGCTCCGCGCCGCGACCTGCGGTCGCCGGAGCCCCTGCCGCTCTCTTCATTTTCAGCTGACCCGTCAGCCCAATTCCTCCAGAATACGGTCTGCCGCCGCCAGCGCTTCCTGCTTTGTCTCATATGGGATCAGCTTAAAGCGCCGGTTGCCGGCAACCATCGCCGAAAGCCGGCGGCTCTCACTCGGGCGGTACAGGATATATACCGGCAGCCCCATCGCGTCGGCGCTGCCCAGCTCGTACCCCACCCCCAGGGAAGGCGTACTGCACTCCGCCACCACCGCGTCCGCCTGGCGCAGCAGCGCCATGTCCCGCTCGTAGATATCAAAGTCGGTCATCGTCGCCGCCTCCATATCCTCCAGCGTGCTCTCCCCGATGAATTCGGTCAGCACCTCGGCGCGTTCCCGCAGTCGGGCGATCAGCGCGGCATACAGCGCGATATCCTCCCGCCCGCCGCGGATCGACCCCGCAAAATAGATCTTTTTCATTTCGCTCTCCTCACAGTTCCACCAGGATCGGCACCACATTTTTGCCGTCTATGTTCAGCTCAATATAGCTCGGGTGCCCCTCCGCCGGCTGGCGCAGGCTGCCCGGGTTCAGGATATACCGCCCGTCGCGGTACTCCACCCGCGCGGTATGGGTGTGCCCGTACAGGATAATATCGCAGTTTTCCTCCGCCGCCCGCTTTTCCAGCAGCGCGGTGCCCGCCGTTTTCACCCCGTACAGGTGCCCGTGGGTGCAGTAAAGACGGTGTCCGCCCAGCTCCACCACACGCTCCGCCGCCCAGTCGCAGCCCCAGTCGCAGTTGCCGCGCACTGCGTAAAAGGGCAGCTGCGGGTAGATCTCGTGCAGGTCGCTCCATTCCTCGGCGCCGTCCCCCAAAAAGATGACCGCCGCCGCGTCCTTTTCCTGCTCCAGTACCTGCTCCCCCGCGACAAACGCCCCGTGGCTGTCGCTGCACACGATGATCTTCATTGCCGGAACGCCCCTTTCCTCTGCTGCATATAGATGGAAGGAGCGGCATAACGCCTGCTTTCCCATCTTCTAACCAAAGATATTTTATCATATCTTTAAGCAAAAAGGAACAGGAGGAATGAAGAAATGCCAGAGACTCCACGCTATACTCCGGAGCAGCTTTCCATTCTGCTGCGCATCGCGGCAGGCAAATTGGGGCGCGACCCCGTCCAGTTACAGGCGGAGCTGCAAAGCGGCAAACTGGACGGTCTGCTGCAATCCCTTGGCGCCGACCGCGAAAAAGCCACCGCCCTGCTGAAGGATCGGGAGGGGCTGACCCGTCTCCTCCAGTCGGAGCAGGTGCGCTGGCTGTTGCAGCAGCTTTTGGCGGGGCAAAACCCGCCCAAGCCGTAATTCCCGCAGAGGGCTTTGGTTCGGGCGCCCCGCCCTCCGCGCTGCGCGCGGAGGTAACGGCTCCCTGCGGGAGCCGTCCCGCCCGCCCCCACAGGGGGGCGGGCGGCGGGGCGCCCGTCCTTCCCCTTCCCCTCGCTTCCCCCGCCGCCGTTCCAACCACCAACCTCACCTGATCGGAGGGATCACCATGGAGGACCTCAGCGCCCGTCTGGAGCAGCTGCTCTCCGACCCGCAGATGCTTTCCCAGCTCGGGGAGCTTGCCGCCGGTCTGGGGCTGGGCGCGGGGCAGGGACAGCCCCCCGCCGGGGATAACCCACCACCCGCCGCCTCTCCCCCCGATCTCTCCGCCCTGCTGGGTATGCTGGGCGGCAGCGGCGGAACTGCGGGCAGCGGCACGCCGGCAGCCGGTCTCCTCTCCGATCCCGCCCTGCTGGGACGCATCGCGCAGGTCATCTCCTCCCTTTCCACCCCCGACCGCGATACCCAGTTATTGATGGCGCTCCAGCCCTTCTGCGGCGAGCACCGCCGTAAAAAGGTGGAGGAAGCCGCCCAGCTCCTGCGCATTATCCGCCTGCTCCCCCTGCTGGAGGAAAAGCCCCCCGCCGGTCAGTAGCACCCGTCGGGGGCATTTTGTATCCGCCCCGCCATTTTCCCCGAAAGGAGGGAACCCCATGCCGCAATGGAAGCCGGAGGACGAAGCGCTGTTTGCCGAGCTTTGCCGCCGCGCCGAACAGCAGTCCCGCGATGCCGCGCTCCGCGCGGCTCCGGCGCCGCCGCCCCCGTCCCCCATGGGGACGGGCAGGGCTTCCGCCCCCACGCCGCCTGCGGCGGCGGGCGGCGGCGCCTCCCCCCGCTCCTCCGCGCAGTCTCCCGCCCTCTCCCGCCGCCCGACCCTCGATCAGGAAACGCTGCTCATTTTGGTCGTGCTGGCGTTCCTCCTGCGCTGCCGCGCCGACCGCGAGCTGATCTGGGCACTTTTGTATATCCTGCTTTTTTAGCTTCTTTGCCAAAAATAAGACCCCCGATCCGCTCGGAGGTCTTATTTTTGCAGCTCTGCCATTTATCACAGCAGCGTCATTATTTTGTTGAAATTTATTTCCTTCGTCTTATTGGCAATCGTGAACCAGTCAATAATGGTAAGGATACCAAGGCACCCAAGGGTCAACAGCTTCAGTATCCCCATACCTACCTGCCCCAACATAAACCGGTCAACGCCCAAAACACCAAGAAAAATCGAAACCAACAGCAATGTGGTCGGATCCTTTAACGGAACAGTCATAATCAACGAAAACTTTTCATCGTCCATTGTCCGCAGTTTGTCCTTCAAGTAAATGATTTTCCCCTCCGGAAAGTACTTTTGGTTCGTCATGATATAAGTATCGATTTTTTGCTGGTCTAACATACTCTTTCCTCCCTGCTCGCTCCTACTTTTTAACTATATAAGCACATTTTAGCCCATATAGTTTATTTTACTATATCACATTAGCCTATACAATTCAAGTGGAATTTAATTAAAGGAGCAATATTAGTGGATTATTACGCCATTGGACAGCGAATTCGCAAAATCAGGAAAGCCCGCGAACTCTCTCAGGAACAACTTTCTGAAATGGTCGGTATCTCCGTCACCCATATGAGCCATATCGAAACCGGCAATACCAAGCTCAGCTTGCCTGTTCTCGTCGATTTGGCAAACGCACTGGAGGTGCGCACCGATGACCTGCTTTACGATAAGGTCACTGCCGAGCGCAGTACCGCCACCGAAGCCATCATTCAGCTCCTCGAAACCTGTACCACCCAGCAGCTTCGTGTCATCGAGGATCTCGTCAAAGCCGCCAAGGCTTCCCTAAGCCAGCACTTTTGATCGTTCCCACAGCATTGTCCCTACCCCCAAAAACACTGCGACCCCCGCGCGGTTCTCTCCGCACGAGGGTCTCTTTTATTGCTCCATTTTTTCGTATAACATCTAACGTTATATACAAACCGTATAATCACAGCTTGATCCGAAAGGTCAGCCCATCGTATTGCTGCCCCCGCACCGTGCATTCCTTCGACTCGCGGCTGCACTCGGTAAAGCCCAGCTTTTCCGCCAGCCGTATCATGCGCTCGTTGCCGCTCCATGTCTGCGTATATAGCTCATCAAAGCCCAGCGTGCGCAGATACCCCATAAACAGCTGCAGCGCATGGGTCGCCAGCCCCTTGCCGCGGACGCTCTCCTCCGGCAGGTCGATCCCGACCGCCAGCCGGTCGCCATCTTTGTCTGAGTCATAGTCCTCATTGATAAAATAGCTGCTGCACCAGCCCACATATTCCCCCTCCTGCGTACAGATCTGGAACGACTTGCGCGGCATCTCGTCGGATAGCGTCTCATACAGCGCCACCCATTCCTCCATCGCCTTAATGTACTTTTGCAGCTCCTCTTTTTTCTGCTCCTCGGTCAGTCCCTCATATTCCCACGGGGCGTCCCACAGCTGCCACTCGGTCTTTTCGGTCTCCCATTCTATCCGCTTCGCTATGTCCTCCCGCTTAAAGTCCCGCAGCAGCACGGTATCGTCCTTCAGTATCATTTTATTCCCCCTTCAGCAGATGCTCCTCTTCCTCACGCCCCAGCGCCATCAGCAGCGCCACCAGCCGCTGACCCGCGGCGCCGCCCTTTTCCATCGCCTCGTGCAGCTTTTCGGTCTCCCGCGCGGCGTCCCGCACCGGCAGCCCGTTCTGCCGCTTGTACTCCGCTATGGCACGGCACACCGCCAGACGCCGCTTCAGCAGCGCCAGCATCTCACCGTCTATCGTGTTGATCTCGTCTCTCAGTTCCC
Organism: Angelakisella sp.; assembly: GCA_050873265.1. GTDB lineage: Bacteria > Bacillota > Clostridia > Oscillospirales > Ruminococcaceae > Angelakisella. The sequence continues at coordinate 1,370 of JBNMIL010000125.1, read as the reverse complement.
GCAGTTCCATTTTTATCTCCTGTTCCGTGCAGAGGGCGACCTCCCCCTATTTTCCATTTATCCTTCCATTATCATGTCCAGCAGCACCAGCGCCGTCACCGCCTCCGCCACCGGCACCGCCCGCACCGCTATGCAGGGGTCGTGCCGCCCACCAAGGGTCAGCGTCACCGGCTGCCCCGTTTGCAGGTCTATGCTTTTCTGTTCCCGCGCGATGCTCGGGGTCGGCTTCATCGCCAGCCGCACCACCAGCGGCATACCCGTGGTAATGCCGCCCAGCACGCCGCCCGCGTGGTTCGTCTCGGTCACGATCTGTCCGTTTTGCAGGGCAAAGGCGTCATTCTGCTCGCTGCCGCGCTGCGCCGCCCCCGCAAAACCGTCCCCGAATTCCACCCCCTTCACCCCGGGGATCGCGAAAAGCGCCGCCGCCAAACGGTTGGTCACCCCGTCAAAGCGCGGGTGCCCCAGACCGGCAGGCACCCCCAGCGCCGTGCATTCTATCACGCCGCCCACCGAGTTCCCCTCTGCGCGGGCAGCCAGTATCTCCTCCTCCATTCGTGGGAGCAGCTCATCGCTCCATACCGGCAGCGGCTTCGCCGCGAGGGCTTTCAGCCGCTCCGCATCGGGCTGCACCGGCAGCGGCAGATCCCGCACCCCGCCCACCGCGAGCAGCCTTGCCGCTACGGTGATGCTCCGCTTTTCCAGCAGTCCCAGCGCGATGCCGCCCGCCGCGCACAGCAGCAGCGTCATGCGTCCGCCCAGCGCCCCGCCGCCGGCGGGGATCGTTCCGGTCTGGAGATATTGGGTATAGTCGGCATGGGCAGGGCGCGGCACGGTTTTCACCGCCGCGTAGTCCGTCGACCGCATATCCTCGTTCACAAAGCGGATCACCACCGGTTCGCCGGTCAGCACGCCGTTCTCCACGCCGGATAAAAATTCCGGCTCGTCCCGTTCCTGCCGCGACGTCGTCAGGGCGCTCTGCCCCGGTCGCCGCCGTGCCAGCAGCCCCCGCAGGGTCTCGGTATCCAGCGGCTCCCCTGCCGGCAGACCGCTTATCGTCACCCGCATCTCGGCACTGTGGCTCTCGCCCTCCAGCCGCAGCCCCAGCCGCCCGCCGTGGTACTCCATCACACCGCCCACGCTCCTTTCCGCTTCGTTAAATATCTTAAAATCAATTTCTCCTGCCAATCAGCAGCACAGACATCGCGCCCCATAGCCTCCCCTGTGTAAGGGGAGGTGGCGAATGAAATGAGCCGGAGGGGTTGCAGGCAGAGACTAAGATAATAGTTACTTCTCGCCTGTCGGCGTCGCAAAGCCATACAAAAGGTTTTGGCTTGTACGCCTGCCGGCGGGGCGGCACTTTTGCGCCGCCA
>JBNMIL010000124.1:0-5677 GCA_050873265.1 Angelakisella sp. | reverse complement strand
CCACCGGATCATTTTGCAAATTCAACCCCTTTCGGAGCGCCCTCCGGAAACCTAAGGCGCAAGATAGTGCGGGTTTCTTTCATCAAAACCATCTGCCGATGTTTTTGATGTTTGTGATAAGGAGTATTTCGCCCGTTGCGACGGGCGACCAAAGACGCTGCCTTTGGAAACCGCAAGCCTTTTGGAAAAAGCCCCACCGAAAACTTTACATTTTACGCTTTCAGCTCCTGCGCCGCCACCAGCGCCGCGTATGCGCCGCCCTGCGCCAGCAGCTCCTCATGGCTGCCCAGCTCGGTGATGCGCCCGTTATCGATCACGGCGATGCGGTCGGCGCCCCGCACGGTGGAAAGCCGGTGCGCGATGACGATGGTGGTGCGTCCCTCGCTCAGCTTGTCAAACGCCTTTTGGATATGCGCCTCGGTCACACTGTCCAAGGCACTCGTCGCCTCGTCCAGAATGAGCACGGGCGGATTTTTCAGGAAGATGCGCGCGATGGAGACCCGCTGCTTCTGCCCGCCGGAAAGCAGGGTGCCGCGCTCGCCCACATTGGTGCCGAAGCCATCCGGCATGCGGCAGATGTCCTCATAGATCTCCGCCCGCTTCGCCGCCTCGATGACCTCCTCATCGGTCGCGTCGGGGCGACCGTAGCGGATATTATCGGCAATGCTTCCGGCAAAGAGGAATACCTCCTGCTGCACCACGCCGATGCTGCGCCGCAGCGAGCGCTGCGTGACACACCGCACATCGTGCCCGTCCAGATAGATAGCGCCGGAGGTCACATCGTAAAAGCGGGGGATCAGCTGGCTCAGCGTCGTTTTGCCGCCGCCGGAGGAGCCGACCAGCGCCACCGTCTCACCGGGGGCGATATGCAGCGTTACATCGTGCAGCACCGCCTGGTCCTGCCGGTACTCAAAGCCCACATGGTCAATATCGATAGCGCCCTTTACCGCGCCCAGCTCCTCGGCGTCGGGGCTGTCCTTCAGGCTCGGCTCGGTGCGCATCAGCTCCACAAAGCGGTGCAGACCCGCCGTGCCGCTGGCAAGCGTCTCGCTGGTGGCGGCAAGCCGCCGAATGGGATTGATAAAGGTGGCGACATATAGGTTAAAGGCAATGAGGTCGATGACCGTCAGCTCGCCTTTCATGATAAGCGCGCCGCCCACGGCAATGACCGCGGCGGAAAGGATACACAGGAAGAATTCCAGCACGGCGTTAAAAAGCCCCATCGCACTGTGGAAGCGGTACTTGGAATCACGGAAGCTGTGGTTGGCACGGTCGAATTTCTCCAGCTCCATCTCCTCGTTGGCAAATGCCTTGGCGGTCTTCATACCGCTCACGCCGGATTCAAAATCGGCATTGATGGAGGCAATGGTGCGCTTTACCTGTCGGGAGGCGTCCCGCATCGCCTTGCGGCGGCTCCACACCACCAGCAGAAAAACGGGGATCATAACGGTAAGCACCAGCGCCAGCCGCCACTGGATCGAGTACATGATGCCCAGCGCGCCGATGATGGTAAGGGTGGAGATGAAGATATCCTCGGGACCGTGGTGCGCCAGCTCGGTGATGTCAAAAAGGTCGCTGGTCAGGCGGCTCATCAACTGTCCCGTGCGGTTTTGGTCGTAAAAGTCGTAGCCCAGCTCCTGCATGTGCCGGAACAGGTCTCGTCGGATATCGGTCTCGACCCGAACACCGAAGCCATGCCCCCAGTAGGCGATGATGTAGGTGAACACCGAGCGGAACACATACGCCACCGCCACCAGCGCCATCACCGTCCAAAAGGTCTTCCAGTTGTTATCGGGGATAAGGGTATAAAGGCACCAGCGGGTCACAAAGGGGAACATCAGGTCAATGACCGCGATCATCAAAGCGGATGCAATATCCAGCAAAAACAGCCGTAAATGCGGCTTGAAGTACGAGAAAAAGATCGCCAGCTCCGATCTATTCTGAAAGTCCTTAGTCGTCATAGTTCCCTCCCTTGGGTCATGGTCATATACTCTATAATAAAGATTATAAAGAAAAACCACTGTAAAATCCAGTGGCTTTCCACCTTTCCGATTATTCCGGCAGCGATTTTCACGCTTGCAGGGGCTACCCCCCCACCCAATCTGCACAGTTTTTGCACTCCCACAGGTTCACCAAAAGAAAAGACCAAAAGGCGTCTATTGCAAGCCAGTCCCCTCGCAGGGAAGGGGTTGTGTGAAGGGGGAACCGGTTGCGGGTTCCCCCTTCGCGTTCCATCAGGGCAGCAACTTCCCGATCTGCACAGATAATGTGTTCCGAAAGGTTCACCAAAAGAAAAAAGACGCCGTTGGCGTCTTTTTTCTTTTGGTGAACCATCGGGGATTCGAACCCCGGGCCCTTTGATTAAAAGTCAAATGCTCTGCCGGCTGAGCTAATGGTTCATATTGCCGCATGGCAACAGATATATTATAACGGCGACTGTTTGGCTTGTCAAGCCTTTTATCGCCCCGCTTGGGTCAAATTTCCGCCGCCCCGCCCGCAATGGGGGCTAACATTCCGCCGCCCCCGCATTGCATTTTGCCGTGCCCTCCGCTATAATATTCCCAGTATCATTTTAGGGGAGGATCTTTTTATGCTTTTCTGGATCGGTCTGGGCGTTCTGCTCATCGGCGGTATCATCGCCCGCATTGCCTCCAAGCAAGGGGATAAGGGCGAGGCGCTGAAGAAAGTCGGCATCGCGCTCATTTTCATCGGCACCGCCATTCTGCTTTTTGTGCTCACCATCAATATTCTGGTCTGGACGGGTCGCTTCGGCGTCGCCTCCTGACTGCCTGCCCCCTTGCGGGGGCTTTCTTTTTTGCCCGCAAGCGGCTATAATGAGGAAAGAACAAAGCAAGTAAGGGGGGAGCACCGTGCCGATCGACCTGCAAACCAGTATCCGCTATCTTAAAGGGGTAGGGGAGCGCCGCGCCGCCCTGTACGGTAAGCTGGGCATCGAGACGATGGAGGATCTTTTATATCATATCCCGCGCGACTATATCGACCTTTCCCACCCTCTCCCGCTGGCGGAAGCCCAGCCCGGTCAGAAGTGCGCCGTCCGCGCGCTGCTTGCCGCCAAGGGCGGGGAACAGCGGATCCGGTGTGGGCTGTCCCTGTTCCGGCTCACCGCCGTCGATGGTCCCGTCACGCTGCAGATCACCTTCTTTAATGCCGGCTATACCGTCGGCGCGCTGCGGGAGGGCGAGGAATACATCTTCTACGGAAGGTTGGAGGGTGGCTTCTACCGCAAAACGATGGATAGCCCGCAGGTCTTTCCGGCGGCAGAAAGCGGCAGCCTGCTGCCGGTCTACTCCCTCACCGAGGGATTGAGCAACAAGGTGGTCAGCACCCATGTGCGGGAAGCCCTTGCCCGTGTGGAGGAGCTGCCAGACCCGCTGGGCACGGAGCTGCCCCGCCGCTGGGAGCTGCTCCCCTACGAGCAGGCGCTGCGCAGCGTCCACTTTCCCACCGACTGGGGGCAGGTGCAGGCAGGGCGCAGCCGTATGGTCTTTGATGAATTTCTCACCATCTCCCTCTGCTTTGCCAAGATGCGTCAGGGACGGCTGGAGCAGCATGTCACCCCCATGCGGATGCAGCCTCTTACCGCCTATTACAATGCCCTTTCCTACCGGTTGACCGGCGCCCAGCAGCGCGCTATCGAGGAAGCCCTCGGCGATATGTGCAGCGGCGCCCCGATGAACCGGCTGGTGCAGGGCGATGTGGGCAGCGGCAAAACGGCGGTCGCCGCCGCCTGCTGCTACTTCGCCTACCTCAATGGCTGCCAGAGCGCCCTGATGGCGCCTACTGAGATATTGGCGCAGCAGCACTACCACAACCTTGCCCCCCTGCTGGAGGGGCTGGGTATGCGCACGGCGCTGCTCACCGGCTCCCTTTCGCCCAAAAAGAAAGAGGCGCTGAAAGCCGCCCTTGCCGCCGGGGAGATCGACCTCTGCATCGGCACCCACGCCCTGCTCACCGCCGATACCGCCTTTGCCCATCTGGGGCTGGTCGTCACCGATGAGCAGCACCGCTTCGGCGTGAACCAGCGCGCCGCCCTGCGGCAGAAAGGGCAGGATACCCATGTGCTGGTCATGTCCGCCACTCCCATTCCGCGCACCCTCGCCATGATCGTTTACGGCGATCTGGATATCTCCGTTATCGATGAGCTGCCCGCCGGTCGCCGCCCGATCCGGACTTACCTCATCGACAGCTCCATTCGGGAGCGCGCCTTCGGCTATATCCGCAAGCACCTCGATGAGGGCTATCAGGGCTATATCATCTGCCCCGCCGTGCAAAGTGAGGATAAGGAGCTTGCCGATGCCAGCCTAAAATCTGCCGTGGAATACGCCGAGGAGCTGGCAAAGGGCGCCTTCGGGCAGTACCGGGTGGGGCTGCTGCACGGCAAGATGCCCGCCGCCCAAAAGGAAGCGGTCATGCGGGAATTCGCCGCGGGCGAGATCCAGCTGCTGGTCGCCACCACCGTGGTGGAGGTCGGCGTCGATGTACCCAACGCCGTTATTATGATGGTGGAAAACGCCGACCGCTTCGGCTTATCCCAGCTGCACCAGCTGCGGGGCAGGGTAGGGCGCGGCGGCGTGCAGTCGCACTGTATTCTCCTTTCCGATACCGAAAATCCCGAAACACGGGAGCGCCTTCGCGTGCTGTGCGGCACCAACGATGGCTTTAAGATCGCGGAGGAGGACTTAAAGCAGCGCGGACCAGGCGATTTCTTCGGGGAGCGCCAGCACGGTCTGCCGGTGCTGAAGATCGCCGACCTTGCCTCCGATACCCGCCTGCTGCAAAAGGCGCGCGCCGCCGCCGATGACCTTTTCGCCCACGACCCCGCATTGAGCGAACTCCCCGCCCTCGCCCGTCGGGTGGAGAAGATGACGGCAAAAATGAGCCTATAGAAACAAAACGCAAAAGTTTTCGGTCAAGCCTTTTTCAAAAGGCTTGCGGTTTCCAAAGACCGCGTCTTTGGTCGCGCTCCGCAGAGCGCGAAACACTCTTTCTCACAATCATCAAAAGCATCGGCAGATGGTTTTGATGGAAGAACTCTGCACTATCTCGCACCCTAAGTTTCCGGAGGGCGCTCCCATGGTAGCTGCTTGGACTTGTACCCTCGGAAGGAAGGATAGTGTGAAAGGAAACCATCAGGGTTTCCTTTCGCGTTTAATAAATACTGATTTTGCACGTAGGGCAAAATCAGCAGCGGCAGGGCATAGCCCTGCCGCCCTGCAAGAGAGGGCGCCCCCTTGTTTCGCCTTTCGCAAATAATCCTTTCACCGAGCAGGTGAAAATAGCTTACTTTCCTCATAGAATTAGGCTCCCTTGTGTAAAGGGAGCTGTCAGCCGCATGGCTGACTGAGGGATTGCCGGCAGAGAATATGGCGATGGTTTCTTCTCGCCTGCCGGCGTCGCAAAGTTTTATAAAAGGTTTTAATTTGTACGCCTATCCGGCGGGGACTTCCTTTTGCTCGTGCAAAAGGAAGCAAAACACGCTCGGGGACACCCCGAGACCCCACGCACCGGAACGCCCGCTCGGAACGGCTGTGCCGTCCCGAAGCGTGGGCTAAACGGTGCTTATAAGGTGTCTGCGACGCATTTTTATCGCCTGCCGCGCTGGAGCGCGGAATGGCGAACCACCACCCCTGTCCCCTCCTCTGAGGAGGGGGACTAT
>JBNMIL010000123.1:0-5702 GCA_050873265.1 Angelakisella sp. | reverse complement strand
TTGACCTTTCAGTCAATTTCAAGTGAATGCTGTTCAATTTTCAAGGTGCTCTCCACCGCCACCCCGTAGGTGACAGCTTGTTTATTATATTATAATCACAACAGCTTGTCAAGCACTTTTTTCTGGATTTTTTGAAAAAATCTCTTTCTTTTCCGCCAAATCATTTCTTCCGATTTTGTGCATGATGTGCTATACTGTTTATGGTTCATCTACAAAGGAAGGGGCAACTGCCATGCAATGGGAATATCTATCGGACTCTATCCGGATCGCCATCGATGATACCCACCGATTTGGCACCGATGCCTTCCTGCTGGAGCACTTTGCGGCGGCGCGGGGCATTGATACCGTCTGCGACCTGTGCGCCGGCTGCGGCATTATTGGATTGCTTATGCTGCGGCGGCAGCGTCCCCCACAGTCGGTCACGGCAGTGGAGATCGCGCCCGATGCCGTGGCTTTGATGCGTGAGACCGTCGCCGCCTCCTCCCTTGCCGGATTTTCCCCCGTGCAGGGTGATTTGCGGGAGATCCGCACCCTGCTGCCTGCCCACAGCTTTCGGCTGGTCACCTGCAACCCGCCCTATTTCTCTGCCGGCACCGGCTATCTTTGTCCGGAGGACAGCCGATGCCGTGCCCGCCATGAGCAGCAGGAAAGCTGCACCGTGGAGGAGGTCTGCACAGCGGCTGCCTGGCTGCTGCAATACGGCGGGCGCTTCTGCCTATGCCAGCGTCCGGAGCGCCTGACCGATGTGCTTACCGCCATGCGTGCCGCCGGTTTGGAGCCGAAGCGCCTGCGCTGGGTACAGCAGCGAGCGGAAAAAGCCCCGTGGCTCTTTTTGGCGGAGGGAAAAGCCGGTGCCAAGCCCGGGCTTTCCGTGGAACCGCCGCTCATCGTGGAAAACGCGGACGGCAGCTATAGCGATGAGATGAAAATGATATATCACATTGTATAATCTGTTGCTTTTATTCTATTTGTAAAGGATTTTGTGCGTATGGGAACCTTATACATCGTGGGAACCCCTATCGGGAATTTGGGTGACTTCTCCCCCCGTGCCGTGGAAGTACTGAAAACGGTGGACTTCATCGCCGCCGAGGATACCCGCGTCACCCTCAAGCTGCTCAATCATTTCGGGATCCGCGCGACCCTCATCAGCTATCACGAGCACAATGCAGCCACACGCGGACCGGAGCTTATGCAGCGGCTGATGAACGGCGAAAGCGGTGCCATCGTCACCGATGCGGGTATGCCCTGTATCAGCGATCCCGGCGAGGGACTGGTCGCACTCTGCCACGAAAACGGCATTGCCCTTTCCACCGTGCCGGGTCCCACTGCCGCCATGACCGCGCTTGCCGCCAGCGGATTGCCCACCGGTAAATTCCTTTTTGAGGGCTTCCTGCCCATCAAAAAAGGGGAGCGGGAAGCCGCCCTGCAAGCTGTTGCCCGCCTGCCGCACACCCTTATCTTTTATGAAGCGCCCCACCGCCTGCGTCAGACCCTCGCGGCGCTGCTGGAGGGTTTGGGCGACCGCCCTGTTACCCTGTGTCGGGAACTGACCAAGCTGCACGAGGAGCTGCACTGCACCACCCTTGCCGCCGCCGCGGCGGAGCATACCGAACGGGAGCCGCGCGGGGAGTATGTCCTTATCGTCGCGGGGGCAGGGGAAGACAACCCTGCCGAACAGATGACGCCGGAGCAGGCTGCCGCGCTGGTGCGCCGCCTTGCGGGAGAGGGACAGTCCCTCAGTGATGCCGCCAAGCAGGTCGCCAAGGAGACCGGCTACCGCAAGGGAGAGTTATATCGGCTGGCGTTGGAAGCAGAATAATTTATCGCCTTTTCATAACCCCTTTGTTTTCCAAAGATACTATAAGAGCGACAGTCCCTCGGCTGCCGCTCTTTTTTAGTGTCCTTTATGCTTTTCTTTTTGTTTTCGCTGACGCAGCACGGAATAGTACCGCAAAAAATACGCCCACACCTCATAGTCCTTCGGCTCGCTGTCAAAGGTCACCTTCGCGGCAGAAAGCTTCCCGCCTTCTATCCGCTCGTAAACCCCTACCCAGAACGGCTCCTCAAAGTATGCCGTCAGCCGCGCCTGTGTTGTGCATTCCATTCAGTCCTTCACGGTCAGACTGCCGCTGCCGCTTTCCACGGCGATGCTGCTCGTCCCGCCGCCGAAAACATACAGGTCGCCGCGGCGCTCATAGGCAAGGGCGGTATGCAGCTTGCCGCTGCCGGCGGAATAGGTCAGCGAAGTCCCCTCCTCCGGCAGCCGCAGGGTAATACTGCCGCTGGAGGTACGGATCGTCGCTTCGCCGATCGCCGTCAGCCCCAGCTTGACGCTCCCGCTGGAACTGCCGACCGTTATTTCCTCTGCCGAAACCTTGTCCAGCTTTACGCTGCCGCTGCTCGTCTTGATGCTGACCGTTTCCACTGCGGCACGCTCTATCCATACCGTACCGGAGGAGCTGCCGCACCGCAGGGTATCCGTCATGATACTCTCCGCCGCAATGGAGCCGGAGCTGCTGCTCAAATCAACGCCTTGCGCCGTGACCTCGCCCAGTTCCGTCCTGCCGGATAGGACAGCAACCAGCACACTCTGCTGCTCCAGCGTCTCTGCTTTTACCGCGGCAGAGGTGGTGTGGACCGAAAGCGCGATGCCCTTTGGAATTTCCACGGTCAGGTATTTGTCATTGGAGTCTACATCGATCTTCTCACCGGAACCACAAAAGCGGATACGCAGCGTCCCGTTATCCAGCAGCCAGTGCATCGCGCTTTTCTGCGGTAGGTCACCGCTTTCGCTTACCTGTAGTTCTTCCCCCTCTGTCTCTATCAGCTCCACCTCGCCGGAGCGCCAGTAGATCTCCACCGCCGTCACCTCCGCCGCCGTGTAGGTAAAACTGCCGGTTTGGTAGCTTTCCGCATCAGGGTAGGTCTCGCCGCTTATATAGTCCCTGCCGCCGGTGCTGATATGTACCCGACAACCGGAAAACAGCATGACGATCAGCGACATTATCATCAAAATCTCCGTCCATTTAAAATTTCTCATACTGTGTTCTCTTTTCCCTTTCTTCTCCGTGTTTCGATTTTACTGTTCCTTTCCGTTCTTCCCATTCCACGCGCCGACCGCGCAGCCCAGTGCGCCGGCTGCCAGCAATACCGCATAGATCCACCTGCCCAAAAAGGCAAATATTACTCCTGCCGCCAGCATCAGCGCTGCCGCCGCCCACAGCAGGCGGATCGATTTTTCATTCATCATTCTGCTTCCTTTCTTTTTATCAAAAAAAGACGCCGCGTGCCCTTCCTATGGCTTTTGCCAAAGGGAACAGGGCAAGCTCTGCGTCTCAGCGTCCGGCTTTTTTCTGTATATTCTATTTTTCCTTTATGTACCGCAATTAAAAGTGTCATCTTGCACTCGGGGTAGAACGGCGAGAAGCTTTCCAGTACCGTATCCCGCCGGATCCGTGTCCGTGTCTTGCCCCGCCACGTGGGGCACAGCACCCATCGGGTCCGCTCATTCCTCTTGTTTTCCCCCTGTTAATGCTTTGCCACACTGGGGATCTCCTGCAGCTGGAAGCGATATTCCTGCTCTACCGCCGGATATTTCTCCTTATCTACACGGCTCAGGAACATCTCCAGCGGTCGGATCCACAGCCCGCCATCGCCATACAGCTTGCGGTAGATGACATACGGCTCCCCGCTCTCGGAGTGGTTTGCCACGCCCTCCACCACATAGTGATCGCCCTTAAAGTGGCGGTACACCCGCCCGATCTTCAGCTCCTGCATTTTGTTTCCTCCCCTTGGCGTTTTCCGCTTTTCACCAGCATCATCATGGCTGTAAACTCGGTGGTCAGCATTTCGCTCAGCCGCTCCTCCGAAAAATGACACACCCTTGTGGCACACAGTGCCCCCACTCCAAAGGTGTAGATCCACACGTTTTCAAAAAGCCGTTGGGCTTCCTCGTCGCTCAGGTCATAGTCCTGCCGCAGCAGCTCCATGCACGTCTTTGCCATCTCGCCCAGCTCGCCAAATATATCTTCAAAGCTGACCGCGCTGCGGTTTTCCCGCATAAACAGCAGCTGGTACAGCTTCGGCTCCTGCGCCCCAAACAGCACCATTTGCATTCCCACCTGCTTAAACAGCGGGATATCCGGCATGCTGCGTTCCGCGTAGCTTTCAAAGCGGCGCATGGCGGCGGTACGCACCTCCTCCTGCACCTCTTTCATGCTGCGAAACACCGTAAAAATGGGACGGGCGGAGCTGCCCAGCGCGCCGCCCAGCTCCTTTGCCGTCAGTGCCTCCACGCCTTTTTCGGAGACGATCCGCAAGGCGGCTGCCACGATCTCCTCTTTGGTGAATTTCGGTTTCGGCGGCACGATGTTCCCTCCCATCTTATTAAATCATTCGTTTCAAAATGTCCGTTCTGCAACGTACAGTTTAGTATAATCGCATTTTTTAACTTTGTCAAGCATTTAGCACAAATTTTGTCCCATAAAAACAGGGAGCGGTCTTGCTTCTTCTCCCGCTTCGTCTTTATTCGGTTTTGTTCGCAGCGTCGTCCTCCGGCGGCGTCCATGGGGAAATGGTCACTTCCTTGTCGCCGTCCTCCTCGCTGCCGATGTAATAGAGCGGTTGTGGTATCCGCAGTCCCTCGTCCAGTACGCCGTAGCTGCCCCAACGCCAGTTGCCGCCGTGCCAGCACAGCCCCGTTCCGTCGGGGAATACAAAGGTCGCCCAGTACACCGTTTGCTGCTCGCCGTCTATTTCTACATACTGGGTCACACCACCCCGCGCGCCCGTACCAAAATCATAGTTCTGATACTGCTTTACCGTCAGGGTCTGCATCGTTTCCTTGTCGGTCTCCACCCACAGGTGGTACAGTTCCCCATACTGTTCGCAGTGGACTTCCAGCTCCCTCAGATAGCCGACATCAAGCTGTTCCTCCTGCTTTTTCTCCGGCTCCTGCCGCGGCGGCTTCGGCGTAATGACACTTGGCTCCTGCAAGCCCTCCGGTTCGTCCACCACCGATGGCTCCTGCTGCACCGGTTCCACCGCCTGCTTGCCGCATGCTGTTGCTGTCAGGAATACCGCCATCAGGCAGCATATCAGCGCCCGCCATTTATCTGCTCGCTTCATTTTCTCCCCTTCCTTTCTCTACCGTCAATATAACAGGTTTTCCCTCGCTTGTCAAAATTTGTTTTTGTTCTCCCGTTCCCATACCCCCACATATGCCAAAAGCCCCCGCTCCATACGGAACGGGGGCTTTCTCTTTTCAGTCTGCCTGCTGATGAGATCAGATCAGCTCGATGATCGCCATCTCAGCGGCGTCGCCGCGGCGGGGACCGATCTTGATGATGCGGGTGTAGCCGCCGTTACGGTCGGCATACTTCGGCGCGATCTCATCCATAACCTTCTTTGCGACAGATTCCTTGGTGATGTAGGAATAGACCTGACGCTTGGAGTGAAGGTCACCTGCCTTGGCAATGGTGATCATTTTCTCCGCCATTGCACGTACTTCCTTGGCGCGGGTCACGGTCGTCTCGATCTTACCGTTCTCCAGCAGGAAGGTCACCATGGCACGGAGCATCGCTTTTCTATGGTCAGTGGTTCTACCCAGTTTTCTGGCACCTGGCATTTATATCACTCCTTACCTTTTATTCGTCGTCGCTGTGCAGGTTAAAGCCCAGAGCCTCCAATTTGCCCATGACTTC
>JBNMIL010000122.1:0-5766 GCA_050873265.1 Angelakisella sp. | reverse complement strand
TCCCCCGCCTGTGGCTTTTGGGCGACCGCTTCCGGCTGCTGCGGGCGGTGGTGCCTGCCCTGTTTATCCTGCTGTGCGGGGTGTGTACCCACCTCAGCCGCAGCAACCTGCGGCGGGGGCTGTGCTGCGCGGCGCTGGCGCTCGGGATCCGGCTGGTCAGCGGCTGGGTCAGTCCGGCGTGTCCCATTCGCTTCGGGATCCTGCACCTGCTGGCGCTGTGCCTGCTGCTGTGGGTACCTCTGCACCCGCTCCTCGGCAGGCTGCCGCCATGGGCGGGGATATTCTGCGGGGCAGCGGTATTTCTGCTCACCTGCCGGCTGGAGCAGGGCTTCTTTGCCGGTATGCCCCTGCCGGAGGCACTGTGGGATCACCCGTGGCTGCTGTGGCTGGGACTGCCCTGCCGCCGCGCTCTCTCGGCGGATTATTTCCCGCTGCTGCCGTGGGGCGGACTGTTCTGGGCGGGCTGCGCCCTTGGCAGAATACTTTTTGCCCCGCCCTGCCTTGACCGCCTGCGGCAAAGCCGTTCCACCGGCATGGCGCGGCTGGGGCGGCACACACTGGCGCTGTATCTGTTTCACCAGCCGGTGTGGTTCGCGGGGCTGTGGCTGCTGCGCACCCTGCACGGGTAGCTTATTCCCGCAGCGCCGTCACCATGGCGATGGCAAAGCCGCCCTCGTGCGAAAGGGAAAGCGCCAGCTGCCAGCCCGCCGCCAGCGCCGCGGCTTCCCCGCTTAAAACAAAATACGGCGCGCCCTCCACGGTGTGGGTGACCATTGCCTGCGGCAGCGACCAACCGCTCAGCCCCGTGCCCATCGCCTTGCCGAAGGCCTCCTTTGCCGCCCACAGTGCCGCCGCGCTCTGGGCGGGCTTTGGCTGGCGGCGGATATACTCCCGCTCCTCGGGGGCGAAGCATTTTTCCCAAAAGCCCTCTCTTTGCAAGCTTTTTTCCATGCGGCTCACATCGGTGATATCCACGCCGTTACGCAGCTCCATCACGCTTTCCTCCCATTTCCTTTTTCTCTATGATAGCATAAAACTCCCCCTTGCAAAAGCCCCCCTGCCGTGGTAAAATAAGTGCATTAAAATGCCGTGATCCGGTAAAGTACCCGTCTTTTCTCCGGTACAGAGAAGCGCCCCTTGGCTGCGAGGGCGCGCAGAGAAAGACGCGGGAAGTTCCCCGGGGAGCAGCGCCGCTGAACCAAAAAGTAGGCGGCGACGGATTTGCCCTCGTTAGCGGGCAGTAAAGTGTGCGTCCCCCTGCGGGGCGCAAAGCTGGGTGGTACCACGGAGCATTTGCGGCTTCGTCCCTGTTGCGGGACGAGGTCTTTTTTTCTGCCCGCCCGCCAAACTACTTATTTCTAAACGGAGGGATCACTATGAAATCCGCATTGGAAGCAATCCGCGCACGCGCGCTGGAACGCCTGCAAAATGCCGAAGACCTTGCCGCGCTGGAGGAAGCGCGGGTACAGCTCCTCGGCAAAAAGGGCGAGCTGACCGCCATTCTGAAAACGATGGGGCAGCTTTCGCCCGAGGAACGCCCCGTGATGGGTCAGATGGCAAACGAAGTCCGTGCCGCCATCGAAAAGGAGCTGGAAGCCCGCGGCACCTCGCTGCGCCAGATCATCGCGGAGCAGAAGCTCAAAATGGAGACCATCGATGTCACCCTGCCCGGCAAGCCCGTGCGGGAGGGGCACCGTCACCCCTTAAACCTCGTGCTGGACGAGATCAAGGAGATCTTCCTCGGCATGGGCTTCGATGTGGTTTCCGGTCCCGAGGTGGAGCTGGATTACTACAACTTTGAGGCGCTCAACCTGCCGCCCGACCACCCCGCCCGTGACACGCAGGATACCTTCTACATCACCGATAAGGTACTGCTGCGCACCCAGACCTCTCCGGTGCAGATCCGCACCATGGAGCAGCGCAAGCCCCCGATCCGCATCATCGCGCCCGGTCGTGTGTACCGCAGCGACGCCGTAGATGCCACCCACTCCCCCATTTTCCATCAGATCGAGGGTCTGGTGGTCGATGAGGGCATTACCATGAGCGACCTGAAGGGCTGTCTGGAAACGGTCATCAAGCGCCTGTACGGCGAGGATTCCGTCGTGCGCTTCCGTCCGCACCACTTCCCGTTCACCGAGCCCTCCGCCGAGGTCGATGTCCAGTGCTTTGCCTGCCACGGCAAGGGCTGCCGCATCTGCAAGGGCGAGGGCTGGATCGAGATCCTCGGCTGCGGCATGGTGCACCCCAAGGTGCTTGCCGGCTGCGGGCTGGATCCCGAAAAGTACAGCGGCTTTGCCTTCGGCATCGGTTTGGAGCGCATTGTCATGCGCCGCTTTGCTGTAGATGATATGCGTCTGTTCTATGAAAACGATACCCGTTTTCTGGAGCAGTTTTAAGGGAAAGGAGGGCAAGGAATTATGAATCTTTCGATGAGATGGCTGGACGAATTTGTCCGTGTGGATACCCCAATCCATGATTTTTGTGAAGCGCTTACCATGTCCGGCTCCAAGGTAGAGGGCTATGAGACCGAGGGCGCCGAGATAGAGAATGTAGTGGTCGGCAAGGTGCTGGCGATGGAGCGCCACCCCAACAGCGACCATATGTGGATCTGCCAGGTCGATGTGGGCAAGGCGGAGCCGGTACAGATCGTCACCGGCGCGCAGAATGTCCATGTGGGCGATCTGGTGCCCGCTGCCCTGCATAAATCCCACCTGCCCGGCGGCGTGACCATCACCAAAGGCAAGCTGCGCGGTGAGGAATCCAACGGTATGCTCTGCTCTCTGAAGGAGCTGGGGCTGACCACCCACGATTTCCCCTATGCCATCGAGGACGGCATTTTCATTCTGCAGGAGGCCTGCGCCGTCGGCGAGGATATCCGCACCGCCATCGGTCTTAACGATACCGTCGTGGAATTCGAGATCACCTCCAACCGTCCCGACTGCCTTTCCATCATCGGTCTGGCGCGGGAGACCGCCGCGACCTACCGCCTGCCGCTGCACCTGCACACCCCCGCGGTACAGGGTGCCGGCGGCGATGTAAACGAGCTGCTGTGCGTTCGTGTGGAAAACACCGAGCTGTGCCAGCGCTATATGGCTGCAGTTGTCCGCAACATCAAGGTGGAGCCCTCCCCCCGCTGGCTGCGGGAGCGCCTGCGTGCCTGCGGCGTCCGCCCCATCAATAATATCGTGGATATCACCAACTATGTCATGCTGGAATACGGTCAGCCCATGCACGCCTTTGACCTCAAGTATGTCAAAGACGGTCAGATCGTCGTGCGCAATGCTGCCGCGGGCGAGACCATCACCACGCTGGACGGCACCGTGCGGGAGCTTTCCCCCGAAATGCTGGTCATTGCCGATGCCGAAAAGCCCAGCGCCGTAGCGGGCGTTATGGGCGGTGAGTACAGCGGTATCCACGATGACACTAATACCATCGTTTTTGAATCCGCCTGCTTTAAGGGCAGCAGTGTACGCCTGACCGCCAAAAAGCTGGGCATGCGTACCGAGTCCTCCGGCAGATTTGAAAAGGGGCTTGACCCCATGAACTGCGAAGGCGCTCTGCTGCGTGCTTTGGAGCTGGTGGAGCAGCTGGGTGCAGGCGAAGTCGTCTCCGGTGTCATTGATATTGACCACGCCGACCACACCCTGCACCGGATTCCCTTTGACGCCGACTGGATCAACCGCTTCCTCGGCATCGACATTACCCGTAAGGAAATGACTGACTATCTGCGCCCCTTAGAGATCGCCGTGGCGGGAGATGAGTGCATTGTCCCCAGCTATCGCGCCGATCTGGAGCAGAAGGCGGATATTGCCGAGGAAGTCGCCCGTATGTACGGCTACAATAAGATCCCTACCACCGCGCTGCGCGGCTCGGCGGAGGCAGTCGTCACCCCGGAGCAGGATTTTGAACGCCGCATCAACAGCGCCATGATCGCGATGGGCTATGATGAGATCGTCACCTACTCCTTTATGAGTCCCAAGATGTACGATAAGATCTGTCTGCCGGCGGAAAGCCCCATGCGCAAGTCGGTCGTCATCACCAATCCTTTGGGCGAGGATACCTCCATCATGCGCACCACCGGTCTGCCCAGTATGCTGGATACGCTGGCGCGCAACTACAATAACCGCAATCCGGAGGCATGGCTCTACGAAATCTCCAGCGAGTACCTGCCCCGTGAGGGCGAGGAGCTGCCGGAGGAAAAGGCAGTCCTCATGATCGGCTGCTACGGCGGCGATGCGGATTTCTTCACCCTGAAGGGCACCGTGGAAAGCCTGCTTTCCCGCTTGAACCTGCCCCGTGCCGATTATACCGCCGTTTCCACCCACCCCAGCTATCACCCCGGCCGCTTTGCCGTACTAACCGTCGGCGATGTGGAGATCGGCTCGGTGGGCGAGGTTCACCCCAAGGTGCTGGAGAATTTCGGGATCGACTGCCGTGCATGGGTCGCACGCCTGGATATTGCCCGTCTTTTTGCTGTGCGTCTGCCGGAGGCAACCTATCACCCCCTGCCCCGCTTCCCTGCCTCCACCCGTGATCTTGCTGTTATCTGCGAGGACAGCCTGCCGGTTGCCGTCATTGAGAAAACCATCTCCGGCGCTGTGGGCGGCATTCTGGAGCAGATCAGGCTGTTTGATGTCTACCGCGGCGCCCCCATTCCCGCCGGGAAAAAGAGCGTTGCCTATTCGCTGGTGCTGCGTGCCGCCGACCGCACCCTGACCGTGGAGGAATGTGACAAAGCCATCGAAAGAGCGCTGAATGCCCTTTCTCAGTACGGTATTACCCTGCGTGCCTGAGTATTGACGGGGAAAAACGCTCCTTTGCGGTTTTTTCCCTTGTATTCCCCTGTACTTTACGCTAAAATATAAGTAAGTGCTTCTCCTTTGCCCGGAAAAGGCAGCCCCTTATGCCGGGCAAGGAGCAGAAAGCCCACACAGAAGGGAGAGTGACCATATGGCAAATACCGAACCGACCATTTCCTTTTCCATCAAGGAGGATCGGGAAAAAGAGCTGAAAAAAACACTGACCACCGTATATGAGGCGCTGCTGGAAAAGGGCTACAATCCCATTAACCAGCTGGTCGGTTATATTCTCAGTGAGGATCCCACCTATATCACCACCCACAATAACGCCCGTGGGCTGATCCGTCACATTGACCGTGACGAGCTGCTGCAGGTGCTGCTGCGCAGCTATCTGGAGCGTTAAGCGCCTCTCCCCTATCCCACCAAAAAGGAGGTCCAGCCCCATGGAAAACATGCTGGAATACGAGGGCAAGCCGCTGGTGCGCAGCGGCAATACCCTCTACTACGGCGACCCCGCGGAAAGCTGCGTCGCCATGCTCAAGATCCTGACCACCAAGGACGACGCCGAAAAGACCGCCGACCGCGTGCTGGTGCAGATTCTCTCCACCGATGAGACGCTGCCCCCCAAGGATCGCATGATCAAAAAGACCGAAAAGAACGGTCTGTACGAGGCGCTGAATATCGCCTCCATCTGGCTGGAGCGTTCCCTGAACCCCACTGCCTGAAAAATCCCGTAAAAAGCCCCCGAGCACCGTTTTTCCGGTGTTCGGGGGTTCTTTTATTACCTTCGCTTGAAAAGGCGCACACACGGTTTTTTCAAGCATAAATGCCGTATGGCATTGTGCGGCTCATCGACAGGCGCCAGCCTGTCATCTTCGCCGCGCTTCCCCCTACGGCATTTCTGCCGCGCAAAAACTCCACCGGACTTTTCGGCGAGGGAAAATCAGATGATGACAAGGAAGAGAAC
>JBNMIL010000121.1:0-5811 GCA_050873265.1 Angelakisella sp. | reverse complement strand
CCAGCGTCTTGGGCAGCTGCTCACGGAATTCGATCTCATACGGCATCGCGTATTTCGCGATATTCTTGCGGCAGTACGCCATCAGAATATCCCGGTACTCGTCGCAGGGCTTCAGGCCCGGCTTCAGCATTACAAAGGCCTTTACCTTCTGCATCTTCAGGCTATCCGGCACACCGATAACACAGCTCATCTGCACCAGGTCATGCGCGTCCAGAATGTTCTCCAGCTGGCTGGGATATACATTGTAGCCGCTGGTGATGATCATTCTCTTGATGCGCTGCTTGAAGTAGATAAACCCATCGTCATCCATATAACCTAGGTCACCGGTGTGCACCCACACCCGCCCATCGGGATGGGTCTGCAGGGTCTGTGCAGTCTCCTCGGGGTGGCCCACATATTCCATCATCACGGTCGGACCGCTGATGCAGATCTCACCCTCCTCGCCGTAGGGCAGGCTCTCCTGGGTACCGGGCTTCACAATGTCATAATAGGTATCGGGGAACGGCAGGCCGATGGAGCCCTCCTTTGCCATATGGGTGGGAGTCAGGCAGCTGGCG
The DNA here is from genome assembly GCA_050873265.1 of Angelakisella sp. Lineage (GTDB taxonomy): Bacteria > Bacillota > Clostridia > Oscillospirales > Ruminococcaceae > Angelakisella. The sequence continues at coordinate 5,254 of JBNMIL010000121.1, read as the reverse complement.
GTCACACACTCGGTGGTGCCGTAGCCCTCCCGCACCTGAATGACCGCGTGGTGGTCAAACAGGAACTTGTCAAACCGCTTTTTCAGCTCGATGGAAAGGCTGTCGCCGCCGGAGAACACACCCTTCAGGAAGCTTAGGTCGGCGCCGTCCATGGTGGGGACACGCAGCAGGGCCTCATACAGGGTAGGCACACCGGCAATAAAATTGCACTTGTGCTTCAGGATCAGCTTGGCGTAGCTCTGGGGGGTAAAGCGGGGCACCAGCACGCACCGGCCGCCCTGGGAGAGCATCGAGTGAATGGAAACGCCCAGGCCAAAGCCGTGGAACATCGGCATCACGGCCAGCATCTTATCGCCGGGGCGGAACATCGGGTTGGTGGCAATGATCTGCTGCCCCAGCGCGTTAAAGTTGAGGTTGGAAAGCAGGATTCCCTTGGTGATACCGGTGGTGCCGCCGCTATACAGAATAACGGCCGCGTCCTTGCCTTCCTTCTTCACCTTGTACTTCCAGCGGTAGCGGTTGCCCATCTGGAAAAACTCTTTCCAGCGGATAATGGGCGCGTCGGCCGGGATCTTCTGGATCTTTCTGCCCTCGGTCAGCATATAGCCCACCTTGATGGGCTTGGAAAGCTCATCCTTGATGCTGGCGATGATAACATTATTCAGGCTCTCCACATTCTGCCGGATGGCCTCAAACTTGTGATAGAACTGATCCAGCGTCAGCGCGCAGATGCTCCCGGACTCTTTCAGATAAAATTCGATCTCCTTCTCGCTGGAAAGCGGATGCACCATATTGGCAATACCGCCCACCAGGTTCACCGCGTAGAACATGATAACGGTCTGCGGGCAGTTGGGCATACAGATGGTGATCTTATCCCCTTCACGGATGCCGATGGCCTTCAGGGCACGGGCGCACAGGTTTATCTGCTCCACAAACTTTTTGTAGGTGGTGCTGCGGCCCATAAAGTCATAGGCAATATAGTCAGGATATTTCTCGGCGATCTTCTCCACCGCCTCGTACATGCTGCCCTGGAAGTAATCCAGCGTCGCGGGTACATCACCCAGATTGGCGATCCACGGGGTTCTGGTCTCAGTGATGGTCATAGTCTACCTCCTCATTGGCGGGGCGCTCCAGCAGTTCAGGGTGCTCCAGCAGATATTTCAGCAGCTTGATGCTCTTGGAATAATAATAGCCGTCGGCCAGCCGTTCATCGATGGTCAGGCCGAGATCCAGCGTTTCCCGCATCTCGTAGCTGCCGTCGGCGGTAAAGTAGGGCGCCGTCTTCTTTTCGCCCACAATGCAGAACAGCGAGCAGGTGCCCCAGTTGGTCAGGTGGTGGTAGCCGCACTTCAGCCCAATGGAACCGAGATTGGAAAGCACCACCGAGGAATAGTAGGGGTCGCTTTCCACCATGCTTTTTGGCACCCAGCCGTGGCGGTCCAGCCAGCAGATGATCTTGATCGCCGTTTTGGAAAGCCAGCGGGGCATCTTGTTCAGGATATCCATAGCGCCCTCGGTAGAGTCCCCCGTTTCCTCGCTGCGGCAGTTCATTATCTTCTTAAAGAGCTGCTCATGCAGCGTATCCACCGTTTCCTCGTCCTTCGCGTGGATAAAGGCCAGCGACTCGCCGCCGTTATCGCTGAATTTCTTCTTGACAATAAAGGAAGCGGTCACCTCATTGCGCTGGTAAAAGTTGCAGTTGGCAATAAAGCGGTTCAGCTTGGGGCGCAGCGTAATGGTCTTGATGAGCGCCGCGGTGATGATGTGGAACATGGTATAGGGGAAGATCTCCTCCCCCTCGTTTTTCTTTTTTAGATACTCGTTGATGGGGGTCAGGTCTACCCGCAGCCCGATGTAGGCTTCGTTATCGCAGCGGTTCGGGTAAATAATGCCCGTAATGTAGTGCAGGGAATCCAGCTCCCGCAGCAAGCGTCCGTCACGGCGATCTCCTCTGCGGCGTTTATACTGCTCTGCCATATTGCTTTTTTACTCCTTTTCTTCTGTCTTTTTCCCCAAAAGTCCCCGCACGGCGCCGGTCAGCAGCTTCTGCGCCTTTTCGGCAAGCTGCCGCAGCGTCACCCGCTGGGCGGTCAGCCAGTCGTAGTACATCGAAAGGATCCCGGAAACCGCGAAATCCGCCGCCGCCTCCACATCGTCCTCCGCCGCTTCGGTGCCGGCATTTTCCTTTATCTCGTCCTTCACCATCTTGGCGATGGAGTTTTTCAGACGGTACATCAGGAAGTAGCGGGAGCGCCGGTTCGCAAGGTAGCAGGAATAGGTCTCGTGCTCCTGCAGCGCCTTATCCACGCGGCTCAGAATGGTATAGAGGTCGTAACGGTTATCCCAGATATCACTTTGCTCCAGCTGGTTCATCACCCAGCCCTCTATCTCGTTTTCCAGCTCCTGCAGCGCCTCGTCCACACTGGCATAGTGCAGGTAAAAGGTCTTTCGGCTGATCTGCGCTTTCTCGGTCAGCTCCGAGACATTGATCTGGGAGGCGTCCTTCTGGTTCAGCAGCGAGAGCAGCGCGCAGCGGATCGCCTCACGGGTGCGCAGCATGCGTTTATCCATCTGCTGGCTTGCCGCCGTCATTGCTCTCACTCCTTTCGGGGAAAATCAAGCTTTTCCTGCCTTTGCGGGGCGCAATTTGCCCCGCAAAAGCATCGCATGGGAGATTATAATACACACTGTGTGTATTTGTCAATTTTTCACCCGCACTTTTCACCCAATCTTCACCAAGCGCGCCATATTTTACAGCTTCACATGAGGATTGGTGTATTGTCCGTGCCGTTTGGTGCGGCTGCCGTACTGTATCGCGAATTTCGGGCAGCGGTGCAGGCACCCCAGGCACATCACGCACCGCTCCCGCACCCACACCGGTCGTTTTTCCCGCAATTCTATCGCCTTTACCGGGCATTTCCGCTCGCACAGTCCGCAGCCGATGCAGCTCTCCTCCACCCGGAAATGGCTCGTCTTTCTCACGCAGGCATTATAGACCGGCTCCGCGAACCACTCCGTCAGGAAAGTCGGGGTGCGCGGGGTCATTTTCCGGTTGGTCGCCCGCGCCGCGACGCTTTGTATCGTCCGGTCTATTTCTTCTTCCGTCGTGCGGGTGAATACTGCCACCTTTTCCGGCGTGGAAAGGTCATAGGTGGGCGTCCAGGTATCCGCCATGCGGATCGCGTAAAACGCGTCGATTTTCTGTCCCCGCAGCGCCTTTTGCGCCACGCAGCCGGAAGCCCCCGGCGTAGTGCCGTAGGTGGCGATATAGTACAGGTACTCTGCCCGCAGGGTCGCCTTCCCCAAAAACTCCTTTACGATGCTCGGCAGCCCCCAGTCGTAGGTCGGCGCGATGATGCCAACGCTTTCCCCCGCAAAGTCATACCGCTCTGCCCGGATACATTCCACCATGGAGAGCGTCTCCTCCCCCAGTGCCTCCGCCAGCCGCTCCGCCACATATTTGCAGTTCCCCGTCGCCGAAAAATACAGTATCATTGCTTCTTTCCTTTCCGTGTTTTCTCTGGCTCTCCGCCATGTCTCCCCGATGAGATGCGTTCCCCTCAGGGGTATGTTTTACAATAACTCCATATTGATGGATTTTTCGGTAAACCCGCATTTTCGGTACATCTCATAGGCGGCTTGGTTTTTGGCGTTCACCTGCAGCTCTATTCCGTCCAGCTTCCTCTCCGCCCTCAGCCGCTTGGCTTCCTCAAAAAATCGATGTCCGATGCCCTTGCCCCGCTCACTTTCCGCTACCGCCATGCTGTCGATAAACAGCACATTCCGCGTCACATGGCAGGGGCTTTCTACATGCCGCACCGAAAGCTCCATCACCCCGATCACCCTGCCGTCCCACTCCGCCGCGTAGAGCTCCCCCGCCGCGGTCTTTTCCTCAAAATAACTCCGCGGAAAGAAATCCCCGCCTGTCCGGTAAATGTCCGGACGCCATGCCTCATGCAGCCGCTGCACCTCGTCCATCAGCCGCTTTACGGCGTCATAGTCCGCCGCTGCCGCTTCCCGGATCAGAATATCCATTGTTGTCCCCCTTTAACGCTTTGCTTTTTGTCCTCCCCGCCAAATCACCCGAAGAGATGCGCTCCCTTCGGGTGATGTCTGCCGGTATTGTTATTTCACCCGTACCAGCTCATAGCTGCGGGTCCCCAGCCCGATCTTCTCGGCGTGCTCCAGGCAGGAGTGCCAGTCGGTCTCCGGGGCGTTGTTGGTAAAGTGGTCGTGGTGATCGCAGAACCCCTCCGCTGCCATGTTATCGGCAAGCTGGCTGTTGGGCAGGGGCTGCTGCCGGTTGCAGGCATCGGCGCACGCCTCGTCCAGCGCCACGGGGTCAAAGCTCGCAAACATGCCGATATCCGGCAGAATGGGCGCGTCGTTGGTGGCGCAGCAGTCACAGCTGGGGCTGATATCAATGACCATGTTGATGTGGAACGCGGGACGTCCCGCCACCACCGCCTTGGCATACTCCGCCATCTTGCGGTTCAGCAGGTCGCCGGCGTCCCAGTTGCTGTTGTGGATCGCGTCAAAGTTGCAGTGTCCGATGCACCGCCCGCAGCCCACGCATTTTGTCTCGTCCACCACCGCCTTGCGGTCGTCGCCGTAGGTAATGGCGTTCTGGGCGCAGATCTTGGCACAGGCGCCGCAGCCGCGGCACTTGGCGGCATTTACCGCCACCTTGCCGCTGCAGTGCTGCTCCATCTTGCCGGCACGGCTGCCGCAGCCCATGCCGATATTCTTGATCGCCCCGCCGAAGCCGGTCGATTCATGCCCCTTGAAGTGCGTCAGGCTGATGAACACATCGGCGTCCATCACCGCCCGCCCTATCTTGGCGGTGGTCACATACTCGCCGCCCTCTACCGGCACCTCCACCTCGTCGGTGCCCTTCAGTCCGTCCGCTATGATGATCTGGCAGCCGGTGGAAAGGGGCGAAAAGCCGTTTTCCTGCGCCGCCTCCATGTGCTCCAGCGCGTGCTTGCGGCGCCCCACATACAGCGTGTTGCAGTCGGTCAAAAAGGGGATACCGCCCAGCTCCTTCACCACATCGGCGACCGCCTTGGCATAGTTGGGGCGCAAAAAGCTCAGGTTGCCCGGCTCGCCGAAGTGCAGCTTGATGGCGACAAACTTCTTCTCCATGTCGATATCGCCGATCCCCGCCGCGCGGATCAGGCGTTGCAGCTTTTTGGGCAGGTTATCATTGCCATGGGTGCGCAGGTCGGTGTAGTATACTTTTGCAGGATTCATG
>JBNMIL010000120.1:0-5849 GCA_050873265.1 Angelakisella sp. | reverse complement strand
GGCGCTGGCTGTGCTGATGGTATGCACCATGGCGTTCGCGGTTTCCACCGGAAACCAGACCGGTTATCCCGGCGGCACCTCCGCAGCCGACAATACCTACATGCAGTCCGTCGTCCCCGGGCAGTCCATTGTCTTTACCCAGGAGGAGCTGGGTCTGACCGACCAGAACTGGGGCAAGACCAACGGTAACTTTGACCCCAAGAAGAACACCGTCACCCTGACCATTCCCGTAGGCAGCGACCTCATCGCCAGCCAGGGCTGGGTGCAGACCGACGAGAACACCTACAAATATGTTGTGACCACCAAAGCCAATGATACCGCCGTGCTGGACAACAACGCCGATATCATCATTTCCGGTGTGAAGGTCAGCGTTTACGGCGTTTCCGCCCCCGCCCTGAGCGTCAGCTATGTCAAAGAGGTGAGCGGCGTGACCAACTACGCCTATGTGACCAGCTTTGACGAGCTGGCGAACTTCTCCGCCAAGGAGCCGGGCGACAACTTCTGCCCCATGAACGCCAAGAGCGAGGATCATATCCTTGCCATGTGCTTCGACTACGGCCGTAAGGCGGACGAGACCGACGCCGTATTCGGCGCGGGCGGGCTGAATGTTGCCGATATGGACAAGACCGGCAAGATCCTGTACACCGTAAAGGCGGCGACCGTGGACGGTCAGTACATCACCAGCGGCAGCTGGAACCAGTCTGTCAGCGAGAACAACGGCGGCAAGGTCACCGTTTCCGTCCCGCTGAAAGCCGGTGACAAGATCTACTTCGGCACCGTGAACTACACCACCCTTTCCTCCGCCGCGCAGAAAGCGCTGAACGACAACCTGACCAAGGCGGGCGCTTCCATCAAGGCCTCCTACGGCTACGGCAGCGAGCAGGTCATCATCAACCGTCCCGCGGAGATCACCGTGGACGGCATGGCGAGCGGCTACAACGCCTACATGGTGCGTGAGGACGGCTCCCTGCTGGATCTGAAGGCGAAGTTTGACGCGAACACCGGTCTTCTGAGCTTCGGCGGCACCCTGTCCGGTCCCGTGATCGTGACCGATAAGGCGCTGACCGCCACCAGCATCAGCGTGAACCCCGGCAACGGCAGCAACAGCGGCTCCAACGGCAACGGTTCCAGCCAGAACCCTGCCACCGGCGCGAACGACATCGTTGGCGTAGCGGCTGCACTGCTGGTCATCACCGGCGTTTCCGCCGCGGCGATCTCCCTGAAGAAGGACTGAGACACCGCTCCCCTGCCCTCCTCCACAGGGCAGCCATAGAACAAGTGACCCCCGACCGAAACGGTCGGGGGTTTGCTGCGCATGCAGAAGAAAACATAGACCCTGCCGGAAAGAACAGGGTCTATGCTTGCTTTTGGGGGATCATTTTATAATGGCGGTGTAGGCTTCCTTTGTTCCGACATGGTACTGCACGGCAGTGAAGAACAGCGTTTTGTACACCAGCCGGTCGGGAGTTCGGCTGTCGTAGATCGTTTCATACCGGAAGCGCGGCACCTGCCGGAGCTGCGTCACGGCGACATAATCGGACAGGGCGAAGGTGCCGAACAGCAGCACGGCGCAGCCGAGGACGATCCCCAGACGAGCGCCGCGCTTCGCGATCAGCGGGCGAATGACAAGGCAAACGCCTGCGATGAGAAAGGCGCTGCCCAGCGTGGCGTAAATGCTGCCCCAGCTGCTTTCGCTGGGAAAGACGGACAGGGCGGACACGATGATGAACAGCCCGAAGGCGACAAGCAGAATGCCGATGACCTTTCTTCTATCGGTTTTGGCTGTGACCTGACTGTACGCCGCCATGGCGATGGCGGTCTCTTTTGTTTTTGGATCCATATTCTCGCTTTTCCTTTCTCCGTTGATGATCTCCGGAATGCTGACTTCATAGAACTCGGCAAGCTCCACCAGCATGCCGATATCCGGCATATTGCTGCCGGTCTCCCAGCGGGAGACGGTCCTGCCGGAGACGCAGAGCTGCTCGGCAAGCTGCTCCTGCGTCAATTCTTTTTCCTTGCGGAGCGCCTTGAGGAACGCTCCGATCCTGATCTGATCCATGAGGCTGCCCTCCTTTCGGGTTCAGTATAGCACCGGTGCGCGCTCTTTTAACACGACACAAAGCGAGAAATGCCGTGTTTTTTGCCGCCGGACAGGGGCGTCCGGTCGAAAATGTCTTTTCCGCTCTGATTTTATTCTATCACGGAGGCGGGAGCCCCGCAAGAAACGGTGATTGCAAAGGGGGAGGATTTGGGGTAGAATAGGAGCAGCAGCCAGCGGGCGGAGCGCGGGAGCATTGCCGCCCCGCAGGGGCGGCGATGCGACGGGGAGCGGAGCCCGCCGGCGTATTTTTCCCACCGGAGCAGCCGGTAAAAAGGAGCGGAATGGAGAAGCGAATGAAGATATTATTTGTGGGCGATGTGGTGCGGCAGGTGGGCTGCGATTTTCTGCGGCGGGAACTGCCGAACCTGCGCCGTTTTTACGGGGCGGATATGACCATTGTGAACGGCGAGAACGCCGCCGAGGGCAACGGTATTCTGCCGGCGAGCGCCGAGCAGATACTGGACGCCGGAGCCGATATCATCACGCTGGGGAACCACGCGCTGCGCCGCCGTGAGATCTACCCCGTGCTGGAGGAGAGCGACCGTATCATTCGTCCGGCGAACCTCCACCCCAGCGCGCCCGGACAGGGCTGGTGCCTGTACGACTGCCCCGGAAAGCCGCGGGTGGCGGTCATCAACCTACAGGGGAACTATCTGCTGGAGAGCCACGAGAACGCCTTTGACTGCATGGACCGGCTGCTGAAAGAGATCGACGCGCCGGTAAAGATCGTGGATTTCCACGCCGAGGCGACCTCCGAGAAGATCTGCATGGGGCTGTACCTGGACGGACGGGTGAGCGCCGTTATAGGCACCCACACCCATATCCAGACGGCGGACGAGCGCATTCTGCCCGAGGGCACCGCCTATATTACCGATGCCGGTATGTGCGGGGTGTTCAACTCCGCGCTGGGGCTGGCGCCGGAGCCGGCGATTCGCCGCTTTCGCACCGGACTGCCCACCCGCTTTGAGAGCGTAAAGGGGGCGGTGCGGCTTTCCGGCGTGCTGCTGGAGGTGGACGGAAAGACCGGCAAGGCGCTTTCCATCAAGCGGGTGAATGTGGACGGGTAAACTGAACATCTGCTGAACATTTGCCCGTAACGGGGCGCAATTACTTGCCAGAACCAAAAAAGTATAGTATAATAAAAAATCAGCAAAAACATCTTGCGGCGGGCGACTGCCGCCACCAAAACGGAGGGATACGATGATAGGCTACGAAAACACATTGGGCACCGTGGAGATCTCTCAGGAATACTTTGCCAACCTGATCGGCATGGCTGCTTCCGAGTGCTACGGCGTTGCCGGAATGATCAACTCCACCTACCAGGGTCTGCGCTATGCCATTACCAGAAGCGATGTGCCCGACAAGGGCGTTCGGGTGAAAACCACTGACGGCAAGCTGATCGTGGATATCCATATCGCCGTGACCTACGGCATCAATATCAGCGCCATCGTGCAGAGCATTATCCACAATGTACGCTACACGGTGGAGGAATGCACCGGCTTTAAGGTAGCGCGCGTAAATGTATATGTGGACGAGATGACCGCGTAAGACGGCTCTCCCTTTATTATTGCAATTTTGCAGGGAGCGCCGCGCGGCGCACCCGAAAGGAGCGTACGATTTGATCACCGCAAAGCAGTTGTCGGAGGCCTACATCTCCGGCGCCAACAATATCGAAAACAACCGCCAGAAGGTAGACGCGCTGAATGTATTTCCCGTACCGGACGGCGACACCGGCACCAACATGAGCATGACGATGGGCGCTGCCCGTGAGGACCTGCTGCACAACGACTACCCCACCGTGGGCGATGTGGCGGGCAAGGCTGCCTCCGCGCTGCTGCGGGGCGCCCGCGGCAATTCCGGTGTTATCACCTCGCTCTTGTTCCGCGGCTTCAGCAAGGGACTGAAGCACAAGACCGAAGCCGGCGCCGCCGACCTGGTGGAAGCGCTGGAGATCGGCGTGGCGGCGGCATACAAGGCGGTCATGAAGCCCACCGAGGGCACCATTCTGACCGTGGCGCGGGTGGCTGCGGAAAAGAGCCGTGCCGCCCTGACCGATGCCATGTCCCCGCTGGAGGCATGGGATCTTATTATTCGATATGCCGAGGAAGCGCTTGCCGAGACGCCTGAGCAGCTGCCCGTACTGAAAAAGGCGGGGGTCGTGGACGCCGGCGGGCAGGGACTGGTCTACATTTTGAAAGGCATGCGGCAGGTATTTGCCGGTGAGGGCATGGTAGCCGGCACCGCGAGCGACACCGCCGCTGCCCCCGAGGGCGAGACCGCCACGGTGGTGAACGCCGCCGGTGAGGTGGAGGAAGTGGATATCAACAACCCCTACTGCACCGAGTTTTTGGTGATGCGGGACGACCCCGAGCGTGACCCCGCCGGTCTGCGCGCCTATCTGGAATCCATCGGCGACTGCGTGGTGGTCGTGGACGATGACGAGATCATTAAGTGCCATGTGCATACCGCCCACCCGGGTCTGGCGCTGGAGAAAGCCGGCACCTACGGTATGTTGACCAAGCTGAAGATCGAAAATATGATAGAGCAGCACAAGGCGCAGGTCGCCAGTGTAAAGGAGCAGCAGAAAGCGGTGGCTCCCGCGGCGGCGGAGCTTGACCCCGCGCTGGCGGCGGGCTTTGTGGCGGTGGCTGCCGGTGACGGTGTGCAGCAGCTGTTCCGCGATCTGGGCGTACAGCAGATCGTAAGCGGCGGGCAGACCATGAACCCCTCCACCGAGGATATTCTGCACGCGGCGGAGCAGGTGCCCGCCATGGACGTATATGTTCTGCCCAACAATAAGAACATCGTGATGGCGGCGGAGCAGGCGGCGAAGCTCGCCCGTACCAGCGGCGTCCGGCGGATCCATGTGGTGCCGACCACCACCATTCCGCAGGGTATTTCCGCCATGATGGCATACGATGAAAGCGCCGAGGTAAAGGACAACATGGAGGCGATGATGGCCTCCGCCGAGCATGTCCAGAGCGGCTCCGTGACCTTTGCGGCACGGGACAGTGACTACGACGGACACCAGATCCGCGAGGGCGAGCTGCTGGCGCTGGAGAACGGCAAGGTCTCCTTTACCGGCACTGACTTGGGTTCCGTAACGGCGAAGATCGCCAAAGACCTGACCCGTGAGGACAGTCAATTTGTCACCCTGCTGTATGGCGAGGGCGTGACCGAGGAGCAGGCTGCCGATGTGGAGGAAGCGGTACGCGCGCTGCTGCCGGAGGACATGGAGCTGACGGTCGCCTATGGCGGTCAGCCGGTGTACTATTTCCTCATCTCCGTGGAATAAATAAAACCCCAAAAATGAAATTGTCCCGACCGGTAACGGTCGGGGCTGTTTTTTTAGCATCAAAAGGAAGTCACTAAACTTCTTTTTTGTCTAACGAAAACCACTCGCCTATGGCTGTGATCTGGTCACAAAAAGAAGAATACCGACCACACTCAGGCAAAGAGACACTTTTCCCTTGCTCCGCTGCCAGACGGGTAATTCCGCATTTTGTAGTAATAGACTTGTAATTCGCGTTTTTATAGCATCATAGGCATCCAGCGGTGTGCGCTGAACGCGGTAAGTTTTACGGAATTTATCCGTCCAGCGCACGAAGGTCGGACTGCTCGTATTGGTGTGTTCCCGGCAAGCCCTTTTTGTAATTCCAGCATACGATCGCGTCGTGCAAGTTCTTTCCGGGATTGTCTGCAAAGAAATCACGGATGTATGTGTTGTACTCAAACTGCCCGCCGATCT
>JBNMIL010000119.1:0-5922 GCA_050873265.1 Angelakisella sp. | reverse complement strand
TATATTTTTAGCAATAGTTCCGTCAAAAAATCTGCGACATGCAGGAGAAATGATGATAAACTTTCATATTTTACGGGGCTTTGCCGTCTTTTTTATCAAAAAGCCCTCCGGAATGAATTTTCGATTTATGAAAATCACAAAAAATGCATAAAACCCGTTGACATCGCGGGTGTTATCCGCTAAAATATGCAACATAATAAAAAGCAACGAAGGGAATTAGTAACACAACTGCCCCCCAAAGAGAGCTGCCGGTTGGTGAGAGGCGCGGGTGAGGTACTGTGTGAAGCTCTCCCGGAGCCGCGCACCGAAAGATCTTTTCCGGTAGGCTGCGCTGGGCGCCGCCCATTACAGCGGCAGGGTGTTTATGGCACCCGCGAGGCTGCCGCCCGCGAGGGCGGAGCGAAGTAAGGTGGTACCACGCAGGCGTTTTTCGCTTTCGTCCTTATGCCGAAGTGCAGGGGCGGGGGCGCTTTTTTTATACCCTTTTCCCGCACAAACCCCGTGAAAAACTGTGTAGAGAAAGGAAGTACCGAAAATGCTCGAAACCATCAGCAGTATCAATTCAACCGTCAACGGCATCGTGTGGGGTCTGCCCGCTACGGCGCTCATCTTCGGCGTGGGTCTGTACCTCAGTATCCGCACCGGCTTTCTCCAGTTCCGCAAGTTCGGCACCGTGTGGCAGAATACCGTGGGCAAGCTGTTCCACCGCACCACCGAGGCGGGACACGGCGCGGTAACGCCGTTCCAGGCAGTCTGCACCGCGCTGGCGGCGACTGTCGGTACCGGCAATATCGCCGGTGTAGCGGGCGCTATCGCCATCGGCGGTCCCGGCGCTGTTTTCTGGATGTGGATCTCCGCTTTGCTGGGCATGGTGACCAAGTACAGCGAGGTCACGCTTGCCGTTCATTACCGCCAGAAAAATAAGCACGGCGACTGGGTCGGCGGTCCCATGTATTATATCCAGAACGGTCTGGGCAAGAACTGGAAATGGCTGGGTGTGCTGTTCGCCATCTTCGGGGTTTTCGCGGTATTCGGCACCGGCAACGCCACCCAGGTCAATACCATCGTCACCTCCATTGATACCGCGCTGATCAGCTTTGGCGTAGTGGACGCCGGCGGAACTTCCACTTTGAACCTTATTTTCGGTATCATCATCACCATTTTGGTGGGGTTGATCCTGCTGGGCGGCATCAAGCGCATCGGTCATGTGGCGGAGCGTTTGGTTCCGATTATGGCGCTGCTGTATGTGGTGCTGGGTCTTGGCGTTATCATCGTTCACATTGAAAATCTCCCCGCGGCGTTCTCTGCCATCATCAAGGGCGCGTTTAACCCCACCGCTGTGACCGGCGGCGTAGTAGGCGCCATGTTCACCGCCGTGCAGAAGGGCGTTGCCCGCGGCATCTTCTCCAATGAAGCCGGTCTTGGTACCGCCTCCATCGCCCACGCGGGCGCCGAGGTCAACGATCCGGTACAGCAGGGTCTGTTCGGTGTCTTTGAGGTATTTGTGGATACCATCATCATCTGTACCTTCACCGCGCTGGTTATCCTGTGCAGCGGCGTGCCCATCAACTTTGGCGCGGCTGCCGGCGCGGAGCTGACCATCAGCGGCTTTACCAGCACCTACGGCAGCTGGATTACCATTTTCACCGCAGTGGCGATGTGCTGCTTTGCCTTCACCACCATTTTGGGCTGGGGTCTGTACGGCGCCCGCTGCAGCGAGTACCTGTTCGGTGAAAAGGTCATCAAGCCCTTTATGATCGTTTATTCTCTGGTCGCCATTCTGGGCGCGACCGTCAAGCTGGATCTGCTGTGGAGCATTGCCGAGACCTTCAACGGCATGATGGCAATTCCCAACCTCATCGCTGTGGCGCTGCTTTCGCCGGTCGTTCTCAAGCTGACCAAGGAGTACTTTACCCGCCCCAAGGAAAGCCAGCTGTGCAAGTAAAAACAACTTTTTTTCAAAAGGAATTCTCCTCCAAGGAAGGGACGGTGCCCTGCGGCGCCGTCCCTTTTCGCTGCTTGCTCCATTCGACATTGAGGAATATCGCTGCGCCCTGCGCATGGCGTCCGGCACCGAGCACGATAAGCCCAGAAAAGTGGCATTGCGGTGGGAGGAAGAATAAACGCAAAAAAGACGCCGGTACGGCGCCTTTTTCTTGAGGAGAGATATACTGATAAGCCGCACAATGTCCGACGGCAGCGGCATACCATAGTCAAAATGGCGTGACGGTATCCATAGGCTGTACTCATGGGGTGCTTTCCTTTTGCCGGATATGGACACAGCCGCTGGCACAGTGTGCCTTTACGGTTACGGGGTAGGCGCCGCTTTCGGGGACGGTTACGGTAAAATCGTTTACCTCTCTGCCGTCGCCGGAATACAGTACCGTGCCGTCCGGCGCGGTAAGCTCCATATGCATTGTGCCGTCTGTGGTCTTAAAATGGATCTGTAATGGTTCCCCCGCATCCAGCTGCAACGTATGCAGGTAAGTGCTGCTTGTGTGCTCAAGCGTCAGGGAATAGGCATCCGGACAGGCGGTGCTGTCGACAAGATCGTTTTTTTGACTGTGGGCAGCCGCAAACGCGATAGATCTCAGCGCGAAAACCAGCAGGAGGGAGAGGAGGACGGTTCTTTGTTTCATTGCGCTTTGCCATCCGGCTTTTTGGGGATACTCATTCCGACGGCAAGACCGATCAGCATACCGAGGGAGATGCCGATGCCGGTGCGGTTTTCAAACATCATTCCGATCATCAAGCCAAAGCACATGCCAAGACACATGCCCTCCGTGCCGTAGTTGCCGTCCTGTTTTTCTTTGTTCTTTTTCCTTGCCGCACCGCGGGCGGCGAAAACGCCCAGCAACAGCAGCCCCATAGCCAGCCATGGCGCGGCTGCGCGGATAAATTCCAAAAATGTGTTCATATTCGGTTTACCTTTGTAAGTTGTATTTAACTGCCCCGAACGATAAAGACACAGGGTATGACCTTATCTGCTGCGGTCTGTACTGCCGCATCTTTGGCTTACTTCGCCTCGCGGAGCAGCTTCAGCCTTTCCAGAACAGACGGGTTATTTGCGGCGATGCGCCCCAGCGTGGGGCAGTCATCCATCTGCGGGCAGTCGGCGCAGGTATCCAGCCCCTTTTGCCGTACGCAGTTATGTACCGGACAAAGCTGATCGCAGAAAGGCGTTTTTGCGCCCTCGACACGGCAGCCGGTGCAATGGATCATTTCCGGCGTGATGGTTACCCCGTTGAGCTGCGTCCACAGGGCGGCGGTTTTCTCGCGCAGGGAGTTATCATCGGTAAGGGTCGCGATCCGGGCATCGCATGTTTCGCAGTCCAGCCCGCAGCAGGCGATCAGTTGATTCATGGGGAATCCTCCTTTAACGCAATTTCAGAGAGCTTTATTTTCGACTTCATTCGGAGCGGCGGGGGAGAAGGTGAGATTCATGAAGTCGAAATCGACCAGCTCCCCGTTGATCATGAAAAAGCCGGGGAAGGTGAACAGCTTGCGGAATCCGAGCTTTTTGTACAGGGCAATGGCGCGTTTATTGTCGCTGCGCACCTCCAGATTGACCTGCTGTACTCCGCTTTCCTTTGCGAAAGCAAGAATGCCCTGCGCCAAAGCGGACGCCGCGCCGCAGCCCCACCATGCTTTTTTTAGGCTGATGCCGAATTCAGCGCGGTGGTGCATGCGATTGGGCTTGCGATTGAGACTGGCGGTGCCGATGATCTCGCCGTTTACCTTGGCAAGCAGCTGAATATGGTCATGCGACTGTGCCTGCATATCGAGGTAGGCTTGCTCGGCTTCCACATCAAGCGGCACGCCCTCGACGCCGAAGCTGAGATTATCCGTTTCTCCGCCGATGATCTTCAGATAGTCCAGCAGCGCGGCGGCATCCTGTGCCTGCGCGCGGACGATCTTGAAAGGGGCTTGTTCTGTATGTGATGCGTTCGTATTTATAATAGGTGCCTCCTGTGCGAAGTTTTATTCTTTGCAGATCGTTTCTGCTGTTTTGCCGCAGACCTTGTATCACGGTTTTTTCATTGGTGTTCCGGGGCGTTCCGGAAGCGTTCTGGTCAGGACAAGGGTATAGGCGACGGTGATCAATATCAGAATAGAGATCTGAATAAGCTGCCGCTCCATGGTGATATCGGCATCATTGGAAAAGGTGCCAAGGGTGTTGATGGTGGAATGGACGATGATACAGGGGAGCAGGCTTCCGCCGCGAGAAAAGATGGTGACCAGCAGAAAGCCGACCGCGACCGCGAAGACGATCTGGCACAGATTGCTGACCAGACTCATGCCGCTGCCGTTGAACAGATTGATCAGGTGCCCGGTGCCGAAGGTCACGCTGGAGACGATAATTGCCGATTTTACATTATCCCTTGCCATTGAGACGAACAAAAATCCACGGAAGATCACCTCCTCCAAAAACCCGACGCAGAGCATGCACACAATGCGGCAGGTCGTTTCCGCCGGCGAGTAATTGACGGCGGCACCGTTCCAAAGGTTCCCCGATGCCAAGAGGATAAGCGGGATATAATAAAGGAACCGAGAGGCGGGGACTGCTGACCGGCAAAGCCCGTACCGCTGTTGTAAACGGTTCTTCCGGATAAAGGTAAAGAGAACAATGGTCTGCAAAATGCAGAAAACCGCACTGGCAGAGTATTCGATCCCGATGAGCTCGTTCAGCGGATTTGCCGCGGATTGCAGAACGCAGTAGATCACGATCCATACGATCGCAAAGGTCAGCTCGTTTTTCTCATACAGCTTTTTCATTTTGATATTTTCCTCCGCATTTTTATGACTGCCGCGGCATTTACGTCCGCATGACTTCCTGAAGCGTCATAACAGAGCAGCCCTTGCTTTCATAATAGGCAAGCATTTCCGGCAGCTTCTTTTTATCGTAGCTTGTGATACAATCTGACAGGACATGAACGGTATAGCCGTTTTTTGTCATGTTATAGCAGGTGGATTTGATGCAGGCTGTGGCGTCCGCACCGGCAAGATAAAACCCGGTAATACCATTTTTTCCGATAAAAGCCGCAAAGTCCTCGCTTGTAAGGGCATTGCTTTTTGACTTTGTAAAGATATGTTCGGATACGACGTTCAGCTCCGGTACCAGTTCGGCGCCGCGGGTGCCGGGCTTGAACGTTCTTGTGCCCGCGGACAGGTTGTTGTGCTGAATGTAGACGACCCACAGTTCCTTTTGGATTGCCCAGTCGATCGCCTCATTGACCTTTCCGATGATTTCCCTGTAGTTTTTCGTAATATCATTTTGCAGGTCGATCACGACCAGCGCGCTGTTTTTCATTCTGTGTCTTTCTCCTTTTTTCGTACCATAAAATAAGCGCAGCACAAACCGATCATCTCGGATTGCACTGCGTCTAAGCGTCCGGCAATTTGATCTCTTCTGTTTTTCCGTTTTCAAAATGGATCACACAGGTATATCTGCACTTTGGGCAGAACAGGGGAAAATCCTCCAGCACCGTATGTGAGCGTATCTGCGTTCTTGTCTTGCCGCCGCATTTGGGGCAGCAGAGCCAATCTGATTTTGTTTGCAGATTTTCCGTCATTTATACCACACCTCGCCGAATCCGCCAAATGGCTTCATATTGCGTCCTCCCGCGAGGCCAATATCGCGCCCCGGTACGCCTGCTGCAGCTGCGAATCGATGACCGCTTCATCGTATTTCATCGAATTGTTGGCGATGATGCTTGCATACCCGTGCGCAAACAGAAAAACGGTCAAAAAGACCTGCTTCGTCTGCGCCATGCCGATTCCCAGCGCTCCCTGCATCGCCGAAAGAACAGGGGTAAGCGCCTCGGCGTCGATCAGCTCTAGCAGCGTGCTTCCGTTAAAGTAATCCGACTGAAACAGGAACCGGAACAGATGCGGCTCTTCGATCGCAAAGCGGATATAATT
>JBNMIL010000118.1:0-5930 GCA_050873265.1 Angelakisella sp. | reverse complement strand
TCCGTCCCTTGCCAAGCCCGGCTTTTACGGGCGGCGGGTGCTGCCCACCGCCGATTTTGTTCTTTACGGGCGTCCCGCGGGCGCCCGCGAGGATAATTGACGGTTTTGGTTTTACCGCTCCTCGGTAAAGCCGAAGTTGCGCAGCATGCGTTCCTCGTTGCGCCAGTCCTCCTTCACCTTGACCCAGCACTGCAGGTTGACCCGGCAGTTCAGGAAAGCCTCCAGCTCCGCGCGCGCGGCGGTGGCGATTTTTTTGAGCATCGCGCCGCCCTTGCCGATGATGATGCCCTTGTGACTTTTGCGCTCGCAGTAAATCACGGCGTCGATATCGGTGATGTCGCCGTTCGGCGTTTCCCGCTCCTTCATGGTCTCTATCGTTACGGCAATGCCGTGCGGGATCTCCTCCGAGAGGAAGCAGAGCGCCTTTTCCCGCAGGATCTCGGCGGCAATGACCCGCTCCGGCTGATCGGTCAGCATATCGTCGTCAAAGTAGTGCGGACCCTCAATAGCGGCGCCGTCCAGCAGCTCCCGTAAGAGCGCCACCCCGTCGCCGGTCTTGGCGCTTAAGGGGACGATCTGCTCGAAGTCGTAGGCTTCGTTCAGCACCGCCATCATCGGGATCAGCTGCTCCTTGTCCTTCAGCAGGTCGATCTTATTGAGCACCGCCACGGCGGGCAGCTCCAGCCTTTTGAACTGCTCGATGAGATCCGTTTCCGCGCGGGTCAGCTTTTCCCACGGCTCGGAGGCGTCCGTCACCAGCACGGCAAGGTCTACATCGGAGACCGAGGAACCGACCTGCCGCACCATGTATTCCCCCAAAGAATTGCGGGCACGGTGCAGACCGGGGGTATCGATAAAGACCAGCTGGGTCGCTCCCTCGGTAAGGATACCGGTGATGCGGGTGCGGGTGGTCTGCGGACGGGGGGAAACAATGGCGACCTTTTCGCCCAAAAGGGCGTTCAGCAGGCTGCTTTTGCCCACATTGGGGCGCCCCACAATGGCGATGAACGCCGATTTCTGCACTTCTCTCATTCGCTTCTCCTTACTCCACATAGGTGTTGTCGCGGGTCAGCCCCAGCCGCCCCAGCGCTTCCTCTTCCTTTTCGCGCATGATGGTCTTTTCCAGACCGCCGTTCACATGGTCATAGCCCAGCAGGTGCAGCATGGAGTGGACGGTGAGATAGCCCATCTCCCGCTCGAAGGTATGTCCGAATTCCGCCGCCTGCGCCACGGCGTGCTCCACCGAGATGACGATATCGCCCAGCTGCTTGCAGCCGGTATCGGGGTTCAGGTCGTACTCGCCGTTTTCGCCCAAAGGGAACGAGAGCACATCGGTGGCGGCATCGATGTGCCTAAACTCGTTATTCATCTGGCGGATCTTCTCATCGTCGGTAAAGGTGATGTTTACCTCGGCGTCCCCCGTGAACTGCTCCATGCGCAGTACGGCGGTGCAGCAGCGGCGCAGCATCAGCCGCAGTCCGGCGGGGATCTTTACCGCCTTTTGGTCGTTGGTGATAATGACTTTCAGCTTGTCCATGTTATTTATTTCTCCTTGCGGCGTCTTGTTTGTTTTCCTGCTTGCTGTAGTATTTTTCGTAGGCCTTTATGATATCCTGCACCAGCCGGTGCCGTACCACATCTTTCTCGCTGAAGCGGCAGATGGCGATATCGGGGATATCCCGCAGGATCTTGCTTGCCTCCACCAGTCCGGAGCGGCGGGCGTCCGGCAGGTCGATCTGGGTCACATCGCCGGTGATGATCGCCTTGGAATTGAAGCCCAGCCGGGTGAGAAACATCTTCATCTGCTCGGGGGTGGTGTTCTGCGCCTCGTCCAGAATGATGAAGCTGTCGTCCAGCGTGCGTCCTCTCATGTAGGCAAGGGGCGCCACCTCGATATTGCCCCGCTCCTGATATTTCTGGAAGTTATCGGCGCCCAGCATATCAAAAAGCGCGTCGTAAAGGGGGCGCAGGTAGGGGTCGACCTTGTTTTGCAGGTCGCCGGGCAGGAAGCCCAGCTTTTCCCCCGCTTCCACGGCGGGGCGGGTGAGCACGATGCGGTTGACCTCCTGCGCGCGGAACGCCTTGACCGCCATCGCCACGGCAAGGTAGGTCTTGCCGGTGCCGGCGGGACCGATGCCCATGGTGATGGTGTTTTTGCGGATCGCCTCGACATATTTCTGCTGCCCGATGGTTTGGGGCTTTAAGGGCTTGCCCTTGGCGGTGATGCAGATGACATCTTTGCCGAGGGTCTCCGCCTCCTGCTCGCGTCCCTCCTCCACCAGGCTCATCATGTAGCGGATATTCTGCGCCGAAAGCTCCTCGCCGGATTCCACCATCTTCAGCAGTCCTTCGATGCAGCGGGTGCAGGTCATCACCCTTTCGGCGTCGCCGCTCACCTTGATATCGGTGCCGCGGAACACCACCGAAACGCCGTAGCCCTGCTCCAGCATTCGTATGTTTTCATCGGAGTTGCCGAAGAGGGTCAGCGCGTATTCCATTCGTTCAAAATTGACGGTTTGCTCGGTCATGGCTGTCCTCCTTCGCTCCAGTTCATTGCTTTAGTGTATTGTACCACAATTCGCCGCGAATTTCTATGAAATATTCATAGAATTTTCGCTATGATTTTGTACTGCTTTTTGGCACCGCAGGGGGTCTTCGCGGGGCGGGGAGAGGGGCAGACGGCGGAGAGAACTCCCCCCACTAATACGGACAAAAACGGGGGAATTTGCAGTGAAAGTGTTGAATTCGCACAAACTTTTACAAAAAGTTTACTTTTGCGGCGGGCGACTATGGGACAAACCGGACGGCATATAGTGGAGGGTATGGCGAAAGGGGTGGGCGAAATGGCGCTGCCGAGGGCACTGAAAAAAACCGGCGAGACGCTGCGGGAAACGGCGGCGGAGCTGGTGCCGCCGATGCGGGTGGAGCTGCTCTCCGACCGGGAGGCGGTGGTGGACGGCTGCCGCGGGATACTGGAGTACAGCGAGTGCTGTATCCGGCTGTGCACCGGCGCTTTGACGGTGCGGTTTACCGGCGAGGGGCTGACGATGCGGAATTTTGGCGGAACGGGCGCCGTGGTGGAGGGGAAGATCCGCGCGGTGGAGCTGGGGTAGGAGCGGCGATGGGTTCAGCCGGAGTTTGGCGGGGAAAAGGCGGCGCGGAGCGCGCGGGTTCCGGCGTCAGCCGGAGCCCGCGACGGCGGGCGAAGCCCGCCGAGCCCGCCCGTAGGGCGGGTCGCTCCGCGCCGCGGGGAGACCCGCCGGCTGATGAGACCGGACGAGGGAGAGAGACTGCCGGAAAGGGGTGGGGGTATGCTGCTGCGGCGGCTGATCCGCTACTGTCGGGGGACGGTGCGCTTTACCGTGACGGGGGCTTACCCGGAGCGATTTTTGAACCTGTGCACCCAGGGCGGCGTGGGGCTGTGGGAGACCCGCCGCACGGAGGACGGCATCGCGGCGTGCTGCGCCCAATGTCACCGCGGCAGACTGGAATATTACGCCGAAAAAAGCGGCTGCACCCTGACGGTGGGGCGGTGCAGCGGCATAAAGATTACCGCCCGCCGCTACCGGCGGCGCACCGGCTTATGGGTCGGGGCGGGACTGCTGGTGGCGGGGCTGCTGGTGATGAGCCGCTTTGTGTGGCGGGTGGAGGTGGTGGGCGCCGAGCGCCTTTCGCCGGAGGCGGTCACGGCGGCGCTGGCGGAGTACGGCGTCCATTCCGGCGTATTGGCAAGGAGCATTGACGCCCGCACGGTGGAGCGGCAGATGCAGATCCGCTTTGAGGAGATCGCGTGGATCTCGGTGAATGTGGAGGGCAGCCGGGTGACTGCCGTGCTGGAGGAGGCGGTACCGCCCCCAGCCGTTCGGGAGGACGGCGTTCCCACCAACCTTATCGCCGCCGAGACTGGCTTCATCACCCGAATAGAGGTGCGAAACGGCAATGCCGTGGTAAAGGTGGGGGACAGTGTGCGTGCCGGCGACCTGCTGGTAAGCGGGATCATGGACAACAAGGTGGGCGAGAGCCGGACGGCGCACGCGCGCGGGCAGGTATACGCGCAGGTGCGCGCGAGGATAGAAATATTCACGCCGCTGAAGCAGCAGGACTATGTGCTGCGGGGAATCGCGCGGCGGAGATACCTCAGAATCTTTGGGATAGAGGTGCCGCTGCAGCTGAAGGGGGTGCCGGACGGACCCTACCGCGTGGAGCATACGGTGAGGGAGCCGCGGGGCTTGCTGGCACTGCTGCCGGTGACGCTGCGGGAGGACTGCTACCTGCTGATGTGGGAGACCGAAAAGACGGTGACGCCGGAGGAGGCGCGGCGGCAGAGCGAAAAGGCGCTGGCACTGCGGGAACGGGACTGGACGGACGCCGAGATCCTGAGCCGCGAGCCGGTGGGCGTGGACAGCGCCGAGGGGTACACGCTGACGGTGGAGTACCTGCTGGAAAAGCAGATCGCGGTGGAGGCGCCGGTGCAGGCGGAGGAGAGAACAGGCGAGGGCGCCAGTGAGAGCGAGAAAGCGGGAAAGGGGTAAAAGGCTTACATGATGGGGGGAGGAGAAATTGCCGTGGAGAAACAACCCTTGGACGGTGATGCAGCGGCAACATCACAGGATCGAACGGGGGAGAGAACGGGCGAGGGCGCCGGTAAGGGCGAGAAAGAAGAAATGGGGAAAAGGCTTGTGATGGGGGAGGAACGGAAAGAATGCTGCGGGGAGGTGCACTTTGGACGGTGATTTGGGAATAGCGGTGTGGATAATGATTTGGCGGCTGCGAAAAGGCGGCGTTTGGCAAAACGGCGGGGATCAAGCCGGACAGGGGGAGATCATTTGCTGCGGCGGGGAAGTAAGTCAGTGAGAGGGATAGGAAAATCCGGCGGCTTAGTGTCGGTGCGGAGAGACCTTGACCGAGATGATTTTGCCCTAAGATCTGAAAATCACGATTGACATTTAAGTGCGCGTTTTATTCTTGTTGTTCAGGGCTCCTGTATCACCCGAGTGCTGAAAAATGCTTGAAAGGAGGCTGTCTATGCCGCGATTTGCACCGAGGGACGCCGTACCGGCACTGGGCTGCCTTGCCGGAGCCGTGCTGCTGATCGCCTATGCGCCTGCCGCTTCTGCCGGAGCGGTGCGGGGACTTGCCGCGTGCGGCAGTGTGATATTGCCGGCGGTGTTCCCGTTTTTGGCGGTCTCGGTATTCTTGGCGGGCGCTGGCGGCGGCGCGGGGCTGGCGGCGGCGCTTTCCGGTATTGTCCGGCGGGGCTTCCGGTTGCCCGCGGAGGCGGCTCCCGCCCTGCTGATGAGTTGGATCGGCGGGTACCCGGCGGGGGCGAAAACGCTGGCGGAGCTGAAAAAGCAGGGGATTCTCTCGGCGCGGGAGGCGCAGGACGGCGCGGTGGTGCTGATCCACGGCGGTCCCGCCTACATGGCGGGGGTGGTGGGCGCAGGGATTTTCGGCTCGACGGGGGCGGGGCTGCTGCTGTTTTTGTGCCAGCTTACCGCGGGGCTGCTGACGGCGCGTATTTTTGCCATCGGCAGAGCCGTGCCGCCCCGGAAAGCGGTTTCCCTTGCCGGGAAAAAGACCGAGCCGACGGCGGCGCTGCTGGTGCGGTCGGTCGGTACGGCGGCGGGAACGGCAGTCAACATCTGTGCCTTTGTGGTGCTGTTGTCGGCATTTGCCGAGGTGTTTGCCGCCTGCGGCATCTTCCCGCTGCTGGGACGGGGGCTGACGCTGCTTTCCGGCGGGAAAATAAGCGGCGAGACCGCCGACTGCCTGCTGACGGGACTTCTGGAGATCTGCGCCGGAAGCGCCAAGGCAGCGGCGCTGCCGCCCGCCGAAGCCGCGAAGATCCTGCCGTTTTTGCTTTCCTTCGGCGGGCTTTCGGTGTGCTGTCAGGTGGCGGCGTGCTTTGGGGAGGACGCCCTGCCGTGGGG
>JBNMIL010000117.1:0-5976 GCA_050873265.1 Angelakisella sp. | reverse complement strand
GAGGTGCTGAACAATGCTTAGACCCGCTATGACCCAGATTCTGAAACCCGGCGAGAGCTACTACAAGTTCGTGGTGGCAGTCGCCAAAAAAGCCCGTGAGATCTCCGCCGAAGCCGAGGAGAACCACATCGCGCTGGAGGAAAAGCCCGTCTCCCTGGCGCTGGATCTCTTTGCCACCGGCGCGGAGCGTCTTTCCGATTTTGACTGCTCCATGACCGAGCGCAAATAATCCGGACTTTTCTCCCCCTGCAAACCCGCTTTGCAGGGGAAAGTTTCATTTCCCGCGTGTGCGCGCATAAGGAAATAGTTTATTCTGTTTTCAAGGTACAGTTTGGCAAGCCCCAAATTTCTCGATGGGGCTTGTGTTGGCGGCTGCCCCCTGTTTCTCGTCGGGGGCTTGCCGTGAATTCTGTTTATTTACCGGTAAAGAGAAGTCCTCTCACTAATACGGACTAAAACAAAGAAATTTGCAGTGAAAGTGTTGAATTCGCACAAACTTTCATAGAAAGTTTACGGGTTTGGGAAATGGTGGGAGATTTAGAGTGCAAATAGCCCCCTCGCCCTTTAGGGGAGGGGGGTGGGGGTGGGGTGCGGACTGGCGGTAAATATAAACGAAAAATAGCAGCAAAGACTTGCGGCATAGAGGGCGACTGTTTCAAAAGTATTAGCCCCCCCGCACCATAGTTCCCCTCCGTTGAGGAGGGGAGAGGGGTGGTGGTTCGCCCTTCGCGCTCCAGCGCGCGGGCGATAAAAATGCCGCCGCAGGCTACCTTTGGAGCGCATCTGCGCGCAGTACGGATTTATTTTTCTGCTATTGCAGAAAAATAATATCCGTATCCAGCGCAGCCAAGCGTCGGGGGTCTCGGGGTCCTCCCCGAGCGTGTTTTGCTTCCTTTTGCACGAGCAAAAGGAAGTCCCCGCCGGATAGGCGTACAAACTAAGTCATACAGAAGGCTTTGCGACGCCGTTAGGCGAAAGAAAGCCCAATCATAATCAGCCAAAAGGAGGTAGGCGGTTTGTCCCCTGTTGCCCGCGTGGCGGTGGAAAAAACCACCTGCCGTTTCGATAAACTGTTCGACTATGCCATTCCCGAGGGAATGGCCCTCTCCGCCGGCGTCCGCGTCATGGTGCCCTTTGGGCGGGGCGGGCGGCGGGTAGGGCTGGTGGTGGAGCTTGCCCCTCAGCCGGAGGGCGACGCCCCTCTCAAGCCCGTCGCCGCCGTGCTGGAGGAGGAGCCGGTCCTCACCGAGGAGGGGCTGTTCCTGCTGCGCTGGCTGCGGGAAAATACCTTCTGTACCTGGTTCGATGCCCTTTCGGTGCTCATTCCCGCCGGCTACGGTCTGCGGGGTCTTACCGGCTGGTCACTGGTGCGGGGCGTCCCCCAGCCGGAGGACTTATCCCCCACCGAGCAGCAGGTGTTAGCAGCCCTGAAGCCCCGCCGCAAGGCAGTCCCCGCCGCCGAGCTGGCGGAAACACTGGGGCTTACCCTTACCGCTCTGCCGCTGGAACGGCTGGAGAGCCTTGGACTTCTCCGCCGGGAGGAGATGGTGGAGCGCCGCATCGGGGATAAAACGCTGCAAATGGTACGGCTTTCCGGCGCCGAGCCAGAGCGCCTGACCCCCAAGCAGCGGCAGGTCTACGAGCTGCTGGAGCAGGTCGGCTGCGGCAGCATTCGGGAGATCTGCTACTTTGCCGGTGTCACCCGCGGCGTGGTGGAAAAGCTGGTGCAGCAGGGCGTTGCCGAAGCCTACGAGCAGGAGGTGCTGCGCACCCCTGTCAACGAAGAAACCGTCCCGCCGGAGGCGCCCCCCGCCCTTACCGAGGAACAGACCGCCGCGGTAGAAACACTGTGGCAGGGCTTTGGGCAGGGCGGCAGAACGGGGCTGCTGTACGGCGTGACCGGCAGCGGCAGGACTGCCGTTTACCTTACCTTGGCACACCGTGTTCTGGCAGCCGGTCGCCGCTGCATCGTGCTGGTGCCGGAAATTTCCCTTACCCCGCAGACCATTCGCCGCTTTCTGGCGGCATTCGGTAGGCGGGTCGCCGTTATGCACAGCGCCCTTTCCCTCAGCGAGCGGCTGGACGAGTACAAACGGATCCGCCGCGGCGAGGTAGATGTGGTGGTGGGCACCCGTTCCGCGGTCTTTGCGCCGGTGGAACAGCTGGGGCTGATCATTGTGGACGAGGAGCAGGAGCACACCTACCGCAGTGAGCGCTCCCCCCGCTACGATGCCGGAGAGATCGCCAGGCTGCGTGCCAGACGGCAGGGCGGGCTGTGCGTTTTAGCCTCCGCCACCCCCAGCATCGAGACGGCGTACCGTGCCGAAAAAGGCGAATACCTGCTTGCTAAGCTGACCCGCCGCTACGGCGGGGCGCCGCTGCCCGATGTCACCATACTTGACCTGCGGGAACGACCCATGGCTGCCGAAGCGCTGAGCGAGGAGCTGTGCGAGGAGCTGATGCAGAACCTCACCCGCGGGGAGCAGAGTATCCTCTTTGTGAACCGGCGGGGCTATTCCGCCACGGCGACCTGCATGAGCTGTCACCAGCCGCTGGAATGTCCCCACTGCTCCATCAGCCTTAAATTCCACGCCGCCAACGGCAGGCTGATGTGCCACTACTGCGGCTACAGCACCGAGGTGCCGAAAGCCTGCCCCGCCTGCGGCAGCCGTCTGATGCGGTACTCCGGCGTCGGCACGCAAAAGGTGGAGGAAGCGCTGAAAGTCCGCTTCCCGCAGGCAAGAATTCTCCGCATGGATCAGGACACCACCATGCGCAAGGACAGTCACCAAAAGCTCCTTTCCGCCTTTGGCAGAGGGGATTATGATATTCTGATCGGGACGCAGATGGTCACCAAGGGGCTGGATTTCCCCAAGGTGACGCTGGTGGGGGTGCTGACCCCCGACCAGATGCTGTACGCCGATGATTTCCGCAGCTACGAGCGCACATTCAGCCTGATCACCCAAGTGGTAGGGCGGGGCGGTCGCCGTGAGCTGCCCGGACGGGCATTTTTGCAGACCTACCAGCCCGACCACCCCGTACTGACCGCCGCGGCAAGGCAGGATTACCCCGCCTTTTACAAAACCGAGGCAGAGACCCGCAAGCTGCTGCTGTATCCCCCGTTCTGCCGGCTGTACTGCCTTGGCTTTTGGGGCGAGAACGAGGGGGAGGTAAAGGCGGCGGGACAAGCTGTGCTGCGGCTGCTGGAGCAGCTGCTGCCCGCCGAGTACCCGGAACTGCCGGTGCGCCTTTTGGGGCTGGCGCCGGCGAATGTGCTGCGGGTGGCGGGGCGTTACCGCTACAAGCTGCTCATCAAGGGCAAAAACAGTCCCCGTATGCGGGAGCTGCTGTGGCGGCTGTACACCGAGCCGGAGCTGGCGGCGCCGATGCGTGGTGTGGTGCTGACCATTGATCCGAATTATGACTCTAACCTGTAACGGGTCGCGGTGAGAGGGATGCGAAGCCGAGCGCCGCCGGCGGCGGATGCAGCAAGGCGGAGCATCCGTAGCGGTCGAAAAAATTGAGCAAGCGAGTAGCGCGATAATTTTTTCAGGCACCGCAAGGCGGACGGAGTGGGAGATGGATTTCCCGAGGAAAGAAGCTGCTGACCCAAAAGTATTAGCCCACCCGCACCATAGTTCCCCTTTGAAGCGGAAAGCCAAGCCACCAGCGCAATAATGATTTTAAAGTTGACTTCCCCCCTTTGCCCATAGCAGGCAGCACTTGCCAAGCGCTGAATTAAGACAAGCAGGAAGTGGGACAGGAACCCCCTCCCCCGAAGCGGGGGAGGGGAGGGGAAGGGGGCAGATGTGCCCACAGCCCCTTATAAGCACCGTTTAGCCCACGCTTCGGGACGGCGCAGCCGTTCCGAGCGGGCGTTCCGGTGCGTCCGGGGTCTTGGGGCTTGCCCCAAGCCGCTTTTGGGCACTTTTGGCGGTGCAAAAGTGCCTCCCCGCCGGGTAGGCGTACAAATCAAAACCTTTTGTAAGGCTCTGCGACGCCGTTAGGCGAGAAGCAACTATCACCATAACAGACCGCAAGAAAGCCTTTTTCACCTACTCGGTGAAAGAGAAGTCAGTAAGAACCGCAAGCAAGGGGGAACCCTCTCTTGCAGGGTTCCCCCTCTTTGCAAAACGATCCGCCGGATCATTTTGCAAATTCAGCCCCTTTCGGAGCGCCCTCCGGAAAAGGGGATTTCGCACTCTGCGGAGTGCGACCAAAGGCGCTGCCTTTGGAAACCGCAAGCCTTTTGGAAAAGGCTTGACCGAAAACTTTACGCTTTATGATCTGGTGAAAACAACCGCTTTCTGCGGTAACTATATCCCAAATCCAAACTCTGCTAAGGAGGTGCTTTTTATGGCACTGAGAAATATCGTGACCGAAAAGGAGGCGCGGCTGCGCAAGGTAAGCCGCCCCGTGGAAAAATTTGATGAGCGGCTGTGGACGCTGCTGGACGACATGGCGGATACCATGTACGACGCCGACGGCGTCGGCATTGCCGGCGTGCAGGTGGGCGTGCTGCGCCGCGTCTTTGTGGTGGATATCGGCGAGGGTCTGATCGAGTTTGTGAACCCCACCATCACCGCCCAAAGCGGCGAGCAGGACGGCATGGAGGGCTGCCTCTCCTCCCCCGGCGAGTACGGTCTGGTGGTGCGCCCCGAAAAGGTGACCATCGAAGCCTTTGACCGGAACGGCAAGCCCTTTACCATGGACGCCGAGGGCTTTCTGGCGCGCGCCATCTGCCACGAAAACGACCATCTGGACGGTCGTATTTTCAAGGACATTACCCACCACATGCTCTCCGAGGAGGAGCTGCGCCGGTTGGACGAGGAGTGATACTGCATGAGGATCGTTTTTATGGGGACACCGGACTTCGCCGTGCCCTGCCTGCAAAGAATTCTGGACGACGGGCACGAGGTGCCGGCGGTCTTTACCCAGCCGGATAAGCCGGTGGGACGCCATGCCACCCTGACCCCGCCGCCGGTAAAGCGTCTGGCGCTGGAGCGCGGGATCCCCGTTTACCAGCCCACCAAAATGCGGGACGGCACCGTTGCCGCCCAGCTGCGGGAGCTGGCGCCGGACTGCCTGGTGGTGGTCGCCTACGGGCGGATCCTGCCGCAGGCGATCCTGGACGTGCCGCCCAAGGGGTGCGTCAATATCCACGGCTCGCTGCTGCCCAAATATCGGGGCGCCGCGCCGATCCAGTGGAGCGTTATCAACGGCGAAGCCGTCACCGGCGTGACAAGTATGTTTATGGACGCCGGCATGGATACCGGCGATATCATCGATACCATCACCACCCCCATCGGGGAAAATGAGACGGCGGGCGAGCTGTTTGACCGGCTGGCGCCGCTGGGCGCGGAGCTTTTGAGCCGCACGCTGCGCTCCATTGCCGACGGGACGGTACAGCGCACCCCGCAGAACAGTGACGAAGCCACCATGGCGCCGATGCTGGAAAAGGCGATGGGCAGGCTGGACTTTACCCTGCCCGCCAAGGTGCTGCATGACCATATCCGCGGCATGAACCCGTGGCCCGGGTGTTTCTGCACGGCGGGCGGCAAAACGCTGAAGATCCATGAGAGCCGCCTGACCGACGGGCACGGCAAAGCCGGCGAGCTGCTTTCGCTCGATCCGGTGACGGTCGCCTGCGGTGAGGGCGCTTTGCGGCTTATCACCGTGCAGCCGGAGGGCAAGCCCCGCATGGCAGCCGCCGACTGGCTGCGCGGCGCACGGCTGCAAAAGGGCGAGTGTTTGGAGTAATTATTTTTGTGTGTGGGGTCGGGGGCGCCTGACGGCGGGGCAAAGCCTTACGAAAGGTTTTGATTTGTACGCCTATCCGGCGGGGACTTCCTTTTGCTCGTGCAAAAGGAAGCAAAACACGCTCGGGGGAACCCCGAGACCCCGACGCACCGGAACGCCCGCTCGGAAAGCCAAAGGGCGGCTTCCCGAAGCGTGGGCTAAACGGTGCTTATAGGG
>JBNMIL010000116.1:0-5982 GCA_050873265.1 Angelakisella sp. | reverse complement strand
CCGCCCCGCACTCTCCCCTGCACTTTCTCTCCCCCATTGCCGCCGTCCCCGATGTATGGTAAAATGGATACAGTTTATGATAGAGGAGCGCACACCATGATCGATTGGAAGACCCTGCCCAAAATAGACGCGCATATCCACCTGCTGCCGCCCGATGTGATCGAAAGCAACCGCGGCAGCGGCGACCGGTTTGTTGAGTACGGCGATGTCAATGACTACCTGAGGGTCATGGAGCGGTATCATATCAAAGCCGCCTGCGTTATGCCGTTCAATGATCCGTACATGCTGTCCATGGATTTTACGGTCGGCTCTGTCCACAAAAATCTGCTCGCCATATGCAGACAGTCCCCAAACCGCCTGTTCTGCTTCGCGGATATCGATCTCCGCAATCCCGTCGAAACGACCATCGAACAGCTGGAAAAAGCCATGAAGCAAAAGGAATTCCTCGGCGTCAAGATCCACCCCTCCAACGCCGGTTACCCCGTGGATGGCGCTTACTACGACCGTGTTTTTGCGTGGGCGGAACAAAACCGGGTACCGGTCGAGATCCATTCCTACCCCCGGACGCACCTCACGGACGATGTCTGCTCCCCCTCCCGCATCAAAAAAGTGCTCGAAAAGCACCCCTCGCTGCGGGTCTCGGTCGCGCACGCCGGCGGGTTCCAGTGGGAGGAGCTGATCGGTCTCGGCTTGTACTGCAATATCTCCGCCATATTGACCGACTGGGTCGACCGGTACGGGCTTCCCAAAACGAATGAGCTTCTGCGGCAGCTTGATGTAAAGAGGCTAATGTTTGCCACCGATTACCCCGATAACCGAAAGCTCTGTCCGAATGAGATCTATGACCGGTATTTCGAGATCCTCGGCAGCATGGATTTTACACCGGAGGAAGCCGCGGATATCTGCAAATACAATGCCCTCAGAATGTTTCATATCTGATCATATCCCCACCGCAAAAAATCGGAGACGCCGCAGCGTCCCCGATTTTTCATATTAGCGTCAGTTCTTCTCCGGCAGGGAGAGGGGATCTGCCGCTGTTTTCTCCTCCGGCAGCAGGCTGGTCATGCTGTGCAGGCTGATGCCCAGCGTCGAGGCGTTGTGCAGCAGCGCCGAGGTCGTCGGCGGGATCAGCCCCGCCACGCCCAGAATAATAAGCATGAGGTTGAAGCCCACAATGGTGCGGTAGTTGCGGTGGATCCGCGCCATCAGCGCTTCACTCAGCCGCCGCAGCGTCACCAGTGCAAAAAGATCCTCCGAGGCAACGGTGATATCCGCGATCTCGCGGGCGATCGCCGCGCCGGTGCTGATGGCAATACCGGCGTCCGCCTCCGAAAGGGCGGGCGAATCGTTCACGCCGTCCCCAATCATGATAACGGTGTGCCCCGCCGCCTTTTCCGCGCGGATAAAGTTCGCTTTGTCCTCCGGCAGCACCTCGGCATAGCAGGCGTCCACGCCCACCAGCGCCGCCACCGCCTCCGCGGTACGGCGGTTATCGCCGGTCATCATCACGATCTTTTTGATACCGCAGGCATGCAGCGCCGCCACGGCGTCCTTTGCCTCGGCGCGCAGCGGGTCATAAATGCAGATGACCGCCGCCAGCTCACCGGCAATGCACAGGTACAGCTGGGAGTACTGCTCCGGCAGGGCGGCAAACGCCGCCTCCTCGCCCTGCGGCACCCGGCAGCCCTCGTCCTCAAAGACAAAGTGCGCGCTGCCGATCAGCACCTTTTTACCCTCCACGGTGCTGGAGATCCCGTGCGCCACTACATATTCCACACGGCTGTGGTATTCCTCGTGGCTCAGCCCCTTTTCGCGGGCGGCTTCCACCACGGCATTCGCCATCGAGTGCGGGTAGTGCTCCTCCAGACAGGCGGCAAGCCGCAGCATCTCATCGGCATTGTGCCCGCCAAAGGGAATGACCTTTGCCACGGTGGGGGTGGCGCGGGTCAGCGTACCGGTCTTATCAAAGACCACGGTATCCGCCTTTGCCACTGCCTCCAAAAAGCGTCCGCCCTTTACCGAGATATGGTTCGCGCTGCTCTCCCGCATGGCGGAAAGCACCGCAATGGGGATCGCGAGCTTCAGCGCGCAGGAAAAGTCCACCATCAGCACCGCCAGCGTCTTGGTGATGTTGCGGGTCAGCAGATAGGTCGCCGCGGTGCCGCCCAGCGTGTAGGGCACCAGCCGGTCGGCAAGCCGCGCCGCCTTATCCTCGGCGGTGGATTTCAGCTTTTCCGATTCCTCTATCATGCGCACGATGCGGTCATACCGCCCCTCGCCGCTCACCTTCTCCACGCGGATCAGGCATTCGCCCTCCTCCGCCACCGTTCCGGCGTAAACAGGGCTGCCCTCCCGCTTGACCACCGGCAGCGATTCACCGGTAATGGAGGACTGGTTCACGGTCGCTTCGCCGCTTACCACCCGTCCGTCCAGCGGGATCATATTGCCGGTACGCACCACCACGCAGTCCCCCGCCGTAATTTCGGTGATGGGGGTCAGCACCTCGGTGTCGCCGGTCTTCAGCCATACCTTATCCACATTCAGCGCCATGGCGCCGGCAAGGTCGGCAACGGATTTCTTGTGCGTCCATTCCTCCAATATCTCGCCCAGCCGCAGCATGAACATCACCGAGCCGGCAGTGGAAAAGTCGCCCCGCAGCATCGAAACGCTCACCGCCGTCGCGTCCAGCACCGCCACCGAGAGCTTGCCGTGCCACAAGGCACGCAGCCCCTCCCGGATATATTTTACCGAGCGGTACAGCGAGATGGCGGTCGTTACCGGCACCGGCAAAAACAGCTTGGAGATCATGCGCCGCAGAATGGTGCCCGCCAGCTTGTCCTCATATTCCCGGTTCAGCGCACGGGGGGTATGCTCCGGCACCGGTGCCAACGCCTCCGCCTTTGCAAAAGAAAAAGCCGCCAGCGCGCGCAGCACCGCTGCCCGCTCCCCGCGGTACAGCACCACGGCGTCCTGCGTGCGGTCGTACACCTTCACATCGGTCACGCCCGCCACGCCCCGCAGCGTATATTCCAGCAGATCCGCCTGCCGCAGCGTCATACGGGCGCAGCACAGGTGTACCCGCAGCCGCCCGCGGCTTTCATGGCGAATAATACATTTCATCTTGGTTCACCTCCATAGGGAAAAAGAGCATGGGAGAAAAAGAGAAAGCCGCCGGAAATGGGCGGCGTTCTCGGTGCCGTTTTTTACTCGGCAGTCTCCTCCGCGGGGGCTTCGGCGGGTTCCTCAGCGGTATCCTCCACCACTTCCTCCGCCAGCTCGGCAGCGCGGCGCTCGTTCAGCTCCTTGGCGTCCGCGTAGATGTCCTCGGCGTTCTCCCGCACGGTCGTCACCGCGCCCATCACGCAGTCCTTGGCGCGCAGTGCCGCAGCGGTCACACCGGTATAGACCTTCTTCGCCTCACGGCTGCCCAGGATCTTCAGCCCGGCAGTTCCAAACAGAACACCGGCAGCAAACAATCCGATCTTCTTCATGGTTCTATTCCTCCTGTTATCTGTCCGGCGGGAGACCCTCTCGCCGCCCGCGCGGTCATATTTTTACACCTCATATTTATCATAAAGAGTGCCGAAATGCAAGTGCTTTTCCCCCGAAAAATCCCGCTTTTCCGCAGAAAATCCTTCTTTTTACCCGCCTCATTTTGTGCTGTTTTTCTGCCCTACAAGATATAGTGGCACGGCTCCGTTTTTAGCCACAACTAATTTCCTGTTTGATGCGGCTTTGCTCTACACCTCTATCGGTTCAGCTTCCACTGCGGACTTTACTTCCTCCGCTTCTATAATGATTTCTTCATCATTCATGTATGCATCAGGGTTGCTTAATATAGTATCTTTCAACGCATTTTTCAGCTTTTCACAGCAGGGCTTAAAGGTCGCATAGGTCAACGCACCTCCCGCCAAGCCGCCCACCACGGGGATTGCTTTCTTGAAAAAGCCGGCAAACACCTCTTTCGTCATTTTTACGCCAAACCACTGTGCGGTCTTCTTCACAATGGGATAGATGGCACCCTTGGTCAGCGCGGTATTCAGCAGCTTCTTTTCCACCCCACGCCCCAGCGCCTGTGCCATCGTCTGCAACGCCTTGCTTGCACCACCCACGCCATACATTACACCCATGCACAGGATCAGCGTGTTCATTGTCCCGCTGTCCAGCACCTGCTCACTTTCACTTGTGTCGATCTGCGGAAAGCCATATAAGTACAGCATCTTCTGCGCCGCTCGCAGCATATAGCCGTAATACTGAATAATATCCACC
The DNA here is from genome assembly GCA_050873265.1 of Angelakisella sp. Taxonomy (GTDB): domain Bacteria; phylum Bacillota; class Clostridia; order Oscillospirales; family Ruminococcaceae; genus Angelakisella. The sequence continues at coordinate 1,713 of JBNMIL010000116.1, read as the reverse complement.
GGTATCGTTGCCGCCATGGCAACGCCGCCCGGCGCACCCAATGCAGCCGAGATCCCCGAAACCTTTATCCGCTCGTTCTGGATCACCTCGTCCGCAATGCGGTCCACCATTTCCTTAGGAATTCCCGCCAATGCGGGCGTGCGCCGCACGGCATCATCAATGGTGTGCTGCGGATAAGTCTTTTGCAGTTCGCTGCGCAAGAACCTTTCGCGGTCGATCTTCACCCCCGGCGTCCGCAGCCCCAATACGATCAGGTCATCAATTCCTATCGATCCGTCGCCGTTTGCGTCCAGTGCCGTTATCGCCGCCTGTCCGGCTTTTTCTATGGCACCTTTTGTTTTTCCGGCTGCCGCCGAAACCGTTTTTCCCACCTTTTTAGCGTACTCCGCCGCCTTTTTCTCTTTTTCCTGTTCCATTTTATAAACTCCTCTCCACACCTTCTCTTGTCAAGCGAAGGCATCGTTTATAATACGGTATGTATTTCTCGCGTCTTTTTCATTATAGCCCGCATCGGTTCCGCCTTCAACCGTTTGCAGTGCAAAAAAACCGCCGGCACAGTCCCCCATGCCGGCAGATATTTTACTGCTCCGTAGGCGTTCCCGCCATAAACTGCGCCATCTCGATAAGGGTATCGAACATGCGCAGGCTCTGGTTCTGGAACGCGGTAAAATCGATTGCCGTGACCTTGTCGTTCTTCACGGCAGCCACCACCTTGTACTCATAGCTCTGCTTCACCGTCTCCACCTCGTCCGCCTCGGCGCAGAAAATGACATCAGGCTCCAGCGCCTTCAGCTCGCTTTCGGGGTACAGCCAGTTGGTGTAGTCCGCCCCGCTGCAGTGGAAGCCCACCTGCTCCAGCAGCTTGCCCTCCAGCGTATCGCCGGTCGCCATGCGGTAGGGGTAGGAGATGAGCAGCGTCGCGTCGGGCGCTGTCTCCAAACCGGCAGCGGAAAGCGCGGCGGCAGCCTCCGTCAGCTTGGTATCTATCATGGTGCCGATGGCGTCCGCCTCGGCGCTGCCGGTCACATTGCCCGCCAGTGCCATGCCCAATGCCCGGTAGTTCTGCTTAATGCCCTCCACCGTGGAGGCACGGGGCAGCACCAATACCTGCGCCCCCGCCTGCTGCAGCGCCACCAGCGCGCTTTCGGTGGGCTGCACGGTACACAGCACCAGCTGGGCGCCGCTTGCCTTTATCTTTTCCACATCGGGCTGATAGGCACTGCCCATACGGGGCTTTGCAGCCGCCTCGGCAGGATCAACGCAGTAATCGCTCACCCCCGCCAGCCGGTCGCCGTAGCCCAGGTCATACACCATCTCGGTGGTGGCGGGCGAAAGGGAGACCACCGCGGCAGGCGCTTCGGTCAGCGTGACGCTGCCCACCGTCACCGGAAATTCGGGGTCAGGCTCCGGCTCCGGATCGGCGGGGTCATTGTTGCAGGCTGCCGCCAGCAGCATCAGCAGCGCGGCGGCGATTGCCAATAGTTTCTTCATCTCGGCATTTCCTCCCTTGGTGCGGTCTACTTCCATTGTACCCGCTTTTGTCCCGCTTTTCAAATGAACTTTGTATGAACGCGCCGGAAAAATACGGCAGAACGGTACTTCTTATTTACGGTGTCGTTTTTTCGCCGGCTTCCTGCGCGCGCCCGTTAAAATTATACAATTTATAATATTTTTTGATATTATACGAAATTTCCGCGAGAGGGAAGATCGGGG
>JBNMIL010000115.1:0-6052 GCA_050873265.1 Angelakisella sp. | reverse complement strand
GTCAGGAACCGGCGCTTTAAGCTTTTATGCGTGGTAGAGCTTTTTGGTCTGGTACTTCGGCTCACAGGTAAGGTTGACGCCCAGCTTGTGATAGACATTTTCATCAACGCGGGAAAGAATGACGCTGGCATGGGCTTCGCACCCACGGAGCTTATTGAGCTGCTGCATCGCCAGTGCCGCGGTGGGATTGGTGGCGGCGCAGATGGAAAGGGCGATAAGGATCTCATCGGAGTGCAGGCGGGGATTGTGGTTGCCGAGGTAATCTACCTTGAGCCGCTGGATCGGTTCAATGATGATGGGGGAAAGCAGGTGCATCTCATCATTGATGCCGCCCAGCTCCTTCAGGGCATTGAGCATGAGCGCAGCGGCGGGTCCCAGCAGTGAGCTGGTCTTGCCGGTAACGATCCTGCCGTCCGGCAGCTCCATCGCCATCGCGGGCTGCGCGGTCTCCTCTGCCTTTTCGCAGGCGGCGGCGACCACAGGGCGGTCGGCGGTAGAAACGCCCAGCTGGTTCATGATCAGCTCCTGCTTGTGGATCTCGGCGGGCTCGCTGAGCCCCTGACGCACCAGACAGGCGGTGGCGTAGTAACGGCGAATGACCTCCTGCTCCGAGGCACGGCGGCAGGCTTCATCATCAATAATGCAGTTGCCCGCCATGTTGACACCCATGTCGGTCGGGCTCTTGTAGGGGGAGCTGCCGTAGATGCGCTGGAAAATGGCATTGAGGACGGGGAAGATCTCGATATCGCGGTTATAGTTGACGGTAGTAACGCCGTAGGCTTCCAGATGGAACGGATCGATCATATTGACATCGTTGAGGTCGGTGGTCGCCGCCTCATACGCCAGATTGACAGGGTGCTTCAAGGGCAGGTTCCAGATGGGGAAGGTCTCAAACTTGGCATAGCCCGCCTTGACACCGCGCTTATTCTCGTGGAAAAGCTGGGAAAGGCAGGTCGCCATTTTGCCGCTGCCGGGTCCTGGCGCGGTAACGACCACCAGCGGGCGGGTGGTCTCGATGTACTCGTTTTTTCCAAAGCCCTCATCACTGACGATGAGCGGGACATTAGCAGGATAATCGGGAATGATGTAGTGACGATAGACCTTGACCCCCAATGCCTCCAGACGCTTCTGGAACGCATCGGCGGCGGGCTGGGCATGGTAATGGGTGATGCAGACACTGCCGACATACAGCCCGATCCCGCGGAACGCGTCAATGAGGCGCAGAACGTCCAGATCGTAGGTGATGCCAAGGTCGCCACGGCGCTTGTTTTTTTCAATGGCATCGGCGCTGATCACAATAACGATCTCGGCGGCGTCCTTCATCTGCAGCAGCATCTTCACCTTGCTGTCCGGCGCAAAGCCCGGCAGCACGCGGGAGGCGTGGTAGTCATCAAACAGCTTGCCGCCGAATTCCAGGTACAGCTTGCCGCCGAACTGCCCGATCCGCTCGCGGATCTTATCCGACTGCATTTGCAGGTATTTTTCGTTATCAAAGCCGATTTTGTACATGATTTCCTCCTCAATTTATCCACTGTCACTTCGGTCGATCCGCACAACAGGGCGGCTGGGCATTATGGAACCCATCACCGGCAAAAATAAAAAAAGCGCCTTTTGCAGAGGCGCTTCTTTTGTTCCCCTTTTGGGGAGCCCTTACGATTATATCATTAGTGGGCGCGGCAAGGCAAGTGAAATCGCATATAATTTATCCCGAAAATTTTAGCGAATAACGCCAAAAGCCATTACTCTGCCCGCTTCTGCCTGCCGGAGATGATAACACCGCCGACAATGAGCAGCGCGCCGACCACCGCCGTCCAGCTCATCGGCTCGTCCAGCAGGAAGTGGGACGCCACAATGGTGATAAACGGCTGAAGGTAGATATAGTTGTTGGCGTGAACAACGCCCAGCCGGTCAATGACGACATTCCAGACCGCGAAGCAGACGGCACTGCCCAGCACCGCCAAAAAGAGCAGGCAGAACAGGAGCTTGGGCTGCGCCAGCGGGGTAAAATCGAGGGCAAGCTCCCCGCGGACTGCCAGAAGCGGCAGCGCGGTCACAGCGCCGTACAGAATGACACGGCGGGCAAGCAGAATGCTGTCCACCCGACCGGACAGCCGCTTGATAAGGACGGAATAGCACGCCCAGCTGGCAGCGGCAAGGAAGGCGAGCAGATCGCCCACCGGGCTGAGCTTCAGCACCAGCGCACCGTTGAGCACCACCAGCACCACGCCGCACATGGCAACGGCAAAGCCTACCCAGACGGTGGCGTGCAGTTTTTCATCGCCGGTGAAGAAGTGCGCCAGTATGGAGGTAAGAATGGGCGCCATCGCCACAATGATGCTGACATTGGCGGCAAAGGTGTGCTGCAGGGCGGTATTTTCCGTCCAGAAGTACAGCGTGCCGCCCAGAATGCCAAGCAGCAGGAAGGTCAGCTCCCCCCTGCCCTGCCACGGCAGCGCATGGGGACGCAGCAGCCACAGCACAAGGTAGCCAAGGACAAAGCGCATGAACATGACCTGCGCCGGTGTGTAAAAGTGCAGCAGCTCCTTGCTGCAGATAAAGGTGGTCGCCCAAATGGCGGAAACGGTCAATGCCATCAAATGAGCGGCAAGACGGGAAGTATTGGTTTTTGTTTCGTTTGCGATAGGATTTTGGGGGTTCATGGGGTTCAGGTTCTCCTTAATGCTCGCCCTGCGGCAGAATGACCGAAAGGGCGCTATATGCGGGGTCGTAGTCCTCCCGCAGGCGCTGCTCCAACTCCTCCACGGTGGCGGAACGGAGGATCTCCAGCGGGTAATAAATATCTTTCATGCCCGAAAAATGGGCGGCTGCCATCAAGCCGGCAATGGATTCGGCACGACCGTACAAGCCGATGGTCCTGCCGTAATTGGCGCGGCGGCAGCGGGCAAAGTCCCGCGGCGGAATGCCCTCCCGCTGCAGGGTGGTCACGCGCTCGCAAAGCGCGTCGTACACCGCCTGCGGCTGGCGGCTCTCGCCGTCAAACATGGCACAGATGAAATCCCGTCCCGCCATCACCTCACTGCCGAAGGTAGCGTTGATCTCGCCCGCTTCGTACAGGCGGCGGTACAGGTCGGTCGTTTCGCCGCAGATGAGGTCGAGCAGCAGCTCGTCCAACAGGCGGTGGCGCATATTCTCCACCTCGCCGCCCATCGCCTTAAAGCCGACCTGGAACATCGGGGCGGCAATGGGCATTTTCTGCTCGTGGTACCGCTCCCGCACCGTGCGTGGCTCCGCAATGGGCAACAGCTGGGCGGGTGTTCTGCCGGTGGGGAAATATTTTTCGGCGGCTTCCAGCACCGTCTCCTCCTCAAAGCAGCCGGCGACCGAAAGCACCATGTTCCGCGGGCAGTAAAAGCGGTCATAGCAGCGGCGCAGCAGGGCGGCGTCGATTTGGGCGATGGATTCCTCCGTTCCCGCGATATCCACCCGCACGGGGTGGACATGGTACATCGCCTGCAAAAGATTAGCCGTCACCATCCACTCGGGGCTGTCACGGTACATTCGCAGCTCCTCAGCGATGATGCCGCGCTCCCGACGGACGGAAGCACCGGTAAAGTAGGGCGTCGCTACAAAGTCCAGCAGCACCTCCAGCGCCTCGGGGAATTTCTCGGTGCAGCTGAAGTAATAGGCGGTCTTATCAAAGCTGGTAAAGGCATTGGCGGAAGCGCCCAGCGCGTCAAAGCGCTGCATGGCGTCCCCGTAGGGGCAGTCGAACATTTTATGCTCGAGGTAGTGTGCCACGCCGGCGGGGAGATGCACCTCCCTGCCCCGCAGCCGGTAGCCGGTATCAATGGAGCCGACCCCGACGGTAAGCATGGCGTAGGCGGTAACAAAGCCCTCCATGCGGCACATCTGCACCGTCAGTCCGCTGGGCAGGGTAACGGTATGGGTGCTCTGCCCCAGCAGCTGCGAGGTATGAAGCACATCATTCTTCATCGTCGCCGTCCCCCTTTCCGGTCGCCTGCAAAAAGAACACAGTATCCAAAGTAAGCGCTGCGGCAGCCGCCGCGACTTCCTCTGCCGTGATGGAGGCGATCTCCTCCATATCCTGCTGCGGGGTAACGGGCTCCCCCTGCAAAAGCCCGCTGAGGTACCAGCCCTCAGTGCGCGCCAGGCTATCCCCGATGGAGCAAAGCGAGCTGCGGAACGCGAGCTTGATGTGGGTAAGCTCCTGCGGGTTGATGTGACCGGCGGCAAGGTCGGCGATCTCGGCTAAAATAGCGCTTTGCAGCCGCTCCCGATTGGCTTCGTCCAAGCCGCACTCGATCAGCAGAATACCGGTGAGCAGGTTAACACGGGCACCGCAGTAATAGCAGCAGCCCAGCTTTTCCCGCACATTGGTAAACAGGCGGGAGCCGGTGCTGCCGCCCAGCAGCGCCGTCATCACGCGCAGGGCGGTGCGTGCCCGCCGCTGCCGCGGCAGACCGGTGCGGAAGCCCAGCACCAGCTTGCTTTGGCTCATGGGCATCTGCTCCCGCAGCTCGGTCACCCGCTCCGCCCGCAGCGGAAGCTGCTGCGGCGTGGGACAAAGCGGCGCGCGCTCCACCCCGCCGAACAGCCGGCAGAAGGTCTCCTCGGCGTAATCCGGGCTGCCGCACCCGCTGAAGAAGATCTCGATTCGGGCGGTGCGAATCAGCTCACGGTAGCGTTCATACGCCTGCCGCGGGGTAACGGCAAGCGCCTCCCGCACCGTACCGTAGCGGGGCAGCGCAAAGCGGCAGCCGCGTCCCATTTCCGCGGTGCAGCGCTGGGCGGCATAGCAGCGCTTATCGTTGATCTCCGCCTCAATGGTATCCACCAGGTACTGCTGCTCCAGCCGGAAGGCCTCCTCCGGAAAAGCGCCGTCGATGATCTTCGGCTCCAGCAGGATCTCTCCCAGCAGCTCCGCGCAGCCCCGGCTGATGCTCTCCCCCTCCAGGGCAAAGCGGTCATCGGCGCCGGTAACGGAAAAGGTGAGCAGCTGACTTTCGCCGTGGCGGGAAATATCGGTATCCAGCACCGCCCCGTAAAGATCCGCCAGTCGGCACTCCAGCTCGGTCATATCCCGACAGCGGCTGCTGCCCATACGCAGCAGGTACGCAGCCAGCACCGCCGCGGAGGTCTTGCCCTCCGCAAGCGGTGTGATCAGTGTGACCGAAATGCTGTTGTGATAAAACTTGGGGTCGTGGATACGGGAAAACCAGACGCCATCGGCAATGGCGCGGCGGTGCAGGGGTTCTGTCATAGCTGTCTCCTGAAAAGGTGAATTTTATAAGCCCGTCCCGTCAAAGGGCGGGGTGTAGGCGGCGTCGGCGGAGGAACGCTGCTGGGTATAGCCCAAAAAGCCCAGCTCCGCCGCGCGCTCGCAGACCTTGCGGTATTCGTAGGTAAAAACGGGGCGCTGCAATTCCTTGATGGCGATACCGGCGGGCGGGGTGTACTGGCTCATCAGGCTCAGGCGGATCGTCTCCGGATCGAACTCCCCCGCCAGCCAGTCCAAAAGGCGCAGACTATTCCGAAAAGCGCCCGGCAGCACCAAATGCCGCACGACCATACCGCTTTGCAGCATACCGCCTTCATCAAAGCGCACCGTCCCCACCTGCCGGAACATCTCCCGCAGGGCAAGGGACGCGACGGCAAAATAATCCGGCGCGGCGGAATAGCGGGCGGAAAGGTCGCTATCGTAATATTTCAGGTCGGGCAGGTAGATCTGCACCTTCCCCTCCAGCCGGCGGAGCGTTTCCACCCGCTCGTACCCGCCGGTATTGTACAGCACGGGAATGGTAAGGCGGTCGCCGCCAAGCCGCAGCGCCTCCTCGATCCATGGCAGGTACTGTGTGGGGGTGACGAGATTGATATTATACGCCCCCTGCGCCTGCAATTCAAGGAAAATCTCCGCAAGGCGTCGGGCGGTGATCTCCTGCCCCTCTCCCCCATGGCTGATGGAACCGTTCTGGCAAAAAACACAGCCCAGCGTGCAGCCGCAGAAAAAGACGGTGCCGGAGCCGCGGGCAGGGTCTTCCCCGCTGATGCACGGCTCCTCCCAGCGGTGGAG
>JBNMIL010000114.1:0-6182 GCA_050873265.1 Angelakisella sp. | reverse complement strand
TGGGGTGATACTTTGCCAGCACCTCCTCGCAGCGGTCGGCGATCTTTACGCGGTCCACATCGTCGGTCAGGACATCGTAAAAGGCGGAAAAGGTCTCCTTATAGCTTGCCATCCGCCTGCTCCAGTCGTTCAAAGATGATATCGTAACCGTTGGCGCCGTATTGCAGCGAACGGTTGACGCGGCTGATGGTAGCGGTGCTGGCGCCGGTCTTTTCCACGATCTTGCTGTAAACATTCTGCTCCTTGAGGAGCTTTGCGACCTCCAACCGCTGCGCGATGGCTTTCAGCTCCGGCCCGGTACACAGATCATCAAAAAAGCGCTCGCACTCCTCCTCGGTCCGGAGCATAAGGATCGCGCGGTAAAGGAATAACAGATTGCTGTCAGGTTTTTTCATTTCCACCCAAAAGCCTCCCCTATTGTGATACCTTTACTATAACACTTTAGGGCATGAAAGTAAACCATAAAAGCAACTTTTGCATTTTTCTTTGTGATGTGTTATACTTTTATAAGATTTTCCACGAAAGGAGCCAAAGCACCATGGAATTGGAATATTTCTCCCCGGCGGGAATGGAAGAAGCGGTCCGGCAGATCGTCGATAAAATTGATAAAAAGGAGCGCGGCAGCTTTAATGCCATGCTGGCGCCGCGGCTGACAGCGGTAAGCTGGGAGGATAAATGCTGCACTCTCCTCTACCGCACAGCGGAATGGATGAGCAACCCCATCGGCATTGCCCACGGCGGCGTGCTGTGTGCCATTGCCGACCTTTCGATGGGCGTACTGAGCAAATACTATGCGAAAGATGTTACCATTACGCCCACCGTTTCCATCAACCTCAATTATCTGCGTCCCGTACCGCTGGAGGGCGAGGTTCTCGTTGTTTCCTCCATCGACCACGCCGGTCGGCGGCTGAACCAGCTCCACTGCACCATATACAATGCCGCCGAGCCGGATAAGCCCTGCGTCACCGCCAGCGGCACCTATTTTGTAGAAACAGCTAAATAAACCGCAGAAAGCAAAAACCGCCTGTCTCCCTTTTGGGGAAGCAGGCGGCTTTTATCATATGTTTTATCAGCCGACGGAGATGACCTTGACAGGGCACTTTTCGGCGCAGGCACCGCAGTTGGTGCATTTTTCGGTGTCGATGGAAGCGAGGAAATCGTTGACGGTGATGGCACCGGTCGGGCAGACCTTGGTACACATCATGCAGCCGATGCAGCCGGCGGAGCAGACCTTGCGGACGACCGCGCCCTTATCGTGGCTGGAGCAGCGCACGACCACATGGTTCTTTACGGGGATCATGCCGATGAGCAGGTGCGGGCAAGCCTTGGCGCAGGCGCCGCAGCCGGTGCACAGCTCCTCATCTACATGGGCAACGCCATCTACGATGGAAAGCGCGCCGAACTTGCAGACCTTGACACAATCGCCATAGCCCAGGCAGCCATAGCCGCAGGCTTTTTTGCCGCGGTGCAGCGCCGCGCAAGCCGCGCAGGTGGCGGGACCATGATAATCCTCCGCCTCGCCGCACTTTTCGCAGGTGCCGCTGCAACGGACCGCCGCCTTGACAGGCTCGGTGTTCTCCGCCGCTACGCCCAGATAATCGCTGATCTGACCCGCGACCGCAGCGCCGCCGGGGATACACTGGTTGGGCTTGGCGCTGCCGTTAGCGACCGCCTTGGCGTAATCATCGCAGCCGGCATAGCCGCAGGCGCCGCAGTTGGCGCCGGGCAGGAAGCCGCGGATATCCTCCACGCGGGTATCGGTGGGGACCGAGAGGAAACGGGAAGCCACTACCAGCAGAATGGAACAGAACAAACCGATAGCGCCGACAATAATAATACCAGTCATTTTATTTCTGCCTCCTTACTTCAACAGACCGTCTACCACACCGCTGAAGCCCATAAAGGACATGGAAACGATGAAGGCAGCGATGAGCGTGATGGGCAGACCCTTGAACGACTCGGGGATATCCATGTTTTCCATGCGACCGCGCACGCCGGCAAACAGCACCATAGCAAGCAGGAAGCCAAGACCGGCGCCCAAGGCGTTTACCATGGACTGACCGAAATTGTACTTTTCGTCAATGTTGAGAACAGCGACGCCCAGTACAGCGCAGTTGGTGGTGATCAGGGGCAGGTAGATACCCAGTGCCTCATACAGCGGGGGCAGGAACTTTTTAAGTGCCATTTCCACCAGCTGTACCAGCGCGGCAATGACCAGAATGAAAACGATGGTCTGCATATAGCCCAGCTCGTACTTATCCAGCAGATAGGTCTGAATGGGCCAGGTGGCGGCAGTTGCCAGTACCATAACAAAGGTAACGGCAACGCTCATACCCACGGCGGAATCCAGCTTTTTGGAAACACCGAGGAACGGGCAGATGCCCAGTGTCTTGGAGAGGACGAAGTTCTGCGTCAAAATAGCAGAAAGCAGAATGACGATCATTTCTTTCATGCTTCACAGCCTCCTTCCTTATTTTCCGCCGAGGGGCAGCCCGCGCAGCCGCCGGCACAGGCGCCGCAGGCGGCGCAATCCAGCTTCTTCTTTGGCTTATGCTTGGCAAATTTGTTCATGATGGCGATAAGCACGCCGTAAACGAGGAAGCCGCCGGGGGTCAGCTTCATGATCGCGATGGGATCGAACAGGTTGGCAGTCAGGGTGATGCCGCACCAGGTGCCGCTGCCCAGGATCTCACGAATGGTCGCCATGCAGAACAGGGCGAGGGTAAAGCCCAGACCCATGCCGAGACCGTCCAGCGCGGAATCCAGTACATTGTTCTTGCTGGCGAACATCTCCGCACGACCCAGAATGATGCAGTTTACAACGATAAGCGGCAGGAAGATGCCGAGGCTCTGATAGAGGCTCTGTACATACGCCTGCAGCAGAAGCTGTACCACCGAAACAAAGCCGGCGATGACAACGATAAAGCAGGGGATACGCACCTTATTGGGAATGATATTGCGCAAAAGCGAAATAACGATATTGGAGCCCAGCAGTACGAAGGTAGCCGCCAGCCCCATGCCCAGTGCGTTAAGGACGGAGGTGGAGGTAGCAATGGTGGGGCAGGTGCCCAGCACCAGAACCAGAACAGGGTTCTCCTTGATGATACCGTTGGTAAAGGTTTTCAGCTTGTTACTCATTGGTTCCCTCACGCTCCTTTCACAGTCTCATAGGCGGCAAATGCCAGCTTCACGGCTTCCTTGTAGCCGTTGGAGGTATAGGTCGCCTTGGATACCATAGGCAGCTCGCTGTCGGGGGTATCCGCCGTTACGCCGATCCACTTTTTGCTGTAAGAGTTCTTGGTGAGCTTGTCACCGTCAACGCCCTCGTACTCGTTGGGGGTCTCGGTGTGCTGATACAGCTTGGAAGCGATGATCGCGCCGTCGTTATCAATGGCAACGAGGATATGCAGCTCGCCGCTGAAGCCGCTGGCATGAACATTGAAGGCATAGCCCGCTTCGGACTGATAGACGCTGTCCACGCCCTCGGGGATATTCTCCAGCTCGGTGTAGCCCTCGCCCAGCATCTCAGCGATCAGCTCAGCTTCGGGGTAGACCTTTTCTTCGGTCGGGGCTTCGATCGCAATACCGGCAAGCTCTCCGTAAGCGACAAATGCATTGGCAACCGCCGCATTAAAGCCCTTGGAGGAGAAGGTTGCGCCGGAGAGGAACTCGATTCCCTCAAGGTTGTAATCCTTGCCGAGATACTGCTCCTGGAAATGCGCTTCCTTTTCGATACGGTCGCCGATGCCGGGGGTCTCGCCGTGCTCCATGACCTGCGTACCGGTAATGGCGCCATCGGAGGAGATACCCACCATAACGGTGATCATGCCCGCAAAGCCCTTGCCCTGCGACTGGAATACATAGCCCGCGCCGTTGCCCGCCTTATAGGCGTTCAGCACATTTTCGGCAGTGACGGAAACTTCCTCAAAGTCCGCGCCATCGGGCAGAACTGCGGAAAGCGCCGCGTTGGCTTCCGCTGCCTTTGCCGCGTCAATGACGGGCTTGGTCAAGCCATAGGTGCCCACCAGCGCCGCGGAAACGACCAGACAGATGGCGGTGAGGACAACGATGGGTTTCAGCTTTTCCCATTTCATTTCTCGGCACCTCCCACTCCAAACGGTTTTTTGTGACCCAGCTTATCAATATGGGGGCAGATAATGTTCATCAGCAGAATGGCGAAGGAAACGCCCTCCGGATAGCCGCCGGAAGAATTGCGGATAAGCATGGTGATGATGCCGGCACCGAGGGCGAAGATGACCTTGCCCAGCTCGGTGGAGGGAGAGGTGGAGTAATCGGTGAGCATGAAGATGCCGCCCAGCAGCACACCGCCGGTCAGGATCATGTAGATGGGATCATAGCCCAGTACAACGCTCATCAGCGCGATGGTTGCCACATACACCACCGGAATGGTGGGCGTGATAACACGGCGCACCACCAGATAGATAAAGCCGATGATCAGTGCGATGGCACAGGTCTCGCCCAAACAGCCGCCGCGGATACCGAACAGCAGGTTCTTGACAGCGGGCAGGCTGTCGGCTGCAGCGCCCTCTTTGATGAGCGCCAGCGGGGTCGCACCGGAGACCGCATCGATCCCGTTGATGTAGGAATTGGCGGTCGGCCATGTGGTCATCTGCCCCGCGAACGCGATAAGCAGGAAGATACGACCGGTGATGGCGGGATTGGCGAAGTTGCAGCCAATGCCGCCGAACAGCTGCTTAACGATCACGATAGCGACAAAGCAGCCGACGACCGCCATCCAAATGGGAAAACCGGCGGGCAGATTCATTGCCAGCAGAAGACCCGTCACGGCAGCGCTGAGATCGGAAATAGTATTGCTGCGCTTGGTGACCAGACGGAACAGATATTCAAACAGGATAGACGCCGCCACACAGACGACCTCCAGCAGCAGGGCGCGGGTGCCGAAAACCAGCACCGAAGCCACTACGGCAGGCAGCAGAGCGATCAATACATCACCCATAACGGAGGTGGTGGAGGCATTGCTGCGGATATGCGGTCCCGCAGAAACCAACAGTTTACGATCAGTCATGTTGTACTCCCCTCCCCCTTACTTTCTTATCATCTGCTTGCCCAGCTGGTTATAGGCGACCAGATGGCGCTTGGCAGGACATACATAGGCACAGCAGCCGCACTCCATGCACAGGTTGACATGCAGCGCCTTCAGCGCTTCCACATCTTCGGCATGGTAGGCGCGATCCAGCGCCGCGGGACTCAAGCTGAGCGGGCAGGCGCGCAGGCAGCGTCCGCAGCGGATACAGGCAGTCTCTGCCGCCATCTTCGCTTCCTTTTCGTTAAAGACCAAGAGACCGTTATTGTTCTTGTGAATAACCGCCTGATCGTCCCGGCAGGAGGTACCCATCATGGGACCGCCCAGAATGATCTCGGCAGGCTCGCCCTTGTAGCCGCCGCAGAAGTTGATGATATCCTCCAGCTTGGTGCCGATGGGTACCCATACATTCTTCGGCTCCGCTACCGCACCGCCGTCTACCGTGACCATACGGCTTACCAGCGGCATACCGGTCTTGACATACTCCGCCAGCTTGATGACCGTACCGACATTCATGACCAGTACGCCCACATCACTGGGCAGCTTGCCCTCGGGGATCACGCGACCGGTCGCTTCGTAAACGATGACCTTTTCGGCGCCCTGCGGATAACGGGATTTCAGCTCCAGCACTTCCAGCTTGCTGCCCTTTGCCGCGGTGTCCGCCTTGATCTTCTCGATCGCCTTGGGCTTATTATTTTCGATTCCAATCACCGCGCGGCCATTCGGCATGTGGCGCAGCACCAGCTCCGCGCCCTCCAGCAGCAGGTCGGTCTTTTCCAGCATAATGCGGTAATCGCAGGTGAGATACGGCTCGCACTCGGCGCCGTTGATGACAAGGGTGTCGATCTGGGTATTCTTCAGACCCGCCAGCTTGATGCTGGTGGGGAAGCCCGCGCCGCCCAGACCCATCAATCCGCAGGCGCGCGCCGCTTTCAGAACGTCCTCCAGCTCCTCGCCGATAACGGGCGGGGTCAGCGTCTCGTCAACGGTCTGCTCGCCATCGGTGGTGATGACGACGGCTTCCGACTTTGCGCCGCGGGCATTAAAGATCTGCTCGATGGCTTTCACCTTGCCCGATACGCTGGAATGGATCGGTGCCGAGACTGCCGCTTCGCTG
>JBNMIL010000113.1:0-6247 GCA_050873265.1 Angelakisella sp. | reverse complement strand
ATATTTTTCAGGTTGTTCTGCCGCGCGCCGCGGATCACGATTTTATCTAATGCCATTGGTTCCTCCTTGCCGCAAAGGCCTGATGTTATCAGCGTTTTGCGGCAGTAAAGCTTACTTCTGTTACAGGGTCTCTTTCAGCTTGGCTATCTTATCCCGCAGGTAGGCGGCGTACTCAAATTCCAGCAGCCTTGCCGCTTCCCGCATCTCGGCGGTCAGCTTGGCAATGGCCGCTTCGGTCTCCTTGCGGCTCATCTTCTTGCCGCCCTTGCCGTTCTTCTTGTCCGTCACGCTGATCTCCAGCACATCCCGGATCTCTTTCCGGATGGTCTGCGGGGTGATGCCGTGTTCGGTATTGTATCTCTGCTGGATCTCCCGCCGGCGGTAGGTCTCCTGAATGGCTTTCTGCATGCTGTCGGTCACTTCATCGGCGTACATAATGACCTTGCCCTCGGCGTTTCGTGCCGCTCTGCCGATGGTCTGCACCAGCGAGGTCTCGCTGCGCAGGAAGCCCTCTTTGTCGGCGTCCAGGATCGCCACCAGCGAGACCTCCGGGATATCCAATCCCTCGCGCAGCAGGTTGATGCCCACCAGCACATCAAATTCGCCTTTCCGCAGGTCGCGGATGATCTCCATTCGCTCGATGGTATCCACATCGTGGTGCATATACCGCACCTTGATGCCGGTCTTTTCCAGATAGGCGGTCAGGTCCTCCGCCATCTTCTTGGTCAGCGTCGTCACCAGTACCCGCTGCCCCTTTGCCGTTCGCTGGTTGATCTCCCCGATGAGATCGTCGATCTGCCCCTCGACGGGCCGCACATCAATTTCGGGATCCAGCAAGCCGGTAGGGCGGATGACCTGCTCGGCGATGAGACTGCTTTGGCTCTTTTCCAAATCACCGGGCGTCGCGCTCACACAGACGATCTGCTTCAGCTTGCCCATAAATTCATCGAATTTCAGCGGGCGGTTATCCAGCGCCGAGGGCAGCCGGAAACCGTACTCGATCAGGGCTTCCTTGCGGCTGCGGTCTCCGCCGTACATGCCCCTTGCCTGCGGCAGCGTCACATGGCTCTCATCAATGAAGATGACAAAATCCTCTGGGAAATAGTCCAGCAGGGTATAGGGCATGCTGCCGGGCGCCCTGCCGCTTAAAACACGGGAATAGTTTTCGATGCCCTTGCAGAAGCCGATCTCCTGCAGCATCTCGATATCGTAGTTGGTGCGCTCCGCGATGCGCTGCGCCTCGATGAGCTTATTGTTCGCGCGGAAATATTCCACCCGCTCGTCACATTCCCGCCTTATCTCCTCAATGCCCGCCATCAGCCGCTCCCGCGGGACAATGTAGTGCGAAGCGGGATAGATCGCCACATGGCTCACCACATTTTTCACTTCGCCGGTCACGGTGTTTATCTCGCACAGGCGGTCTATCTCGTCCCCGAAAAACTCCACCCGAATGGCACTTTCGCTGGAGTAGGCGGGGTATATTTCCACCACATCGCCGCGCACGCGGAATTTATTGCGGACAAAGTTGATATCGTTGCGCTCGTACTGGATCTCCACCAGCTTGCGGATCAGCTCGTCGCGGTCTTTCGTCATGCCCTGCCGCAGCGAGATGACCATGTTGCGGTAGTCAATGGGGTCGCCCAGCGTGTAGATGCAGGAGATGGAGGAAACGATGATAACATCCCGCCGCTCCGAAAGGGAGGAGGTGGCGGAATGCCGCAGCTCTTCTATCTCGTCGTTGATGGCGCTGTCCTTCTCGATGTAGGTATCGGTGGAGGCGATATAAGCCTCCGGCTGGTAGTAGTCGTAGTAGCTGACGAAGTACTCCACGGCGTTCTTCGGGAAAAACTCCTTGAATTCGCTGCAAAGCTGCGCCGCCAGCGTTTTGTTGTGTGCCAGCACCAGTGTGGGGCGGTTCAGCCGCTGGATAATGTTCGCCATGGTAAAGGTCTTGCCGCTGCCGGTCACGCCTTTCAGCGTCTGCATGCGGTTGCCGGCTTCTATGCTTTTTACCAGTGCGTCTATTGCCTCCGGCTGGTCGCCGGTGGGCTGAAAAGGAGATACCAGTTCAAAACGGTCTGTTGTCATATGCCCTCCTTGCTCGCTTTTCTTCCAGTCTCTATTGTAGCACAGATCTGACGCGAACACAAGTTCGTTTTACGAATTTGACCGAGGAAATTTGCGGGCGAAAAACCGGTAAATTTGTGCGAAACCTGCAAAAGCAGCCGGTGCCGGAATGCAGCAAACCGGCGGATATCGTCAAATCCCCGCCGGTTTATGGCTGATACGGCTATTCGGTTTTGGGCGGTTCCATCGCCTCGGTCAGCGCTTTTTCAAAGCGGGGCAGCCACCACAGCAGGTAGCCGGCACGGGTGGGGTGGACGGAATCATTCATGTACAGCGCCCGTTCCTCTCGGCTCAGGTCATTAAAATCGCGGTCGTGCCACAGGTCCAGCAGTGCAAAATCCCACTTTTCGCTCAGCTCCACCAGCAGGTTCACCAGCTTGTGGTAACGGGGATTATCATAGCGGGCGGCGGTGTAAAAGACGATGGGGCAGTCCCATTTTTCCCGCACCAGCGCCAGAATGGTCTCCATGCCGCCGGTAACGGTCGCGGGGTCAAAGTCGCTGAGCGCCCAGCCGCGGCTCACCTTACCGGCGGGGCTGCGCAGGGCGGCATCATTGGTGGAAAGCTGGCATAAAAAGCAGTCGGGAGCGTCTTTCATGCGGCGCATCCGGCGGCGCAGCCGCTTGAGGTAGGAAAAATAGCCACGATCCGCCAGCGTGGTGGCGGAGACGGTCTCCTGAATGATGCGGCAGCCGTC
The DNA here is from genome assembly GCA_050873265.1 of Angelakisella sp. GTDB lineage: Bacteria > Bacillota > Clostridia > Oscillospirales > Ruminococcaceae > Angelakisella. The sequence goes on along the minus strand of JBNMIL010000113.1, from coordinate 3,423 downwards.
AATGTGTTTCAGGTAATCGAGGAACGAGACCCCGCCGGCGGAAAAGCCGGAAGAAACGGAGGAGCCGAGGCAGAAAACCGTTTTGCCCCGCAGGGGGCTTTCCTTGGGGGGCTGGCGGCGCGGGGAATAAGGGACGGCGTTGCCGGGGTGGAACAAGCCGAAGATGAGCCGCAGAGCGATCAACGCGCCGATGAGAATAACTGCGCCGAGAATGAGGAAAAGGGCTTCCATTTTTTTGCCTCCTGTGGTATGATAGCAACAGTTAGTCCCTAAAGGGGCTGCCGCCGCGGTGGTTTCTACCCCCCCATTAAGCACCAAAAGGGCGGCATTTGTCAATACGGGCGGAGAAAAATGACTGCCCCATAAGGAGGAAAAAACATGGGGAGACCCTCAATGGCGGAGCAGCGCCGCATGGAGATCTGCCGCGCGCTGCAAAGCGCCGTGATCCGCAACGGCTCATACGAAATGACATCGGTAAAGGACATCGCGCAGGAGGCAGGTATGGCGGCAGGAATGCTGCACCATTACTTCGAGAGTAAGGACGACATTCTGCTGGTCACGGCGGAAATGGTCTTGATGGATCTGCAGAACCGGCTGGACGACCTGCTGCATATCCGTGACGCCGCCGAGCGGCAGGAGCAGCTGGAGGCGCTGCTGAACGATAATGCCCAGAACCGCTTTTACATCATGCTGCAGGCGCTGGCGCTTTCCATGCCGGCGGTGAACGAGCTGCTGATCAGCAAGCAGGAGGAGATGCGGGATATTCTGGCAGAAATGCTGGAGCGCCGCGGTATGGCGGCGGAGACGGCGGGCAGAGAAGCGGAGCGCTTCACCTTTTTGCTGTGCAGCGCCCTGACAACGCCGGAGGGCGTGCAGAAAGCCGCCGCGCGCCGAATGACCGATGATGCCCTGCGGGAGCTATTTCCGCTGGACTGAGCCGCAATAACGAAAATGAAATGCACATCTCACAGCATGGGGTGTGCAGTTTCTTTTTTTGCCAAGGTGTTGCGGTTCGGCGCAAAAAATGATACAATATACTGTGGACTATTCTCTGAATGAAAGGGTGTTGGAACCTTGACCCAAGGCAAAACCGTCTCGCAGAATTTCCGCGAGCTCGGCGGTCAGCAGGACTATGCCGAAGCGATAAAAAAATACCTCAGCGAGCGCTACGAGACCCCGCCGCTGGCGCATGTCCATTCCTACGGCTGTCAGCAGAGCGTCTACGACGGCGAGCGCTTCAAGGGCGTTCTGGCGGAGCTGGGCTACGGCTTTACCGATGATATCCGGCAGGCGGATCTGATCCTGTACAATACCTGTGCCGTGCGGGAAAACGCCGAGCAGCGGGTCTTCGGCAATGTAGGGGCGCTCAAAGGACTGAAAAAGAAAAAGCAGGAGCTGGTCATCGCCCTTGCCGGCTGCATGACCGAGCAGCAGCAGGTCAGCGAAAAGCTGAAGATGAGCTACCCCTATGTCGATCTTGTTATGGGCAGCAACGCCGCCGGTCGCCTGCCGGAGCTTTTATCCCGTGTGCTGCTGGAGGGAAGGCGCAGTATCCGGCGGGACGCCGTGGAAAACGGCACCGATACCACCCTGTACGAGGAGGTGCCGGTGCTGCACGAAAGCCGCTTCAAGGCATTCGTTCCGGTCATGTACGGCTGCGATAATTTCTGTTCTTACTGCATTGTGCCCTTCGTGCGCGGGCGCGAGCGCAGCCGCCTGCCCGCGGACGTCACGCGCGAGGTAAAAAATCTGGTGGAAAGCGGCTGTCGGGATATCACCCTTTTGGGGCAGAATGTCAATTCCTACGGTAAGGGGCTGGCGGAGCCGTGCAGCTTTGCCGAACTGCTGCGGCAGGTGAATGCCATCGAGGGGGATTTCCGGATCCGCTTTATGACCAGCCACCCCAAGGACTGCACCAAGGAGCTGATCGACGCTATGGCGGAGTGCGATAAGGTGTGCAAGCACCTCCACCTGCCGGTGCAGAGCGGCAGCGACCGTATTTTAACGGCGATGAACCGCCACTATGATCTGCGGCATTACGAGGAGCTGCTGGGCTACGCCAAAGAGAAGATTCCGCAGCTTTCGGTCACCAGCGATATCATCGTCGGGTTCCCGGGGGAAACACGGGAGGATTTTGATAAAACGCTGGAGCTGGTGCGGCGGACAAGGTACAGTGCCCTGTTTACTTTCATCTATTCCCGCCGCAGCGGTACCGCCGCCGAAAAGCTGCCCGACCCTGTTCCCGCCGAGGAAAAGAGCCGTTGGTTCCGCGAACTGCTGGAGACACAGGGCGCTATCGGCAGCGAGCTGCTGCGGAGCTATGTAGGCAAAACGCTGCGGGTGCTGGCGGAGGACGAGGGCAAGACCCCCGGAACACTGACCTGCCGCAGCGAGGATAATACCATTGTGGAGGTCGCCGCCCCGCCCGAGATGATCGGGGAATTTATGGAGGTGCGCATCACCGCGGCGATGAACTGGGCACTGCGCGGGGAGCGCCTTTGAAGCAAAAGCCAAACCAAGTCGAACCAAAACCGAAAATATAAAAACTAAACGGAGGATAAAACGATGACTTACAACGAGCTGGTAGAGAAAGCAAGAGAGCTGGGCGTCGCCATTCAGGATACCGATGAATTCACCGCGTTTATCGTGGCGAAGACCGCCGCGGATAAAAGCGAGAAGCTGCAGGATAAGCTGGGGCAGTTCAACCTGAAAAAGCTGGATCTTAACCGTGCCATCATTGCCGATGAAAAGGACAACGAGAAGATCGCCGCACTGAATACCGAAGTGAAAAAGCTGTACGAGGAGATCGTGAGCGACCCGTTGATGATCGCCTACTCCACCACCAAAGACGAGCTGGATAATGTGGTGCGTTTTATCATGCAGATCATTCAGGGCAGCGCCAACGGCGAGAACCCCTACGAGATCGAGGAACAGTCCTGCGGCGGAGACTGCTCCGCCTGCGGCGGCTGCCACTAAGGACGCAAAACCGACCGACAGAATGACAAAAAAGAGGGTGCCGAAATGTCGCTGATACCGCAGGACCGCAGTAAATTATCCCCCATGATGCAGCAGTATCTTTCCATGAAGGACGAGCATCGTGACCAGATCCTCATGTTCCGTCTCGGAGATTTCTACGAGATGTTCTTCGATGATGCCGTGACCGCCTCCCGCGAGCTGGAGCTGACGCTGACCGGCAGGGACTGCGGGCTGCCGGAGCGCGCCCCGATGTGCGGCGTGCCCTACCACAGCGTGGATAATTACATTGCCCGACTGGTGAAAAAGGGCTATAAGGTCGCCATCTGTGAGCAGATGGAAAACCCCGCGCTGGCAAAGGGCATGGTCAAGCGGGACATTGTGCGGGTGGTGACGCCCGGCACCCTGATGGAAGCCAATATGCTGGAGGAGGGCAGCAATAACTACATT
>JBNMIL010000112.1:0-6401 GCA_050873265.1 Angelakisella sp. | reverse complement strand
TCTTAGGCCGGGGCTTGGCCGGTACGCGCCCGCAGGGCGTTTCGGCTGCGCCGAAACCGGCGGCCTTCGTCCGCCGAGCCCGCCTGCGGCGGGCTGCCCTGCGGGCGCCTTTCCCCGGTCTTGCGCAAGACCCCACGGTCATTCTTTATCGTAGTGCCCCGCCGCGCGCAGGATCAGCGACAGCGCCTTCTGCGCCGCGAAGTGGCGGATCAGCTGCCTTGCGTCGGCGTCGTGCCGGTCGATGAACAGGCGGCTGACATGGCTGTAACGGTCGCTTGCCACCGCCACAAAGACCAGCCCCACCGGCTGTCCCTCACTGGCGGAGGGACCCGCGTTGCCGGTCACCCCGATGCCGATGTCCGCCCCCGATTTTTTGCGGACGGCTTCCGCCATGGCAGCGGCGGTCTCGGCGCTCACGGCGGTATATTGCTCGAGGATGGCAGGGTCAACACCCAGCACCTCGGCTTTTACCGTGTTGTTATAGCTTACAATGCCGCAGCCGAATACGGCGGAGGCACCGGCAACCTCGGTCAGGCGGGCGGCGACCATGCCGCCGGTACAGCTTTCTGCCGTGGCGACGGTCAAGCCCTTTTGCCGCAGCGCCTGTACCGCCGCCGTTTGCAGGTCTGGCACATCGACGCCATAGCAGTAGTCCCCTGCCGCCGCCAGTATTTTCTCTATCGCGGGCTGTAGGATCGCCTCGGCGTCCTCGCCCTCCGGCAGGGCGGCAGTCACCCGCAGTTTTACCTCGCCGGTACCGGCGTAGGGGGCAATGGTGGGGTTGGTGCTTTCCGCCATCAGCGCGTGCAGCTTATATTCCAGCTCGGATTCCCCGATGCCGTAGAAGTGCAGCTCATGGCTCACCAGCCGCTGCCCCTTCTGCGTCAGGCGCGGCAGCAGCTCGTTTTGCAGCATGGGGCGCATCTCCCGCGGCGGTCCGGGCAGCACCGCCGCCTGTTTTCCGTCCGCCTCCATCAGGCAGCCGGGGGCGGTTCCGTTGGGGTTTTTCAGAACGATACAGCCCTCCGGCAGCCACGCCTGTTTTTCGTTGGTGGGCGCCATTTTGCGGTGCGCGCGGGCAAAGTATTCCTCGATCTCCTTGAGGCACTCGGGGTGCAGCACCAGCCTTTTGCCCATACAGGCGGCGACCGTTTCCTTGGTCAGGTCGTCGTAGGTGGGACCCAGCCCGCCGGTGGTGATGACTAAGTCGGCACGGGAAAGCGCCAGCTTCACCGCCTCCGACAGCCGCGCGGGGTTATCCCCCACCACACTGCTGTGGTACAGGTTCCAGCCGATACCCGCCAGCGCCGCCGCGATCTCGGTGGCGTTGGTGTTCAGCGTGCTGCCCATCAGCAGCTCGGTGCCCACACAGATGATCTCCGCAGTCTTGCCCTGCATTGTCTCGCCCTCTTTTTCTTGCGATTTTTACGAAATATCCGCCATTTCCAGGTACATGCTGCCGTTTTCGGCGATGTAATCCTTGCGCCCCTGCAGGTTATCGCCCAGCAGCAGGTCAAACATCTTGGCGGTCTCCTCCACATCGGCGGCGGTCACACGGATCAGCCGTCTTGTCTCGGGGTTCATGGTGGTCAGCCACATCATCTCGGCTTCGTTTTCACCCAGTCCCTTGCTGCGCTGCAGGGTATATTTGGTCTTTGCCGTGTCTAAATCACGGCAGATCTTCGCCTTTTCGGCATCGCTGTACGCAAAGTAGGTGTCGCTTTTCGCGGTGATCTCATAAAGCGGCGATTCCGCGATGTAGACATACCCCTCGTTGATGAGGGTGGGGGTCAGGCGGTACAGCATGGTCAGGATCAGCGTGCGGATCTGGAAGCCGTCCACATCGGCATCGGTGCAGATGACGATCTTGTTCCAGCGCAGGTTTTCCAGCGAAAAGGAGTTCAGCTCCTTGTTGCTCTTGGCGGAGACCTCCACGCCGCAGCCCAGCACCTTCAGCACATCGGTGATGATATCGCTTTTGAAGATGCGGACATAGTCGGCTTTCAGGCAATTCAATATCTTGCCGCGCACCGGCATAATGGCTTGGTATTCGCTGTCCCGCCCCATTTTGCAGCTGCCCAGCGCCGAATCGCCCTCCACGATGTAAATTTCCCGTTTGGAGGTATCCCGGCTGCGGCAGTCCACAAATTTTTCCACGCGGTTGGCAAGGTCGATGCTGCCCGCCAGCTTTTTCTTGAGGTTCAGGCGGGTCTTTTCGGCATTCTCGCGGCTGCGCTTGTTGATGAGCACCTGCTCGCCGATTTTAGCCGCGTCATCGGGATTTTCGATGAAATAGACCTCCATCTGGTGCTTGAGGAACTCGGTCATGCACTCGTAGATGAACTGGTTGGTGATGGATTTTTTGGTCTGGTTTTCGTAGGAGGTCTGGGTGGAAAAGCTGGAGGACACCAGCACCAGACAGTCCTGTACGTCCTGGAAGCTGATCTTACTCTCGTTCTTGAGGTACTTGTTGTTATTTTTCAGCCACGCATCAATCTGATTGACCAGCGCCACCTTGACGGCACGCTCCGGCGAGCCGCCGTGCTCCAAAAAGCTGGAATTGTGGTAGTATTCGGTGATATTCACCCGGTTGGAGAAGCAGAGGGCAACCCCCAGCTTGACACGGTAATCGTCCTTATCCTCCCGGTCACGACCGGTGCGCTCCCCTGTCCAGTACTGCACGGGGGTCAGAGGGTTCTCGCCCGCCAGCTCCTCGCAGTAATCCCGTATGCCGTTTTGGTAGCAGAAGGTCTGCTCGGTAAAGGTCTTGCCCTGCTGGTCGCGCAGCAGGAATTCCACGCCGGGGTTGACCACCGCCTGCCGCTTCAGCACATCGGTGTAGTAATCCAGCGGAATGGCGATATCGGTGAATACCGCCAGATCGGGCTTCCACCGGATCCGGGTGCCGGTCTGCTTGCCGGTGTAAGGCTCCGCCTTCAGCCCGCCGATGTTCTCGCCTTTTTCAAAGTGCAGGTTGTAGCGCTTGCCGTCCCGCAGCACCTCCACGTCCATGTATTCCGAGGAATACTGGGTGGCGCAGGAGCCGAGACCGTTTAAGCCAAGGGCGTATTCGTAGTTGCCGTCGCCGGTGCCGTCGTATTTGCCGCCGGCATACAGCTCGCAGAAAACCAGCTCCCAGTTGTAGCGCTGTTCCTTGGGGTTGTAGTCCACCGGGCAGCCGCGTCCGAAGTCCTGCACCTCCACACTGCCATCGGCAAAGCGGGTGGTGATGATCTTTTTGCCGTAGCCCTGCCGCGCCTCATCTATGGCATTGGAAAGAATTTCAAACACCGAATGCTCGCAGCCCTCCAGCCCATCGGAGCCAAAGATGACGCCGGGGCGTTTTCTGACACGGTCGGCGCCCTTCAGGGTGGAAATACTTTCGTTGCCGTATTCTTTTTTTGCTTTTGCTGCCATGGCAAATCCCCCATATCTCGTAGTTTACCAATTCTATTGTACCAACATTTTGGGCGTGGGTCAAGGGCTGCGAACAAATTTTCTTTTTTGTGTTTTGCCGCCCTACCCCACCCTGCCGCCGGAGGGGAAATGCCCCCTGCGGGTGCGCGCGGACACGGGCGCGCCGGTACGCGGGCGAAGCGGCAGTCCTCACGCGCGGGCGCGCGTGCAGGCGCACACACCTGCGCGCGGGCGTGTGGGTGCGCGCGCAGGAGCCGACCGATAAATGCAAAAAACGGCTCAATTTTAGCATTTTATTCCATGATTGGTGCGCCGATGTCATGGCAAGGTGATTTGTAACGACAGCCGCTTCCCCTATTTACAGCGCTGCACCATTCTGCACGGAATAGGCGTTGACAACAGTACTGTGTTTGCAGTACAATACTGTTAAAATAAGGCTTGTATGGGCATTGTCGGCAGCGTTGCTGCCGTCCCCGGGGAATTGGACCCCGGACGCTGCATCAGGTCTTATTTTTTCGCTCTGTTTCCGGACTGCTCTGCCATTTTTATTGGGGAAATATGGGATATATATTGACAGCGGTATCAGACAGTGGTATCATGTCAGCAGAAAAGCTGTTGCTCCCCATTGAAGAGGCAGTAATCGGTTCGGAAGAGCCGAGGGTCTGAGGCCTTTGGGAGACAACAGCTTTTTGGGTTATGGTTCCACGCCATTGGTGGGGAGTGCGTCCGATTTGACGGACCGCCCCACTATTTTTATTGGAGAAATATGGGACAGGTATTGACACTGTTCTCGTTATATGCTACTCTGCCAACAGAACCATTCTGCAGAAGCTCCCGGAACGCTATTGTAAGCCCGAAGCAGCGAAGAAGCGGGACGGTTCTGTTTTTTATCCACACAAATATTACTCCGCCGCCTTTAACATAGCCGGCGGAGTTCTTTTTTCGCGTATGGGCTGTTCCTCTTCTGCTCATGATGATACAAATGCAAGGAAAAGCCCCCGACAGGCGAAAGCTCGCTGTCGGGGGCGGAAAAACGGATATTACAGGTCGGCGGGACGGTCGTTATCGCTGTCGTCGCCGCTGCTTTCATTGCTGCCGGTATCCGGCTCGGACGGTTCCGTCGGCGGATTGTGGGGCTTATGGAAGTGCAGCGGATCGACCGAGAAGCCCTGCTGGGCTTTCTTTTCCTCGGCGGCTTTCTGCTGGGCTTCCTTTTGCAGGCGGACACGCTCCGCCTTTTCGCGGCTTGCCGCCAGCTCCTTTTCGGCACGCTCGGCAGCCTCGCCAAAGGTGATGACGCCGCCCATGACCTCGGCGAACAGGTCGCCGTCGATCTTTTCGTACTTCATGAGGAACTCGGCAAGGGCATGGAGCTGATCCATGTGCTCCTCCAGCAGGGAGACTGCCTTATTGTAGCCCTCATCGATGAAGCGGCGGGCTTCCTCGTCGATCTGACCGGCGACCTCCTCGGAGTAATCACGGGCATGACCGAGATCGCGCCCAAGGAATACCTCCTCCTGATCGGAGCCGTAGATCATGGGACCCAGCTTCTCGCTGAAGCCGTAGCGGCAGACCATGGCGCGGGCGATCTTGGTGGCACGCTCCAGATCGTTGGAGGCGCCGGTGGAGATGTCCTCCAACACCAGCTGTTCGGCAACACGGCCGCCCAGCAGTACCGCAATCTCCTCCTCCATCCACCGCTTGGTCTGGTAGCTGACGTCCTTCTCCGGCAGTGCCAGCGTAAAGCCGCCCGCCCAGCCGCGGGGCACGATGGAGACCTGATGCACCTTATCCTGCTGGGGGCAGTAATAGGTGACGACGGCGTGACCTGCCTCGTGATAGGCGGTCAAGCGGCGCTCCTTATCGGTAATGACATGGCTGCGCTTTTCGGGACCGACCGCGACCTTGAGGGTCGCCTCCTGAATGTCCTCCATGGTGATGGCTTTGCGGTTCTTGCGCGCTGCCAGCAACGCAGCCTCATTGGTGAGGTTTTCGAGATCCGCGCCGGTGAAGCCGCCGGTAAAGCGGGCAATGACGGCGAGATCAACATCGGGTCCGATGGGCTTATTGCGGGTGTGAACGCGCAGGATCGCCTCACGACCCTTGACATCGGGATAATTGACGGTGATGTGACGGTCGAAGCGGCCGGGACGCAGCAGCGCGGGATCGAGGATATCCTTGCGGTTGGTCGCCGCCATGACGATAACGCCGAGATTGGGAGCGAAGCCGTCCATTTCGACCAGCAGCTGGTTCAGGGTCTGCTCGCGCTCATCGTGACGGCCGCCGAGACCGGAGCCGCGGTGACGACCCACGGCATCGATCTCATCGATGAAAACGATGCTGGGCGCGCTCTTTTTCGCCTGCTCGAACAGGTCTCGGACACGGGAGGCACCGACGCCGACGAACATCTCGACGAAATCGGAGCCGGAGATGGAGAAGAACGGCACGCCCGCTTCGCCGGCGACCGCCTTGGCAAGCAGGGTCTTACCGGTTCCGGGAGGAGCAAAACGCCCTTGGGGATACGGGCACCCAGCGCATTGAACTTGCCGGGATCCTTGAGGAACTGGACGATCTCCTCCAGCTCCTCCTTTTCCTCATCGGCACCCGCTACATCCGCGAAGGTGACGCGGTTATTGGGATCCTGCTGCTTGGGCTTGAGCTTGGCAAACGCCATGGGGTTGCCGCCCCCGCCGGAGCGCTTCATGAGGATATACCAGAAGCCGCCCATAAGCAGGACGGTGAGCAGCAGCGGCAGCATGTCGATCCACCACGGCATTGCCTCGGCAGCATCGTAATACTGCTTGATGGGGGCATCGGGGTGCTCGGCGTTGTACTGCTCTACCAGCTCATGGGTATCCTGCAGGAACAGGCTGAGGTTGGGAACATCGTAGGTGATGGTGGTCTTTTTTTCATCGTTGAGCAGCAGGGTCAGCTCGCCGGTGCCGAAATCCAGCTCGTACTCCGCGACCTGCTCATTCTTGAAG
>JBNMIL010000111.1:0-6402 GCA_050873265.1 Angelakisella sp. | reverse complement strand
AGCCGAAACGCCCTGCGGGCGCCTTCTCCCTCTCCGGCAGACCTGCCGCCGTATTGTAATCCCCGCCGCGGTGGTTTATAATATCCCATACAGATTATTGCACAGAAACGGAGAAAACAGCATGGCAGAGAAAAAAGAAGTCCTCCTGTTTACCGACGGCGCCTGCTCCGGCAATCCGGGTCCCGGCGGCTGGGGGGCGATCCTGCGGTACAAGGGGCAGGAAAAGGAGCTTTCCGGCGGGGAGCCGATGACCACCAACAACCGCATGGAGCTGCTCGCCGCCATAGAGGGGCTGAGCGCCCTGAAGCAGCCCTGCCGTGTTACGCTGACCAGCGACAGCAAGTACTTAGTTGATGCCGTAACCAAGGGCTGGGTGTACGGCTGGCAGAAAAAGGGCTGGAAAAAAAGCGACAACAGCCCTGCCCTGAATGTAGACCTGTGGGAAAGGCTGCTGCCGCTGCTGAAAATGCATGAGGTGGAATTTGTGTGGGTGAAGGGGCACGCCGGACACCCCGAAAACGAGCGCTGCGACCGTCTGGCGGTGGCGTGGTATCAGAATTATCAGGCGGCGGAAAAATAAGGTTCAGTAAGCGCCTCCACCTGTTCGTAGCCGCCTTCCGCCAGCTTAAAGCGGTTGGCTGGCACCAGTGAGTCAAACTCCGGTTCCGCGAATAAATATACATCGCCATTTTTAGTAAAGCCAAGGTAAATATCCGAACAGCACAGGTAAATGTCAAATTTCCGCTGACTGGCGGAAAGAATGAACCGTCCCTTTCCCGGCTTTAGCTCCAGCTTCATCAGCGCACTGTACAGGGCGTTTGCGTCCTCTCCCTCGATGTATCGGAACTGCCGAATGGACTCATAATTGGAGAAGTCGAACTTATCACGCTCCGCCCAATAGCTGGTGTTCTGCTTCATGCGCAGACCGGTGATTTCTTCTTCGGCTGCGTCCGGCTGCAATTCATTCACCACGGCGGAGAGGTGACAGTCATTCTGAGGAACGGTAAGCACGGCACCACCGATGCTACTGAAAACCGCTGTTGCCACAATAACAAACGCCAGCCCCCATTGAACCAGCCGCAGCCGTTTGGGATCTGCCTTGCCCTCCGCCACCAGTCTCTGGAGGTATTGCGTGAAAAAACACGCACAAACGCCGTAAACGGTCAGCACGATCGCCCCTGCTACCAACCCTTTTTGATACAGGCGGTAAGCCACGATTGCCGCAGTGATAAGATAAAGGATCGTACTCGCAATCGTTTTTTCTCTTGCGTCTTGGCTCAGCATAGCTCCTCCTTTTTGTCGAAAGCTGTTTTCTCTCGGTAATATCATATTACATTTTTGTGCATTATGCAAGTCATTCTTCCAATCAAGAGGAATAAACTGTGCAAATTGATTTCCTTGGATATTTCCTACCCTATATAACGCTCTGTGCGGGGCTTTTGTGACAGTTTGGGGAAAGTTTTTCGGCTTTTGGGGATTTGCCGCGGGGCGGGGGCTTCCGGCGGTCGCAACGCCCGCCGCAGGCGGGCACCGCAGGCTGCGCCTGCGGGTTTCGGCGCAGTCGAAACTTGCGACCGCCGGAAGCCGCCGCCCTCCCCTGTTTTCCGCCCTGTGCCAAAAAAATTGATAAAAATTTGTTTTGCCTATTGCAAATTATACCGTGATAGTATATTATAGTGCCGTAACAAAAACGGAAACGATTTCCGTGCCTATAATTTTACGATACAAAGGAAGTGTATTACAGTGGAAAAACGCTTTGTTTACGCCGATAACGCCGCCACCACACCGGTCACGCCGGCAGTGCTGGAGGCGATGACCCCGTGGCTGATGGAGAACTACGGCAACCCCAGCAGCATTTACTCCATCGGGCGTGCCGCCCGCACCGCCGTGGAAAAGGCGCGCCGTCAGGTCGCCGCCGCCCTGAATGCCGAGCCGGGTGAAATTTACTTCACCTCCTGCGGCACCGAAGCGGATAACTGGGCGCTGAAGGGCAGCATGCACCGCTGGGCGGCAAAGGGCAAAAAGCACCTGGTCACCGCGGCGTTTGAGCATCATGCCATTCTGCACAGCGCCAAGGCGCTGGAGAAAGAGGGCTTCGAGGTCACTTATCTGCCGGTCACGGCAGAGGGGCTGGTGGAGCCTGCCGAGCTGGAAAAGGCGATCCGTGAGGATACCGCCCTTGTTTCCATCATGCTGGCGAATAACGAGATCGGCACCGTGCAGCCCATTGCGGAGCTTGCCGCCATTGCCCATGCCCACGGCGCGTGGTTCCATACCGACGCGGTACAGGCGGTCGGTCACATTCCGGTCGATGTAAAGGCGCTGGGCGTGGATATGCTGTCCCTTTCCGGTCACAAGTTCCACGCGCCCAAGGGCGTCGGCGCTTTGTATGTCAAGAAGGGCATTCTGCCCAATATCTTCATGGACGGCGGCGGGCAGGAAAAGGGACGCCGTGCCGGCACCGAGAACCTTGCCTCCATCGTGGGTCTGGGCGAAGCCATCACCGTGGCAACCGAGCATCTGGAGGAAAACGCCGCCCGCATCACCGCCATGCGGGATCACCTGATCGACGAGCTGCTGAAGCTGCCCAAGACCCGTCTGAACGGCAGCCGCCGGCACCGTCTGCCCGGCAACGCCAATATCTCGTTTGAGGGCATCGAGGGCGAATCGCTGCTGCTGCGGCTGGATATGGCGGGCATCTGCGCCTCCTCCGGCTCCGCCTGCACCAGCGGCTCGCTGGACCCCAGCCATGTGCTTATGGCGATCGGTCTGCCGCACGAGGTCGCCCACGGCAGCCTGCGGCTCTCCCTTTCGGAGCTGACCACCGAGGAGGACGTGGATTATATCATCGAAAAGCTGCCGCCCATTGTGGAGGGACTGCGTGCCATGTCCCCCGTCTGGGAAAAAATCAAGGATAAGTAAGGAGGACCCTATGTACAGCGAAAAAGTTCTGGACCATTTTACAAACCCCCGCAATGTAGGGGAAATTCCCGATGCCGACGGCGTGGGCGAGGTAGGAAATGCCCGCTGCGGCGATATTATGAAGATGTACCTTAAAATCAACGGCGATACCATCACCGATGTCAAGTTCAAGACCTTCGGCTGCGGCGCCGCCATTGCCACCAGCTCCATTGCCACCGAGATGATCAAGGGACATTCCATCGAGGAGGCGCTTTCCCTCAGCAACCGCGCCGTGGTAGAGGCGCTGGACGGTCTGCCCCCCGCAAAGCTGCATTGCAGCGTGCTGGCGGAGCAGGCGGTAAAAGCCGCGCTGGCGGATTACTACACCCGTCAGGGCATCGACCCCGAGCCCATCGTAGGTCATGTCAAAAAGGACGTCCATGAGGGCGAGGAGGAGGGCGAAGGCTGTTCCTCCTGCGCCACCTGCGACCACTGAGAGCGATAATATTTCCCCCACCTATTCGATCGGGTGGGGGATTTTTCTGCCCTAAAGTCAAAATCCAAGGGCGCAAGCCGTAAAAATTTTCGGTCTCCGCCCACCAAAAAAGCCCCCTTGCGGGAGCTTAATTGTAAATTTTCTCTTAAACTTTGTGCGAATTCAACACTTTCACTGCAAATTTTCCCGTTTTCGTCCGTATTAGTGGGAGCGCTCTTAGAACCACAGCACCGCTATGGCAAAGCCCGCCACGCTGCACAGCGTCCCCCACAGCAGGTCGGTCGGTGTGTGGCGGCGCAGCGTCACCGAAGCCCACGCGATGAGGGCGGCGATGATGACACTGGGCAGCAGCATCCACCAGCCGAAGTAGTAGATGAGGAACAAAAGCGGGCCTGCCGCGCTGCACGCGTGCCCGCTGGCGCGCCGGTGAAGCACCTTGTTGCACAGGGTAAGCAGCAGCGCCGAGAAAAAGTAGCCGGCGCAGACGGTACGCACCGCCGGCGAGACCCCCGCCAGCAGCGCCCACAAAAAGGCAATGGTGTACCCCACGCCGGTGAATACAAAGGCAAGCTCCCGCTGACCCTCCCGACCCTTTTGGCGGTAACGGGGGAGCAGGGGCTGCAAGGGATAAGCCAGCACCGGCACCAGCCCCAGCAGCAATATGGCGATCAGCAGCTCCGGCAGGGTGCCGAAGGGCTGCGGTGAACGGAAATACAAAATCAGCAAAAGACCGATGACCATAATGGGCGGCACGGTGATAATGCGGATCACGCCTGCCAGCTTTTCCTTGGTCGTTTTTGGATTTTTGGTCGGGGTATTCATGCGGTTCCTCCTCCCGAGGGGTTTATGGCTCAATTATAGCACAGCCTGCGGCAAAAAGTGAGGGGGCAAAGTGACAGTTTCGGGTAAATTTTCGGGGCAGATCTTGCTGTCAGCGCAGCGCCACCAGCGGCATATCCACATAGATATCCTGACCGGTGAGGTTATCGTGCACGGTGGCGGTCAGCTCCTTGCGGGCATTGATGGAAAACGCCACATTCAGCCGCTTATCCAGCGGGGTGCCGGGCGGCTCCAGCTTGGCAAGCACGGCGGAATTTTTGCTGTAATTGAGCAGCCGCACCGTATCGCTGCTGTCATCGACCGAGGAAAACCGCCCATCGGCATCGAAGGAGACCCGACCCATGCGTTTGTGCTCGATCTCCGCCATCATCAGCTCGATCGCCTTTTGGTTGCGGAACGAGGAGGACAGCGTAAGGGTAACGGGCTTTTCGCTGGGGTACTCGCTGCCCGCTTTGAAGATGATCTTGTACCGCGGCTCCTTGGTGAGGGAATCCAGGTAGCGAATGGCGTAGGAATGCTGGATAAAATCGACGATATTCAGCCCCAGCGAAAAGGCAAGAGCGCCGTGAGCGACCGCCTCAAAGGGCTTGTGGCACTGCACCTTTTCCCTGCCGAAGATGCCGCGGATCCCCCGCTGCACCGCCGGAATGAGGGTGGTGCCGCCCACCAGCAGCACCCGCTCGATCTGGCTGCGGGAGATTCCCCCCGCCTCCGCCATGTTGACGGCGTTGTTGAGGACATCATTGAGGGTCACGAAAAAGTCGTGCTCCTCCAGAAGATCCAGCAGGTCATTCTGGGTGTAGTGAAATTCGTAGGTCTTAAAATGCCCGGCATCAAAAAAGCTGCGGCTGCTCTCTCTTTGGGTGGAAAGCTCCTCCTTGATCTGACGGGCAAGGGCGGTCAGCTGCGGCAGGATCTCCTCGCACTCCTCCGCCGTTCTGCCCGCGCGCTTCAAAAGATCCTCCAAAAGCCAGCGGTCGATATCATCGCCGCCGAGGAAGGCGCCGGCTTTGCCCAACACCCTGCCCTGCGCCGCGCCGCCTGCCGCCGCTCCTGCAAAGGATTCCGGCATGCGGACGACCGAGACATCAAGGGTGCCGCCGCCGAAATCCACCACGCAGACCACCGAACCGGCACGGGTGGAGCCGTAGGAGATGGCTGCCGCCACCGATTCATCGACCAGACGGTACGGGACATCGGGGTAGTTTTCGGCAAAAAAGGCGGAGATCCACTCGCGGTAGGTATCAAAGGCATTGACCGGCGCGGTGAAGGTCACGACGGTATCGGCATTCAGCTCCAAGCCCGAAAGCAGCCGGGTGAGGTAAAGCCGCGCGATGTGGTCAGCGGAAAATTCCCGCCCCCGTTCCTCGTACAGCGAGGTGAGGTGCAGCAGCCCCCGCTTGAATCCCCAGAAATAGCGGCTGCTGCGAATATCGTCCAGCCCGCGGGAGGTGACCTCATAGCCCATCAGGAAGCTCTGTTCCCCCCGATAGTACAGAACGGAGGGGGTGACGGGCGGCATAGCGCCGACCGCCGGCGCGGTGATCGCCGGAAAGCTGACGGTCTGCGGTTCCTCCTTGGCAAAGTTCCAGCGTGCCACCACGGTGTTGCTGGTGCCGAAATCAACAGCGTAGCGTTCCATCAAATCACTTCCTTTACACGGGCTTTCACCCAGATCTGTTCCCCCTTGGCATAGCCCACCGCCGCCACGATGACCGGCGTTCCGGTCTCGACCAAAGCGGGACAATCGTGCAGAGCGCTGTCATAGGGGGTCTCCTCCCCCACCGTACCGATGACGGTAAGCCCCAGTGCCCGCACAAAGTCATCGACCGGCGCGAACAGCCCGATCATATCCTTTGCCAGCAGCGCGGGGTTCTCGGCAATGGCTTTCCTTGCGGTGGGCAGCGCCAGCAGCAGGGGGCGCATCGCCTCGAAAAGCGCGCGCTGAGCGGCTTCCACCGCCTCGGTCTGCTCCCGCCGGCGGTCGGCGGCTTCCCTGTCCGCTTCCTTGGTCACGGCGGCGGCGCGGGCTTCGCTTTTTCCCTTTTGGCGGGCGGCTTCCTCCTTTTCCAGCCGCAGGGCGGCGGTCTCGGTTCTCAGCTCCCGAATGGTTGTTTGGCTTTGCAGCAGGTCTTTCAGTGCCATGATCGGTCTCCTGGGTGGGT
>JBNMIL010000110.1:0-6411 GCA_050873265.1 Angelakisella sp. | reverse complement strand
GTTTCTCTGCTGGCAGAGAAGCACATCATCTGATAGAAAGGAGAAAATGACTATGTCTACTTTTGTGAATACCGATCCCACCGCCTTCAAGGGCGTATGGGTATTCTGCGAGCAGCGCGAGGGCAAGCTGATGCCCACCGACTTCGAGCTGATCAGCGAAGGACGCAAGCTGGCGGACGACCTCGGCGTTGAGCTGTGCGGTCTGCTGCTGGGCGATAAGGTCGAGGGTCTTGCCAAGGAGCTGGGCGGTTACGGTGCTGACCGTATCATCGTCTGCGAGCACCCCCTGCTGAAGGACTACACCACCGATGCCTACACCAAGGTCATCTGCGATGTCGTAATGGAAAAGAAGCCCGAGATCATGCTCATCGGCGCGACCAATATCGGTCGTGATCTGGGACCCCGCTGTGCCGCTACCCTGCACACCGGTCTGACCGCCGACTGCACCCACCTCGATGTTGATGTGGAAAAGTACAAGGCGTTCCTGAAGACCACCTCCACCATGGATGTGGATAATATGAAGTTTGATGAGGGCACCCACCTTAAGATGACCCGTCCCGCTTTCGGCGGTCACCTGATGGCTACCATCATCTGCCCCCGCTTCCGTCCTCAGATGTCCACCGTCCGTCCCGGCGTTATGCAGCGCGCTCCTTTCGATCAGGCGAAAGCCGATAAGGTCGTTGTGGAGAAGTATCCTGTCGAGCTGGCGGCTTCC
The DNA here is from genome assembly GCA_050873265.1 of Angelakisella sp. Taxonomy (GTDB): domain Bacteria; phylum Bacillota; class Clostridia; order Oscillospirales; family Ruminococcaceae; genus Angelakisella. Next base: position 5,696 of record JBNMIL010000110.1, on the reverse strand, counting down.
GACCTCAAGACCGAGGTTCTGGAGATCGTCAAGGCTGCCAAGGATCTCGTTGATCTGACCGGCGCCGAGGTCATCGTATCTGTCGGCCGTGGTATCGGCAAAGATGTTTCCACCGGCATCAAGCTGGCGGAGGAGCTTGCCGAGGCGCTGGGCGGCGGCGTAGTCGGCGGCAGCCGTGCTGCTGTTGATGCCGGCTGGCTCTCTGCCGATCATCAGGTCGGTCAGACCGGTAAGACTGTTCGTCCCAAGATCTATGTCGCTCTGGGTATCTCCGGTGCTATCCAGCACCTCGCCGGTATGCAGGATTCCGAGTGCATCATCGCGGTGAACAAGAACGAGACCGCTCCCATCTTTGAGGCCGCCGATTACGGCATCTGCGGCGACCTGTTCAAGGTCGTTCCCATGATGATCGAGGCGCTCAAAGCCGAGAAAAAATAAGTTCTAAAGCCAAAGCCCTCACCCTTTATCGGGTGGGGGCTTTTTCTATTGTTTTATGGGGATAAAGTAAAACCGGCACCCTATTGGGGTACCGGCTCGGCTTATATTTCTGCTTTATCAGCCGAAGAAGCGCTTGATCTCGATCTCGGCGTTCTCTACGCTGTCGGAGCCGTGAATGAGGTTCTCGCTGGTGCAGCAGGCATAGTCGCCGCGAATGGTGCCGGCAGCCGCTTCCTCAAACTTGGTGGCGCCCATGATGATGCGCATGCCCTTAACAGCGTTGTCGCCCTCCACGATCATCGCCAATACGGGACCGCTGGTCATGTAGGTCACGATCTCGGGGAAGAAGGGTTTATCGGCGATGTGGGCATAGTGCTCACGCAGGATCGGCTCGTCCAGAGTCATCATTTTGGCATCAACGATCTTGTAGTTCTTGCGCTCGATGCGGGAGATGACCTCACCCATCAGACCGCGCTTTACGCAGTCGGGCTTCAGCATAATATAGGTTCTTTCCATTGCCATAGTTTTTACACTCCTTATTCTTCTGCAAATTCTCAGTTTGCAAATTTCCTATATAGTATAACAGAAAAATCTGCCCTTGGCTATCCTTTTTTGACCCGGAGCAAGAAAGTTTTTTCGACTTTGTTTGACTGCCGCCCCGCAAAATGCTACAATACCCACAGTTAAGGGACTGTCGCGGTGCGCGGTCGCCCGCAGGGCGTTCCGGCTTCGCCGGAACCGGCGGTAGAGCCGCCGAACCCGCCTGCGGCGGGCTGCCCTGCGGGCGACCCCCACCCCGCGTTCCGCAATCCTCTACCCCATTTCCCACGATCGGAGGTCAACATCTATGGTAAAACAATTGGGCGATAAAAAACCGGATACCGCCAAAGCCGCTTTCATTGCCGAAAACGCCTCTATCCTCGGCGATGTCACCCTTGCGGAAGGCAGCAGCGTGTGGTATGGCGCTGTGATCCGCGGCGACCTTGACCACATCACCATCGGCAAGAACAGCAATGTGCAGGATAACTGCACCCTGCATGGCGACCGCGGCTACCCCATCACCTTAGGCGAAGGGGTCTCCATCGGTCACAATGCCGTGGTACACGGCGCCACCGTTGGCGATAACACCGTCATCGGCATGGGCTCTGTACTGCTCAATGGCTGTGTCATCGGCAAAAACAGCATTGTCGGTGCGGGCGCGGTGGTCTCCGGCGGCGCGCGATTCCCCGATGGCTCCCTCATCGTCGGGATCCCCGCCAAGGCGATCTCCGAGCTGCACCCCGTGCAGATCGAGCATAACCGCGAAAACGCCGAGACCTACTGCCATCTGGCGCAGGAGCACGCAAAGGAGGCGGAATAATGTCCACCACCGGATTTTCCGCGTTCCTTGCCCGCAAAAATATCAAGCCCTCGGCAAAGCTCTACTTCGTCGATGCCATGAGCGCCATGGCAATGGGACTTTTCGCTTCCCTGCTCATCGGCACCATACTGGATACCTTAGGCGACCAGTTCCATTGGGATTGGCTTGTTACCGCCGCCGGTTACGCCAGCAGCGCCACCGGCATCGCCATTGCTGTCGCCATCGGCGTCTCGCTTTCCGCGCCGCCGCTGGTCCTGTACTCGCTGTGTGCCGTGGGGCTTGGCTCCTATTCGGTGGGCGGACCGCTGGGCGCGTTCTTTGCTGTCATTGTCGCCGCCGAGCTGGGCAAAGCGGTCAGCCGTGAAACCAAGATCGACATTCTTGTTACCCCCACCGTCACCATTCTTTCGGGCTTGGGGGTCGGTTCCCTCATCGGGCCCGGCGTCAGCCTGCTCATGAACGGCTTTGGGCAGCTGATTATGCGGGCGACCCAGCTTCGCCCGTTCCTCATGGGCATCATTGTTTCGGTACTGGTCGGCATTGTCCTCACTCTGCCCATCAGCTCTGCCGCCATCTGCTTTACCCTTACCCTCACCGGTTTGGCGGGCGGTGCTGCTACGGCGGGCTGCTGCGCCCAGATGATCGGCTTTGCCGTCATGAGCTTTGCCGAAAACGGCTGGGGCGGTCTGGTGGCGCAGGGGCTTGGCACCTCCATGCTGCAAATGGGCAACATCGTCAAAAATCCCCGCATCTGGCTGCCGCCCACCCTTGCCGCCGCCATCACGGGTCCCATCGCCACCTGTGTGTTCCGCCTGGAAAACGGCATTGCCATTGCCAGCGGCATGGGCACCTGCGGGCTGGTCGGTCCCATCGGCATCGTCAGCTGGGAGGGCTTCGGCGGCGCGTTCCACTGGCTGGGTCTTATCCTCGTCTGCTTTGTGCTGCCCGCTGTTCTCACCCCGCTCATCGCGCTGTCCATGCGCCGTCTGGGCTGGATCAAAGCCGGCGACTGTAAATTGGATCTTTAACCACATCAAAAAAGTACCCTTTCACGGGTACTTTTCTTTTTATGTGTTTACTTTTTTCGCTCGGCGCTGTTTGGGAACATGCTATCCAGCAATGCGCTGCAGCCCGCCGCAATATCATTGTACGCCGTCACAAAGTCCCCCGTGTACCACGGGTCGTCAATGTCCCGCGGGCGGCGGGTAAAATCCAATAGGCGATGCAGCTTATCCTCCGGGTCGCCGCCGAACTCCGCCTCCATTGCCTGTACATGGCTGCGTGTCATGCCCAGCAGGTAGTCAAAGCGGTCATAATCCGCCGCCGTGATATTGCGGGAACCGCGCTGGTAATAGGGGATATTCTCCCGCTTCAGCTGGCGCACTGTACCGTTATGTACGGGGCTGTTCGGGGCAAAAACCGTCGTTCCGGCGCTCTCGCAGCTCACCGCGTTTTCCAGCCCCCGCCGCCGCGCCAGCTCTCGGAACACAAATTCCGCCATAGGGCTGCGGCAGATATTGCCGTTGCACACAAATAAAACTTGCTTCATGCTTTCTATCCTTTTTGTAGTAATTTTGTGAATAATACTTATCGTATCCATTCTTTACTACACTATTATAGCACAGCGCGCCGCTATGGAAAAGAACTATCTTAGCTATAATATCATATTAAGCTCCAGCTCTTCCCCATCGCTGATGCCCCAAAACACCTCCGCCGCCGAGCCGACGCCCTGCCGGCGCAGCTCTGCGCGGAGCCAGCGCTCATCTCGTCCCAGACGGCTGAGGCTCTCCCGAATGATCTCCCCCTCCGCGATGACGGTACAGCATTGGGCAAATTCTTTCATCTTGCTCCCCTCCTTTTCCACGTAGTATTCCCGCCAGTCAAAACTTTAAGCCAAAAATTCTATAATTTTCTCTTGATTTTAGGAATTATTCCTGTTATAATAAATATAACCTCCCAAGAGGGGATAAAATGACATCGAACTGCGTGAAAGGAGTTATCAACTATGGAACTGAAAGGCACCAAGACCGAACAGAACCTGCGGACAGCGTTTGCGGGGGAATCTCAGGCACGCAATAAATACACCTACTTTGCCAGCGTCGCCAAAAAAGAGGGCTACGAGCAGATTGCGGAGATCTTTACCAAGACCGCCGAAAATGAAAAGGAACACGCCAAGATGTGGTTCAAGGCACTGGGCGAGCTGGGCAGCACCGCCGAAAACCTGCTGCACGCCGCCGAGGGTGAAAACTACGAATGGACCGATATGTACGATACCTTTGCCAAAGAAGCCGAGGAGGAGGGCTTTACCGAGCTGGCGTATAAGTTCCGTGCCGTCGCGGCTATCGAAAAGGCACACGAGGAACGCTACCGTGCCCTGCTGAACAATGTGGAGATGCAGAAGGTCTTTGAAAAGAGCGAGGAGACCATGTGGGAGTGCCGCAACTGCGGTCATCTGGTCATCGGCAAAAAGGCGCCCGCTGTCTGCCCCGTCTGTGCCCACCCGCAGAGCTACTTTGAAGTCCGCAAGGAAAACTACTGATCGAAAAAAGGAGAGAATGGTATGGAGCAGAAATTCTATATTTGCAAGCATCGCGGCAACATCATTGCCAAGGTAAAGGACTGCGGCGTGCCCGTTATGTGCTGCGGCGAGAAGATGAGTGAGATCATTCCCAACACCACCGATGCCGCCGTGGAAAAGCATGTTCCCGTATGGACGGTCGAAAACGGCATCGTCCATGTAAAGGTAAGCACCGTGGAGCACCCCATGCTGCCGGAGCATTACATTGAGTGGGTCTCCATTCACACCAAACAGGGCAACCAGCGCAAGGAGCTGCACGCCGGTGAAAAGCCGGAGGTCTGCTTTGCGTTGTGCGAAGGCGACGAGGTAGAGAGCGTGTACGCCTACTGCAACCTGCATGGGCTTTGGAAAGCATAAAGACATCATAACCATAAAAACGCACCGGACAGGTTTTATCGCCTATCCGGTGTTTCTTTATGGTTATGGTATCTCAGTCCTGCCACAGCACGATATTGCCGCTTTGCAGCGTTTTTGGCACATCTATGATACGCTGGTTGGAGGAGCCGCGAAAACGCAGGGAGATATCGTACAGCGCCTGTACAAAGCGTCCGTCCACCAGCACGTCCAGCAGGGAAAGCAGCTCCGGTGTGACCTCACAGCAGGGGTAGCTGCCGGCGGTATTCAGTTCCTCCCATGTAAAGCCACTGAACGCCCAAATGGTTTTTTCGGGCAGCTCCTTGCGCACTCGCCGCAAAAACGGCAGCAGCGCCCGCTGGTTCTGCGGCTCCATCGGCTCGCCGCCCAAAAGGGTCAGCCCATTGATGAAATCGGGACGGAGCAGCCGGAGCAGCTCGTCCTCCACCGCGGGGGTAAAGGGCTCCCCGTAGCCAAAGTCCCATGTCTCCGGCTGAAAGCAGTTTTCGCAGTGATTGGTGCAGCCGGAAACAAACAGCGTGACCCGCACGCCTTCCCCGTTGGCGATATCGCAGTTTTTTATGCTTGCGTAATTCATACTCTCTCCTAAAAGCTAAAATGTAAAGTTTTCGATCCAGCCTTTGCCGGCAAAGGGACGCCCCGCGGAGCGTCCCTCTTTTTTGTCGGTCAATTTTTGGGGGATCACAGGTGCAGCACACGCTCCTTGATCTCCTGTGTGCGTCCCTGGTTCCAGTACTGGGTGCCGATGTAACCGCAGGTACGGCGTGCAACATTCATCTTATCCTGATCGGTATTGCCGCACTTGGGACAGCGCCAGATAAGCTTGCCGTCCTGCTCCACGATCTCGATCTCACCGTCCCAGCCGCACACCTGGCAGTAATCGCTCTTGGTGTTCAGCTCGGCGTAGATGATGTTATCGTAGATGAAGCGCATGACCTGTAGCAC
>JBNMIL010000109.1:0-6415 GCA_050873265.1 Angelakisella sp. | reverse complement strand
CCCCCCGTACTCCCGTTTATCCCTCTGCCGTTTCTTGTCAGATCTTATTCTCCTCGCCCCGTGCCAGCCGCGCCATGTTTTCCCGGTGCGCCCACAGGATCAGCAGCGTCATCACCGCGGCGCAGCCCACGGGGATCGCGGGCGCTGCGCCCTGCCCGTGGCACCACAGCGCCACCGCGGGGGTCAGCGCCGCACCGGCAATGATCGACCCCAGCGAGATACACCGGCTCAGCAGCACAGGCACCGCCCACAGCACCGCCAGCGGCAGCAGCAGGATAGGGTACAGCACCGCTAAGGCGCCCACCGTGCAGGCAATGCCCTTGCCGCCCCGAAAGCCGAAGTACAGCGGGAACATATGCCCCACCACCGCGAATACGGCAGCGATGCAGCCGCCCTCCCGTCCCGCAAGCAGCAGCCCCAGCCCCACCGCCAGCGCTGCCTTTGCCGCGTCTCCGGCAAAGGTCAGCAGCGCCGCCTTCAGCCGGTAGGTGCGCAGCATGTTGGTCGCGCCGGTACCGCCGCTGCCGTGCTTCCGCACATCGTCATGGAACAGCCGGTGACTCAGCAGTACACCGGTGCTGATGCTCCCCAGCAGGTACGCCACTACCGCGCACAGGATATATTTTAAGATCATTTTTTGATTTCTCCTTTGGGAAATTTTCTCCGCCGCGGGATAATATGGGAAAATTCCCTCCGTACTATTCCGGATCCCGCCGTATATGCCGCCTATTGTAGCAAACTTCCCCCGCCGGTGCAAGAAGCAAATTGTAAACTCTCGCTTCTCCACCTTGTAAATCCCCCCGTTTTACGCTATGATAAGGGCAGTACCCCATCATGACCGCGAGGAGATGTTGACTATGAACCTGAAGCTCAATAACAAACGCACCATACTGGTCGGGCTTGCGTTCCTTTCCATCTGCGCCTTCTGGCAGATGTATAACAGCGTGATCCCCAAGATCCTCACCTACACCTTCCACCTTGATGAGACCTATTCCGGCATCATCATGGCGGCGGATAATGTCCTTGCCCTGTTCCTGCTGCCGCTGTTCGGCGCCATCAGCGATAAAAGCCGCAGCCGCATGGGACGCCGCATGCCCTTCATTCTGGTCGGCACCGGCTGCGCCGTCCTGCTTATGATGCTGCTGCCCATTCTGGATAACAGCTACGCCGCCAATCCTTCCGTCACCAAGCTGGTGCTGTTCATCGCCGTGCTGGGTCTGCTGCTGGTCGCCATGGGCACCTACCGCTCTCCGGCGGTCGCCCTCATGCCCGATGTCACCCCCAAGCCGCTGCGCAGCCGCGCCAATGCCATTATCAACCTCATGGGTGCCGTGGGCGGTATTCTGTACCTGCTCATCACCAGCGTGCTGTATTCCTCCAGCCGCGTCGCGGGTCTGGAGCATGTCAATTACCTGCCGCTGTTCGCCATCGTAGCGGGCATCATGGCGGTCTCGGTCGGTATCCTGTTCGCCACCATTCGGGAGAAAAAGCTGCATGAGGAAAACATGAAGCTGGAGGCCGAGCACCCCGAGTGGAACCTTGCCGAGGTAGATGAAAGCGGCAACGAAAAGCTGCCCCCCGCCGTCCGCCGCAGTCTGGGCTTTTTGCTTGCCTCCATTGCGCTGTGGTTCATCGGCTACAATGCCATCGAGACCTGGTTCACCACCTTTGCCGATAAAATGTGGGGCATGGCGCTGGGCGATGCCACCCTGTGCCTGACCATCGCCACCGCGGGCGCCATCTGCTCCTACATTCCGGTCGGCATCGCCGCCAGCCGCGTCGGACGCCGCCGCACCATTCTGTTCGGCGTGCTGCTGCTTACCGCGTGCTTCGCCGCGGGCTATGTCTACACCCTGTTCAATCACAGCTTCCACCCGGCGCTGTACGCTCTGTTCGCGCTGGTGGGCGTCGCGTGGGCTTCCATCAATGTCAACAGCCTGCCCATGGTGGTGGGAATGTGCCGCGGCAGCGAAGTCGGCAAGTTCACCGGCTACTATTATACCGCCAGCATGGCGGCGCAGACCATCACCCCCATCGTGGCGGGCTGGCTGCTCAAGCATGTCAGCTACTCGGTGCTGTTCCTATATTCCGCCATTTTCGTGGGGCTTGCATTCTTCACCATGCTTATGGTGCGCCACGGCGATGTCAAGGTCGAAGCCAAGCGCGGCTTGGAAGCCTTTGATGTCGACGACTGATCCTCCCAGATAAATCGCTCCCCCGACCGGAAAGGTTTTTCCTCTCCCGTCGGGGGATTTTTTCGGTAAAATACCGTCCCCTTTTCCTGTCCTAATGTGCTATAATGATCTCAATACATCATGTTGGGAGGAAGCCGCTATGCAGTATTACCGTTTGGGAGAAACGCTGGAGCCGCTGGATAGTCTGCCGCCGGAGGAAACACACATTCTGGCGGTGCTTCGTCCGGAGGAGCTGCACAGCGCGCCGCTTCCCGCCGGTCTTACCCCGCCACAACCGGTAGAGGAGGGGCGGGATAACCAGTATTGCCGACTGCATATCGGGCAGGGAGCATTATCCGGGCAGCTTCGTCTGCCGCAGCGCACCGCGCAGTCGGGCAAATACTTCGCCTTTGCCTTGGCGGGGAACAGTCTTTTGCTGGTCGACCATAACGGCTTTGCCTCCGAGTGTATCAGTCGTCTGACCCTGCCCATCGGGCATCCTCTGTCGGCAGATGAGCTGCTGGCGGAGCTGTTTACCGTGCTGATCCACGATGACCTTTCGGCGCTGCAGGAGCTGGAAACCCGCCTGACCACGCTGGAGCAGGCGGTGCTTGCCGAGGATACCGAAAAATTTATCCACAAAATGAGCGCCATTCGGCGGGAGCTGAACCGCGAAAACCGCTTTTATACCCAGCTGGGGGATTTTGCCGAAACCTTGCAGGAGGACGCCGGCGAGCTGCTGGGGCATCGGGCGCAGCGTCGCATCGGCTACTTTTCCCGCCGGACGGATACCCTAGCGCGGGAAACCCAGATGCTGCGGGAATACGCCACGCAGATCAGCGGGGAATATCAGGCTCAGGTGGATATCCTGCAAAACCGCGTTATGAAGCTGCTTACCATCGTGACCACCATCTTCCTGCCGCTTTCTCTCATCGTCGGCTGGTACGGCATGAACTTTGATATGCCGGAGCTGGGCTGGCGATACGGCTATCCGGTCATTATTCTGGTCGCCGTGGCGGTCGTCCTGCTGCTGGTACGCTATTTCCGCCGCAAAAAGTGGCTGTGACCTTGCCTTCCCTCCCAAAAACTCAGCGGCTCCCCGCAGGGAGCCGCTTTTTATCATTCTGCTTTTATTACAGCTCTTTGCGGTAATAGCACACCCCGCACTGCCGCCCGAATTTCACGGCGATCTCCCGCAGGTGCCCCTCCTTCACAAACCCGTTCTTCTCGTGGAACCGGCAGGAGGCTTCGTTCTCATCGGTGATGATGGAAATGAGGTTGGTAATGCCCCGCTCCCGCGCTACCGCCTCGATCGCCGCCAGCAGCGCCCCGCCCAGATGCGCCCCACGCAGGTCGGGCGCGATGTAAATGGAAAGATCCGCCGTGTACCGGTAGCCGCTGCGGGGGTTAAAATCACTGAGGTACGCAAAGCCCGCCGTCTCTCCGGCATCGTCCCGCATCACCAAAAACGGGAACCGCTCCGTAATGCTCCGCACCCGTTCCCCGTATTGCTCCGCTGTCAGCTCCGTCTCCTCCAGCGAAAAGCTGGTATTCTTCACATAGTAGTTGTAGATCTCCCGGCAGCCGGCAATGTCCCGTTCCTCCGGTTTGGCGATCATCATATGTTTTCCCCCTTGCGTCAAAGAAATGTGGAAAAATGAAAACAAGGCAGGGCAGCGGTCTGCTTTTACCGCGCTTCCTGCCTGTTTCGTATTTGCCTTCCGGTCAATGGGCTGTCGATTTTTGGGCGTCACCGTTTATAAAAAAAGCGCCTTGCCGGCGTCTTTTTTTATCTGGTGACCCGGACGGGAATCGAACCCGTGTTACAGCCGTGAAAGGGCCGTGTCTTAGCCGCTTGACCACCGGGCCATTATGGTAGCGGTAGGTGGACTTGAACCGCCGACACTTCGGGTATGAACCGAATGCTCTAGCCAACTGAGCTATACCGCCATTTTAGCGCGATTATCACGCAAGGGTTATTATACTAAATGCGAAAAGGCTTGTCAACCCTCTTTTTCATCATTTTTTCGGCTCCCGTGGGGCAAAAACCCCATGAAAACGCCCTTTTTATCCCGCCCCTTTGATGAAAACAGAGAATTCCCGCAAAGCCGCCGGAATACCTTGACCTTTTGGGGCGTTTGCACTACAATAATAAAAATATCTCACCGGCACCACGGTACGGCGGGCGCTCTCCGCTCCGCCTCGGGAGCGCCGCCCCTTACCGGGCGGCACCCCTCGTCCGCTTCGCGCGCCCGCCGCCAGACCCACCGTCGCCGCCGGAAAAATACAAACTATAAGGGGGATCATTCGATGCTTAATACCGACCACAGCTCCAAGTTTCTGCCGGAAGCACTCACCTTCGATGACATTCTGATGGTTCCGGCGCACAGTGCCGTGCTGCCCGCCGATATCAATGTCCGTACCCGTCTGGCAGGGGATATCTACCTCAACACCCCGCTGCTCAGCGCCGCCATGGATACCGTCACCGAAAGCCGCATGGCGATCGCCATGGCAAGGGAGGGCGGCATCGGCGTCATTCACAAGAATATGCCGATCCGCCAGCAGGCAGATCAGGTCGATCGGGTCAAGCGCAGCGAAAACGGCGTCATCAATAATCCCTTTTTCCTCTCTCCGGAGCATCTCGTCAGCGATGCCGACCGCCTGATGGGTAAATTCCACATCAGCGGCGTCCCCATCTGCGATGCCGACGGCAAGCTGGTCGGCATCATCACCAACCGCGACCTCAAGTTCATGTCCAGCTTTGATGTCCCCATCGGCGAGGTCATGACCAAGGATCACCTCATCACCGCCCCGCAGGGCATTACGCTGGAGGAAGCCAAGGCGCTGCTGCTGCGCAGCAAGGTGGAAAAGCTCCCCATCGTCGATGAGAATTTCCGCCTCACCGGTCTTGTCACCATCAAGGATATCGAAAAAGCCAAGAAGTATCCCAACGCCGCCCGCGACAGCCAGAACCGTCTGCTGGTCGCCGGCGCCATCGGCGTCAGCCACGATATGGAGGAGCGCGCCGCCGCTCTGGTGGAGGCTCAGGTCGATGTGCTGGCACTGGACAGTGCCCACGGTCACAGCGAAAATATCCTCAAGGCGGTCTCCCGCATCAAGAGCCTGTACCCCCATATCCCGCTCATCGCCGGCAATGTCGCCACTGCCTCCGGCACCGAAGCCCTTATCAAGGCGGGCGCCGACTGCGTCAAGGTCGGCATCGGTCCCGGTTCCATCTGCACCACCCGTGTGGTCGCCGGTGTCGGCGTTCCGCAGGTCACCGCCGTTTATGAGGCAGCCTGCATGGCAGCCAAGTATGATATCCCCATCATCGCCGACGGCGGCATCAAGTATTCCGGCGATATCGTAAAGGCTTTGGCGGCGGGCGCCAGCACCGTTATGCTGGGCAGCCTGTTGGCTGGCTGCGAGGAAGCCCCAGGCGAAAGCGAGATCTATCAGGGTCGTCAGTTCAAGAGCTACCGCGGCATGGGCTCCATCGCCGCCATGCAGAACGGCAGCAAAGACCGCTATTTCCAGGAGGGCAACAAAAAGCTGGTGCCGGAGGGCGTCGAGGGTCGTGTGCCTTATCGGGGCGCCCTTGCCGATAACATCTTCCAGCTGATGGGCGGCGTTAAGAGCGGTATGGGCTATACCGGCTGCGCCACGATCCCCGAGCTGCACGAGAAAGCCCAGTTTGTCCGCATCACCGGCGCCGGTCTTATCGAAAGCCACCCCCACGATATCTCCATCACCAAGGAATCCCCCAACTATTCCTCCCACGGCTAAAAACCAAATACCGCACCCAGATCCCCTGTCCTTTGGCGGGGGATCTTTTTATTGCCTGCGGCGGGGCAAAATCGGCTCCCGCTCCGTCCGCCTTGCGGTGCCCGAAAAAATCATCGCGCTGCCCGCTTGCTCGATTTTTTCGACCGCTGCGGATGCTCCGCCTCGCTGTATCCGCCACCGGCGGCGCTCGGCTCCGCATCCCACTCACCGCGACCCATAGCCTCCCCTGTGTAAGGGGAGGTGGCGAATGAAATGAGCCGGAGGGGTTGCCAGCAGGAACTATGGCTTAGTCTCATGTCGCCTAACGGCAGGTAAAGTTTTGATTGCGGCTTAGTGTCTCCGCCTACCGGCGGGGTGGTACTTTTGACCCGCCAAAAGTACCCAAAAGCGTTTTAGGGCTGCTGCCCTAAAAACCCGCATCGCTTGGCTGCGCTGGATACGGATATTATTTTTCT
>JBNMIL010000108.1:0-6424 GCA_050873265.1 Angelakisella sp. | reverse complement strand
GGCGAGGGCTGCCCGTCAGGGTCAGCCCGAGGGCGAGCGGCGCGGCGGGCGCCGGATAAGCAAAAGACAAAGGCAAAGAAATTAAATGCGAAAAAACAGAACACATCGGCAGATAAACGACCCGAGGAGGTGAGCCTGTGCCGAAAATAAACATACTGGACCGAGAGACCGCCGAGCTGATCGCGGCGGGCGAGGTGATAGAGCGCCCTGCCTCGGTAGTGAAGGAACTGGTGGAGAACGCCATTGATGCCGGAGCGACCGCCGTTACGGTGGAGATCGGGCATGGCGGGGTACGGCTCATACGGGTGAGCGACAACGGCTGCGGCATCGAGCGGGAAGATGTGCCAAAGGCATTCCTGCGGCACGCCACCAGCAAGGTGCTGCGCCCGGAGGATCTTGACCGTATCGGGACGCTGGGATTCCGCGGGGAGGCGCTTGCCTCCATCTGCGCGGTGAGCGAAACGGAAATACTGACCCGCGCGGCGACCGAGGAGATCGGGACACGGTATACACTGGCGGGCGAATGTGCCGGAGAGCTGGCGGAGGCAGGCTGTCCGGTGGGTACCACCATTACGGTGAAAAACCTGTTCTACAATGTGCCGGCAAGAATGAAATTCCTGAAGAAGGACAGCACCGAGGGAACGGCGGTGGCAACACTGATGGACCGGCTGGCGCTTTCCCACCCCGAGATCGCTTTTAAGCTCATTCGGGAAAAGGAAGTAAAGCTGGCGACCCCCGGCAGCGGCGACCTGCTGGCGACCATTTTTGCCGTGTACGGCAATGAATTCGGGCGGGGGCTGATACCGGTGGAGTGCGAAAGCGGCTTTATGCGGGTCAGCGGCTATCTGGCAAGACCGGAATGCTGCCGCCCCTCCCGCAGCATGGAGCATTTTTTCATCAACAATCGCTATGTGAAAAGTGTTACCATCATGGCAGCGGTGGAGGAAAGCTACCGAAACCACATCATGGTGGGGAAGTACCCGGGCTGCATTATCAACCTGACGGTAGATCCTTCGCAGGTAGATGTGAATGTGCACCCTGCCAAGCTGGAGGTAAAGCTGAGCGACGAGCGCGCGGTATTTGACGCGGTGGTGAATGCCTGCCGCGGTGCCCTGAACAACATGAACCGCACCGTGGCGGTGCGAGATGTAGGCGGAAAGCGCTTCAGCGAATTTGAGCTGTATAACCGCCCTACCGAGGGGACACAGACCCGCATGACGGCGGAGCAATACCGTGCATTGGCGGGTCGTTTGCCAAACGAAAAGAGCTTTGGCGGCGCGGGCGGCTATGGTACGCTGCAAAGCGGCGGCGGAAGCGGGGAGTACCGCAAAAATCTGCCGCCCAAGGGGACAAGCTACGGCATGGGTACCCAGCCGCCGGCGGAGCCGAGAAAATGGGAGCCGGTGCAAACGATCGACCGGAATACAGCAGGTAACGAACCTGTAAAGGAAATTGGCTATATAGAGAAAGAACGACAGGAACGCTGTGCCGGCGCGGTCGAAGCGGCAATGGAGCACCACGAGGCAGTAACGCTGCCCGCTGAGGGCGGCAAGCCGGTGGTAACGGAGCCGCTGGCACCGGCAGAGATGCCTGCCGAGCAAACGGAGGAACGGCACGAGCCGGTGACACTGCCGCTGCACGGTTGTAAGCCGGTCGTGATCGATGTGCCTGTGCCCGTGACGGAACCGGCGGCAGAGTGCGACGCTGAACCATTCGAGGAGCAGAAGGAGGAAGCGGATTACCGCCTGATCGGGGAGGTGTTTGCCACCTACCTGCTGGCGGAGCGCGGCAATGAAATGCTGCTGATCGATAAACACGCAGCTCATGAGAGAATCCTGTTTAACCGGCTGAAGCGCCAGCACCAGAGCGGCACGGTGCAGCGGCAGGTGCTGCTGACCCCGCTGACCATCACGATGCCGCGGGAGTTATATGACGCCGCCATGAAGAACCTGGACTGCTTTGACCGCGCGGGCTTTGCCGTAGAGGATTTTGGTGAGGGGTGCCTGCGGGTGAGAGAAGTCCCTGCCGTACTGGAGGATATGCCTGCGGAGGATCTTTTGACCGAGCTGTGCGAGCGTCTGCTGCACCGCGGCGGCATGGACGAGGAAGCCATCTACGATGACCTGTATCATTCCGTGGCGTGCAAGGCTGCCATCAAGGGGAATATCCCCTCGCGGGAACGGGAACAGCAGGAGCTTTTGCGGTTGCTGAAGGAGGACCCGACGGTGCGCAACTGCCCGCATGGCAGACCGGTGGCGATCGTCATTACCCGTCGGGAGCTGGAAAGAATGTTCGGACGGATCGTTTGATGACATGATATTTGAACTTTGCGGAAGGGGGAAGCGCTGTGCGGCTGAAGCCGAATACGCTTATAGTGGTGGCGGGTCCGACCGCCTCCGGCAAAACGGCGCTTGCCATAGAGATCGCAAAGGCGCTGGACGGCGAGATCGTTTCCGCCGACAGTATGCAGATCTATATGGGTATGGATATCGCCACGGCGAAGCCCTCTCCGGAGGAGCTGGCGGCGGTGCGGCATCATCTTATCGGCTTTTTGCCGGCGGAGAAAGCCTTTTCGGTGGCGGACTACGCCGCCATGGCAAGGGACGCCATCAATGATATCCTGCGCCGTGGAAAAGTTCCGGTGCTGTGCGGCGGCACGGGGCTTTACATCAAAGCCATCGTGGACAATGTGCAGTACAGTGACGCGATCCCCGGCAACGAGGCGCTGCGGGAACAGCTGCGCCTTTTGGCGGAGCGGGAGGGCAACGAAGCCCTGTGGCGGCGGCTGGAGGCGATAGACCCCGAGACCGCAAAGCGGATCCACCCCAACAATGTGGGGCGGGTCATTCGTGCCATTGAGGTGATGGAGGTGAGCGGACGCTCGATACGGGAGCATGAAGCCGACAGCCTGCGGGAGCCGTGCCCTTACCATGTGATCGAGCTGGGGCTGCGTTATCACGATCGAGAGACGCTGTATGAGCGAATCAACCGGCGGGTGGACAAAATGGTGGAGATGGGGCTGCCCGAGGAGGTAAAAGCAGCGCGGGAGAACGGGCTGACCGCGACGGCGGCGCAAGCCATCGGCTGCAAGGAGCTGTATGGCTGGCTGGACGGGGAGGAAACACTGGAACAGGCGCTGGAAAAGCTGAAGCAGAGCACCCGCCGCTATGCCAAGCGGCAGCTGACATGGTTTGGCGCGGATAAGCGGATACACTGGATAGAGCCGGATACGCTGGAAAACGGCAAAACGGCACTGGACAAGGCAATAGAGATCCTGAAAAAGGAGGGAATGGCGTGAAGCAGAACAACGGCATGGGCAAGCTGCTGACCTTTATCATGGCAGCGTTTTTGCTGGTATTTGCGGGCTACCACGCCTACCGGCATTTTTTCAGTGATTATACCACCGAGAGCGTTTATCGCTACACGGTGTACCACACCACCACGGCGGAGGGCATCTTTTTCCGAGAGGAGAGAAGCCTGGAGCAGCCGGAGGGCAGCAACCTGCGCTACGCGGTGCGGGACGGGGAAAAGGTGCGGGTAGGAAGTGTGCTGGCGTACCGATACAGCGACGCGCTGAGCGCCGACCTGGCGGAACGCCGCGCGGAAGCCGAAAAGGAGCTGACCATGCTGCAGCGGGTACTGAACCAGCTGCAAAGCAGCAACACCCCCACGGTAAGCAACCTGACCCGCGAGACGGATATTGACCTGCAGCGGCTGGCGGCGGCGGTAGCGCTGGAGCGCTACGACGAGCTGGACACCCTGATGCTGAGCTTGCAGGAGGAGATCAACTTGGGCAGCGGCATTACCGGCGGGACGGCGGCGATCGAGCGCCGCATAGCCGAGCTGACCGCCCAGACCGAGGGCACCGCCTCCGGCGAGGCGGTTTACAACACGCTGGAGGGGTACTTCAGCAGTGTGACGGACGGCAAAGAGGGAACCATGACCCCCGCACGGCTGGAGAGTATGAACTGCGACGACCTGATGGCAATGCTGACCGCGGACAGCGGGGAGCAGGAGGGACTGGGAAAGATCGTTTCCGGTCCCGAATGGTACTTTGCGCTGACCATCAGCAGCCGAGAGCATAAAAGCTACCCGCTGGGCAGTACGGTGACGCTGAGCTTTGCCGGGGGCGGCACGGCGCAGGGCACGGTGGTGCGCACCGAGCTTTCCGATGACGGCAGCGCCATGATGCTGGTGATCAAGGGCAGTACGGTGACGGCGGATACCGTTTCCCGCCGCACGGCAACGGTGCGGCTTTCCTCCGAGAGCTATACCGGCGTGCGGTTCGATAAGGAGTATCTGCGCATTGTGGACGGGGTAAAGGGCGTTTATGCGGATAGCGGATACAGCGTCAAGTTCAAGACGGTGGATATCATCTATGAGGGCGATACCTACTACCTGAGCCGCCTGAACTACACCGGCGAGGGAGAGCTGAACATCTTTGATAAGCTGGTGAACAGCAAAAACGAGCTGTACGACGGAATGCCGCTGAGCGATCTGTAATGAAAAAATCAGACGGAACACAATTTCTTGTGGCAACGCATTGACAGGAACCACAAAGAATGGGATAATAGACTTATATATAATGCTTTCTGCGCAAGGAGGACCACTATGAGTTTCATCAATAAATTCAAGGACTTTATGGGGATCGGCGAAGAAGAATTTGAGGACGATTTTGAGGAAAACGAGCAGGTGGAGGAACAGGAGGACGATCCCTTTGGGGGATTTTCCGTCCAGCCGGAGTACCGCCCCGGCAAAGCGGAGCCTGCCGAAAAGCCTTCCGCGGCGCCCCGCAAGGATAACAAGGTCGTCAATATCAATACCACCACGCAGCTGCAGGTGGTGCTGGTAAAGCCGGAGAAGTTCGAGGACGCTTCCGGCATTGCGGATCACCTGCTGGCGAAGCGCACCGTGGTGCTCAATCTGGAATCGACCAACCGTGATATTGCCCGCCGGCTGGTGGACTTTTTGAGCGGCGTTGCCTATGCCAACGGCGGTCAGATCAAAAAGGTAGCGAACTCTACTTATATCATCACACCCTATAATGTGGGCGTGATGGGCGACAGCCTGCTGGACGAGCTGGAAAACAGCGGACTTTATCTGTAAGGAACGAACAACCGAAAAAATACAGGCGACCATGGGAGGGGAGCAAAAATGAGCGATCATCTGGATTATCCGCAGTTTGGCAAGGCGCTTTCCGGCTACAAGACCGAGGAAGTGGATTCCTACATTGATAAGCTTTTGGAGACCGTGAAGGAGCTGCAGGAGCAGAACGATGCACTGGAGGACAAAATAGGCGTGCTGGCGGACAGCCTGCAGAAATACCGCGACGATGAGGACAGCCTGCGCGAGGCGCTGCTGGGCGCGCAGAAGATGGGCGACAGCATCATTAAGAACGCGAACAACAAGGCGGAGATCACCATGCGTGAGGCTTCCGTCAAGGCGGCGCATATCGTAGAGGAAGCCCGCAAAAAGGTGGAGGACGAAAAGGACGAGCTGATCCGTGTCCAGACCGCCGCGGCGGACTTTAAGGCGAGACTGATCGAGCTGTACCGTGAGCATATTGAGCTGGTGACCCGTATCCCCGTGACCGACAGCGCCCCCGCCGAGGAGCCTGCCCACGAGGAGGAGACCCCTGCCGAGGAAGTGGCAGAGACGGTGGAGACAGTAGAGGTGACCGAGGAGCCTGCCACCGTGGAAGCTGCCGAGGAAGCTGCCGCCGAGCATAAGGAGGAGCCGGTCGAGGAGGTCAAGGAGGAAGTGACTGCCCCTGCCGCGGCACCTGCCGATGATATTCCCGAGGCAGGCAAGGATATCTTTGCGGAATTTGAAAAGACAAAACAGAAGATCCTCAATTTTGATACCGGCGAGCAGAAGGATAGCGAGCGCCGCAGCAAGTTCGAGGGGCTGAAGTTCGGCAACGACTTTAACCTGATGGACGATGAGGACGACGACTTTTAATAGAAGCTAAAATAGTCTGCGGTCTGTGCATAACGGGTCGCAGACTTTTGAGGGTATTGATATGTTCGAGATCATTTCGGTGGTGATCGGCGTAGTGATGCTGCTTCTGGACCAATGGAGCAAGCAGTGGGCGATCACCCATTTGGCAAATGCCGGAACGGTGACGGTGATACCGCACCTTTTCAACTTCGACTTTTTGCCCAACGGCAACGACGGCGCGGCATGGGGCATGCTTTCCGGCAAGCAGACGCTGCTCATTGGCGCAACTGCCGTGATGCTGCTGGCGATCATTGTTTACATGGCTGTAAAACGCAGCAGGATACCGAATATCGCGTTTCTGGCGCTGACATTGGTGGTTTCCGGCGGGATCGGGAACCTGATCGACCGCGTGGCGCAGGGCTATGTGGTGGATTTTATCCGCTTTGCGTTCTGGGATCGCTTCCCGACCTTTAATGTGGCGGAT
>JBNMIL010000107.1:0-6639 GCA_050873265.1 Angelakisella sp. | reverse complement strand
CGACCACACCGGGTCATTTTCGTCATTCACCCCCTGCGGAGCGCCCTCCGGTATAGAAGATTTCGCACTCTGCGGAGTGCGACCAAGGCTCCGCCTTTGGAAACCGCAAGCCTTTTGGAAAAGGCTTGACCGAAAACTTTACTTTTTATTTCGGGAAAGGAAGTGTCCCCATGCGTGATACCATCGCTGCCATCGCTACCGCCGTCGGCGGGGGAGTGGGCATGGTGCGCCTCTCCGGCACCCAGGCGCTCTCTATCGCCGCCCGCATTTTCCGCCCGCTTAACAGCGCCAAATCACCGGAAACCATGTCAGGCTATACAGGCGCCTTCGGTCGGGTCTACGCGGGGGAGCAGCTCCTCGATGAAGCCGTGCTGTTCGTCTACCACGCCCCCCACAGCTACACCGGCGAAGATGTCGCCGAGCTTTGCTGCCACGGCGGGGAATTCGTGCTGTCGCAGGTGCTTGCCGCCGCCGTTGCCGCGGGCGCCCGCCCTGCCGAAGCTGGGGAGTACACCCGCCGCGCCCTGATGAACGGGCGAATGACCCTTACCGAAGCCGAAAGCGTTATTGATATTTTAGCGGCGCAGAATACCCAAAGCCTCCGTGCCGCCCTCGGCGCCATGGAGGGCGCCCTCCATCGGGAAGTGCTCGCCGCCGCCGATACCCTCACCGATTGCTGCGCCCACATCTCCGCGTGGATCGACTACCCCGAGGAAGATGTCGAGGAGGTCTCCGCCCCCGTGCTGCTGGCGCGGCTGGGTCAGGTGGAAGCCGTGCTTGCCCGTCTGGAGCAAAGCTGGCATCAGGGGCAGATGGTGCGGCAGGGCATCTCCACCGCCATCATCGGCAGCGCCAATGTCGGCAAATCCACTTTGATGAACCTGCTGTCCGGTCACGAGCGCAGCATCGTCACCGCCATCGCCGGCACCACCCGCGATGTCATCGAGGAAACGGTGCGTCTCGGCGATCTCACCCTCCGTCTCTCGGATACCGCCGGACTGCGGGAAAGCGACGACCCCATCGAGCAGATCGGCGTGGAGCGCAGCCGCCGCGCGCTGGAGCAGTGCGATCTGATTCTCGCGGTCTTTGATGAAAGCCGCCCCCTTACCGCCGAAGAACGGCAGTGGCTCCCCGCCTTGGCGGGTCGTGCCGCCGTCGCCGTCTATAATAAGCAGGATCTTCCCCCCGCCCTCACCGCGGCGGAAAAGGCGGAGATCGCCGCCGTGGTGCCAATCTCGGTCTCGGTCAGCGCCGCCGCCGGTACCGGACTTTGCGAGCTGACCGAAGCGATCCGTAAGGTCGTCGGACTTGCCCATTTCGATCCCGCCGCCGCGGTCATCGCCAACGCCCGCCAGCTGGAGTGCATCACCGCCGCCCGCCGCAGTCTGCGGGAGGGGATCGATGCCCTGCAAGCCGGTGAGACGCTCGATGCCGTCTCGGTCTGTCTGGAGCAGTCCGCCGATGCGCTCCTCACCCTCACCGGACGCCGCGCCTCCGCCGAAGCCATCGATAAGGTATTCGAGCAGTTCTGCGTGGGCAAATAGCCTCGGCAAATCCATCTCCCACTCCGTCCGCCTTGCGGTGCCCGAAAAAATCTTCGCGCTGCTCGCTTGATCGATTTTTTCGACCGCTGCGGATGCTCCGCCTCGCTGCATCTGCCACAGGCAGCGCTCGGCTCCGCATCCCACTCACCGCGCCCCCCCGCCGCGCAAACTTATTCACAGTAAAGAAGGTACACCCCCATGATGAAACCCTACCCCGCCGGAAGCTGCGATATCGCCGTCATCGGCGCCGGTCACGCCGGCATTGAGGCGGCGCTTGCCGCCGCGCGTCTCGGCTGCCGCACCATCATCTTCACCATCTCCCTCGATGCCATCGGCAATATGCCCTGCAACCCCAGCATCGGCGGCACCGCCAAGGGGCACCTCGTGCGGGAGCTGGACGCCCTCGGCGGCGAAATGGCAAAGGCGGCAGATGCCACCATGCTGCAAAGCCGTATGCTCAATCTCGGCAAGGGTCCCGCCGTCCACAGTCTGCGTCTGCAGTGCGACCGCAAGCGGTATCATATGTATATGAAAGCCGCGCTGGAAAACCAGCCGAATCTCTCGGTGCGGCAGGCGGAGATCATCTCGGTCGATACCGATGAGGCAGGGAACATCACCTCCGTCACCACCGCCATGGGCGGCGTCTATTCCGTCAAGGCGGTGATCCTTGCTACCGGCACCTTCCTCAAGGGCAAAATTTTTGTCGGCGAGTATTCCGAGGAAAGCGGACCCGACGGTATGCACCCCGCCTCGCGGCTCAGCGATAGCCTGCGGGCGCTCGGCATCACCCTCCGCCGCTTCAAGACCGGCACCCCCGCCCGCGTCCACGGCAGCAGCGTCGATTTCAGCAAGCTGGAGGAGCAGCGCGGCGATGAACCGCCGGTCGCGGCGTCCTTCGCCACCGATCCCGCCACCCTGCAAAATAAGCTGCCCTGCTACATCGGCTATACCAATGAGGAGACCCACGAGGTCATTCGGCAGAATATCGGGCGCAGCCCGCTTTACGGCGGCGCCATCGAGGGCATCGGTCCCCGCTACTGCCCCAGCATCGAGGATAAGGTCATGCGCTTTGCGGAAAAACCCCGCCACCAGTTCTTTCTGGAGCCGATGGGGGAGAACACCCGTGAAATGTATCTGTCAGGATTATCCAGCTCACTGCCGGAGGAGGTGCAGACCGCCTTTTACCGTACCATCAGGGGGCTGGAGCAGGTGGAGCTGATGCGTACCGCCTATGCCATCGAGTACGACTGCATCGACCCCACCCAGCTTCGCAATACGCTGGAATTCAAGTCGGTGCCCCACCTCTACGGTGCGGGTCAGTTCAACGGCACCAGCGGGTACGAGGAGGCCGCGGTGCAGGGCTTCGTCGCCGGCGTCAATGCCGCCCTCAAATTGCAGGGCAAGCCGCCGTTCCTCACCGACCGCTCCACTTCCTACATCGGCACCCTCGTCGATGACCTTGTCACCAAGGGCTGCATGGATCCCTACCGTATGATGACCAGCCGCAGCGAGTACCGTCTCCTGCTCCGGCAGGATAATGCCGATGCCCGCCTGATGCCGCAGGGCTATGCCCTCGGGCTGATCCCGGAGGAGCGCTGGCAGCAGTTCCTCACCCAGCAGCAGCAAAAGGAGCAGGAAAAGAAACGACTGGAAAAGTTATCCATTCCGCCGACCGCGGAGCTAAACGAATACTTGGAGCAGGTCGGCAGCACTCCCATTACCCAGCCCGTCCGCGCTGCGGAGCTGCTGCGCCGCCCGCAGGTCAGCTACGCCGCCCTTGCCCCGTTCGATTCCGACCGCCCCGCCCTTCACCCCCATGCCGCCGAGCAGGCGGAGATCGAGCTGAAGTACGAGGGCTACTTAAAGAAGCAGGAGGCACAGGTCAGGGAAATGCGCCGGCTGGAGGAAATGCCGATCCCCGAGGACTTCGATTACACCGCCCAGCGCGGTCTGCGGCTGGAAGCCGTCGAAAAGCTCTGCAGGATCCGCCCCGCCAGCATCGGTCAGGCAAGCCGCATCAGCGGCGTCTCCCCGGCGGATATCAGCGTTCTTGTCATTCTCCTGCGTCAGCAGTGATCCCTGCCAAAAAGTTTCCGCCTGCGGCGGGGCAAACATATCTCCCGCACCCTCTCACCGCGACCCGTTCTATGCCTTAGTTCCATGTCGCCTAACGGCGTCGCAAAGTCTTTTAGATAGCTTAATTTGCACGCCTATCCGGCGGGGACTTCCTTTTGCTCGTGCAAAAGGAAGCAAAACACGCTCGGGGACACCCCGAGACCCCGACGCACCGGAACGCCCGCTCGGAACGGCTGCGCCGTCCCGAAGCGTGGGCTAAACGGTGCTTATAGGGTGTCGCAGACGCATCTGCCCCCTCTCCCTCCCCTCCCCCGAAGCGGGGGAGGGGGTTCCTGTCCCAATCTCTGCTTTTCTTACTTCAGCGCTTGGCAAGTGCCGAGTGCGATGCCCATTCCTCGGCAAATCTGTCTCCCGCACCCGCGCACCGCGACCCGTTTTCCTAAAATTCTAATCTGTAAAATCTTGTAATTGTTTCACGTGAAACATTTTCCCCAATCATTCAACTCAAAGGAGCCAGCCTATGATCTCTCAAGCCGCCTTTGCCCAACTGATGCAGCAGATCGCCCTGCCCGCCGCCGCGGAGCAGTACGACCGCTTTGCCCTGTACTGCGCCCAGCTGCAGGAGTGGAACCAGCGCATGAACCTCACCGCCATTACCGATGACGAGGGCGTGGCGGAAAAGCACTTTGCCGATAGCCTGCTGCCCCTCACCATGGCGGAGCTGCCGCAGGGCGCGGCGCTTGTCGATGTCGGCAGCGGGGCAGGCTTCCCCAGCCTGCCGATGGCGCTGGTGCGCCCCGACCTGCGGGTGACCTTTTTGGATAGCCTGCAAAAGCGCCTCACCTTTTTGGAGCAGCTGACCGCCAAGCTGCGGGTGAACGCCGCCGCTCTGCACGCCCGTGCCGAGGACGCGGGGCAGGACAAGCTGTATCGGGAGCGGTTCGATGTCGCCACCGCCCGTGCCGTCGCCAACCTGAACGCGCTGGCGGAATACTGCCTGCCGTTGGTCAGGGTGGGCGGGCAGTTCCTTGCCCTCAAGGGTGCTGCCGGCGAGGAGGAGCTTGCCGCCGCAGCGGGTGCCATCACCAAGCTGGGCGGCAGGGTAGAGGCGGTGCACCGTTACGCTCTCCCGTGCGGCGATGCCCGTGTGCTTATCGTGATCCGTAAGGAAAAGCCCACCCCGCCCCAGTACCCCCGCACCGCCGCCCTTATGAAAAAGAAGCCCCTGACCTGAAGCCGACCGGAATAAACCGCCCCCCACGGGGGCTTTTCTTTTTATTGTTTTGCAAAAATGTTTCACGTGAAACATTTTACTGCCTCGCCTGCCAAGGCAAATATGCATACCATCGCCCGCAATCGTCCGACGGGAAGCGGCGGAGTTCCCGTTCTTTCCCGTTGGTTCGGGCGGGGGCGGTGTCGCGGAGGGGCGAATGGCGGC
Organism: Angelakisella sp.; assembly: GCA_050873265.1. Classification (GTDB taxonomy): domain Bacteria; phylum Bacillota; class Clostridia; order Oscillospirales; family Ruminococcaceae; genus Angelakisella. The sequence continues at coordinate 1,581 of JBNMIL010000107.1, read as the reverse complement.
GAGAAGGGGAGGATCGGGGCGAATGATTTTATTGGACAAATTTTCCAGTTTTATTATAATTGGAGACAAGGAGGCGAGAGACATGGCGCTTTTGAACAGAGAAAAACAGATGACGGTGCGGCAGCTCCCCATCGGGGAGATCGCCCCCAGCCCCCACCAGACCCGTCGGGACTTTAAGGAGGAGGAACTGACGGCGCTGGCGCAAAGCATCGACCGCAGCGGGCTGCTGAACCCCATCTCGGTGCGGGAGCTGCCGCAGGGCGGCTACTGTCTCATTGCCGGCGAGCGGCGCTGGCGCGCCTGTCAGATGCTTGGCTGGAGCCGGATACCGGCGTTGGTGTGGGAAAAGGACGAGCCGGACGCTGCCGTACTGACGCTGGCGGAAAACCTGCACCGTGCCGACCTGCATTACCTTGAGGAAGCCGAGGGGATCCTGCGGCTCATCTCCCAGTGCGGCATCACCCAAAATGAGGCTGCCGCCCTGCTGGCGATGAGCCCCTCGGCGCTCTGCAATAAGCTGCGGCTGCTGCGGCTCTCTCCGGCGGTGCAGCAGGCGCTTACCGAAAATCATCTGCCGGAACGGCTGGCAAGGGCGCTGCTTTCGCTGCCCGATGAGGACCTGCAGCTGCGTGCCGTGCGGCATATCGCCGCGGGCGGCTTGAATGTCCGGCAGGGTGAGGAATATTTGGCGCAGCTGCTGCGCCGTCAGCGGCACCCGCCCTACCGCGGGCTGCTGCGGGATTACCGCATTCTGTTCACCACGGTCGACCGCGCGGTGGAGGAGATCCGCCGCTTTGGGGTGGCGGTGACGACCCGCCGCAAGGAGGAAGAGGACTGCATCAGCTACACCATTCGCATTCCAAAGTCCGCCAAAAAGCCCTCCGCGGAGACCGACCAGCTTTCCCTTTACGCTTGTTCCTCTCACTGAGAGAACAGATACCCTTCCCAACTGATCGCGGAAAGGCGCTCCCGGCACCATGCCGAGGGCGCCTTTCCCGTTATAAAATGTTTCACGTGAAACATTTTTGGCGGGGAAAGGGTTTTCATGCGGCTTGGTTGTGTGCTATAATGAGGGCAATCGACCGAAGGAGGCACTGGAATGGGCAAAATCATTGCGATCATCAACCAAAAGGGCGGCGTGGGAAAGACCACTACGGCGGTCAACCTTTCGGCGGCGCTGGGGCAACTGGGCTTCCGTGTGCTGCTGGCAGACCTTGACCCGCAGGGCAACGCCACCAGCGGCGTTGGGATCAATAAGCGGGAGGTAAAGACCTCCAGCTACCATGTGCTGATGGAGGAGTGCGGCGCAGCCGAGGCGATACTGCCCACCCGCTTTAAGGGGCTGTGGGTGCTGCCCAGCAACATTGATCTGGCGGGCGCCGAGATAGAGCTGGTGGAAAAGGAGAACCGTGCGAAATCCTTACGGGCGGCGCTGCTGCGGGTAAAGGACGACTATGACTTTATCTTTATTGACTGCCCGCCCTCGCTGGGGCTGATCACCGTGAACGCGCTGACGGCAAGCGATTCGATACTGATTCCCATTCAGTGCGAATACTACGCGCTGGAGGGTCTGACCCAGCT
>JBNMIL010000106.1:0-6677 GCA_050873265.1 Angelakisella sp. | reverse complement strand
TGACCTGTCCGACGGCAGCGGCGATCTGTGCCTCATCGGTGATATCGCATTTGATGTGGGTGATACCGGCGACCTCGCTGTCGCGGCGGCTCAGCTCGTAGACCTTGCAGCCGCGATCCCGCAGGGCGGCGGCGGTGCAAAGCCCGATGCCGCTGCTGCCGCCGGTGATGATAACAACTTTACTCATGCTTTCTCCCCCAATACGCTGCCGATAATCTCCACCGCTTCATCAATGAGCGGTTCGGTGAGAGTTGCCATATAGCTGGTGCGCAGCAGGCACTCGGCGGGCGGGGTGGCAGGCGGCAGTACCGGGTTGACATAAACGCCGGCATCATAGAGCTGACGGGCGGCGGTCAGGGTGTTTTCGACGGTATAGGTGTACAGCGGGATAATGGGGGTGGTGGATTCGATGATCCTGACCCGCTTTTTGCGCAGACCCTCTCTGGCGTAAGCCGAAAGGGAGAGCAGGCGGTCGACGATCTCGGGGTGGGCTTCCAAATAGCGCAGCGCCGCCAGAGCCGTGGCGCAGGAGGCGGGGGTGATGGAGGCGGAGAAGATGAACGGACGGGAGGCGTGGCGGACATACTCCGCGACCTCATTGCTGGAAGCCATGTAGCCGCCCAGACTGGCAAGGGATTTGCTGAAGGTGCCCATGTAGATATCGACCTCGTCCTCCAGCCCAAAGTGACTGGCGGTGCCGCGTCCGCCCTCGCCCAGCACGCCGAGACCGTGGGCGTCATCGACCATGACCCGCGCGCCGTACTGCTTAGCCAGCCGCACGATCTCCGGCAGCTTGGCAATATCGCCGCCCATGCTGAATACGCCGTCGGTGACGATGAGACAGCCCGCTGTCTCCGGAACCTTTTGCAGCTGGTGCTCCAGATCCTCCATATCGGCGTGGTCGAAGCGCAGCATTTTACCGTAGCTTAATTTGCAGCCATCGTAGATGCTGGCGTGGTTTTCCTTATCGCAGATGACATAATCGCCGCGCCCCACAATGGCACTGATGATGCCCAGATTGGACTGGAAGCCGGTGGAGAAGGTGACGACCGCCTCCTTGTGCAGGAACCTGGCAAGCTCCGCTTCCAGCTCCAGATGCATTTCCAGCGTGCCGTTGAGGAAGCGGGAGCCGGAACAGCCGGTGCCGTACTGCTCGAAAGCCTTGATGCCGGCTTCGATGACCTCGGGGCAGGTGGTAAGACCTAAGTAGTTATTGGAGCCCAGCATGATGCGGCGCTTGCCCTCCATGATGACCTCCGGCGCCTGACGGCTTTCCAGCGCGTGAAAATAGGGGTAGATGCCTTTTTCCTTCAGCTCGCTTGCCAGCGAAGGCTTACGGCATTTTTCAAACAGATCGATCATTGGTGATTATTCCTCCTCTTGTTCCAGCGCCGTAAGGAACGCATCCAGCACGGCGGCGGTAGTATCCAGCTCCTGACGGGAAAAACAGTGGGCAAGCTGCCCCAGCAGGCGGTCGAAGCGCCCGGGGGCTTCCAGTGTTTTTTTGCGGTAGTCGGCGCCGATCTGCAAAAGGCACTCCCGACGGTCGCCGGGGGAAGCAATTTTCTCCACGACGCCCTTTTGCGCCAACTCATTTACTCGATAGGTGGCACTGGGCTGAGAAATGCCCATCTCGTAGGCAAACCGGGTAAGGGTGGGGCGCTCCAGCAGGTAGATGACATCGGCGGCGATGGCATCGGCGGCGGAGAGACGGCCGGTACGGTGCAGCAGACGGCGGTAGATGACGAGCCGCAGACGGTGGTAAAGGCGGATAAAGCGGTTGGGATTTTCCATGGTCAGACACCTCCCTACGAAAATAAACATAAAATATTTTATATAAATATTTCGATATTATTATAGGCGACATGAGGAGCGGGGTCAAGTGAAGATTGTGTGAATGATAGGGGGAGGGACAGCGGATTTTCACCTGTTTGGCAAAAGGAAAGACCCCCCCTGTGTGAAGGTGTCACACAGGGGGCTTCGAGGGAGAATAATGAAGAAAAAAGAAGATGTCAGGAAAGTAGAATGCGATCGTTGGCGAATTCTTCGGCGGTGGAAAGGGTAAAGGCGTGCAGCAGGTCATCGACCGTCAAACGCTTCTTTTCCTCGCCGCTGATATCGAAAACGATCTTGCCGGCGTTCATCATGATAAGCCGGTTGCCATGGGCAATGGCGTCCTTCATATTGTGGGTGACCATCAGGGTGGTCAGGCTGCCCTCCGCTACAAAGCGGTCGGAAAGCTCCAGCACCTTGGCAGCGGTCTTGGGGTCAAGGGCGGCGGTGTGCTCATCTAACAGCAGCACCTTGGGCTTCTTCATCACAGCCATCAGCAGGGTAAGCGCCTGCCGCTGACCGCCGGAAAGCAGCCCGACCTTGGAGGAAAGCCGATCCTCCAGCCCCAGATCCAGCTCCGAGAGGAGCTGCCGGAAGTTTTCACGGTCGGCGGGGGAAATTGCCCAGCGCAGTCCGCGGTGTTCCCCGCGCTGCGCTGCCAGCGCCATGTTTTCCTCGATCCACATATCGGCGGCGGTGCCCATCATGGGGTCCTGGAACACACGCCCGAGGAAGCGGGCACGCTTCTGCTCCGGCAGGTCGGTGATGTCCTCCCCGTCAATGGTGATGCTGCCGCTATCCACCGGAAAGGTGCCGGCAATGGTATTCAGCAGGGTAGATTTGCCCGCGCCGTTGCCGCCGATGACGGTAACGAAATCGCCGTCATTGAGTGTAAGGGAGAGCCCATCCAGCGCGATCTTCTGGTTGACGGTGCCGGCGTGGAAGGTCTTGCGGATATTTTCCAGCTTCAGCATACGGCGGAACCTCCTTTGGCGTGATGATGGGCAGCCCATTGTTTGCGGAGATACGGAATGGCGAGGAACACGGTAACGACCAGCGCCGAGAAGAGCTTGAGGTCGGTGGTGGAAAGCCCCGCCCAGATAACGATGGCAAGAATGAAGTAGTAAGCCACGGCGCCCAGCGCGGTGGTCAGAAGGCGCAGGGCGAAGTTCTTGCGCTTGCCCAGCAGTGCCTTGCCGATGACAACAGCCGCCAGACCAATGACGATGGCGCCGCGCCCCATGTTGATATCGGAGTTGCCCTGATACTGCGCCAGCAGCGCGCCGGAAAGCCCGACCAAGCCATTGGAGAGCATAAGTCCCAGTACCTTCATGCGGTTGGTGGAGATGCCCTGCGCCCGTGCCATGTGCTCATTGTTGCCGGTGGCACGAATGGCGCAGCCGAGCTGCGTACCGAAGAACCAGTACAAAACGCCGACGATCACCAGGACGAAAATTCCGCCGACCAGTATGGCAGTGGGGACCTTGGCGCTGGTAAGCAGCAGCTTGTACTGGGTACGGCTGACGGTGAGGTTGCTTTTGCCGCCCATGATGTGCATATTGATGGAATAAAGGGCAAGCTGGGTAAGGATACCGGAAAGAATGGCGGGAATGCCCAGCACGGTATGCAGCAGTCCGGTGCACAGACCGGCAAGAGCGCCCGCCAGCACCGCGCAAAGCAGTGCCAGCAGGGGGTTCATGCCGCCGATGATGCACACGGCAGCGACGGCGCCGCCGGTGCAAAGGCTGTTATCTACCGTGAGGTCGGCGTAGTCCAAAATCTTGTAGGTGATGGCAACGCCGATTGCCATGATGCCCCAGATAAGTCCCTGTGCCAGAGCACCGGGCAGGGAATTGAGCAGCGTAAGCGGATTCATGGTTTGACCTCTTCATTCGTTAGAATTTGGGATTACTTGAGCGCCTCGGGAATGGTGATGCCGAGTTCGGCGGCGTTTTCCTCATTGATGACGAGGGTCAGGTTGCTGACATCAAAGAAGAAGATGGGGGTAGTGGCGGGATCAGCGCCGTTGACGAGGATATCATAAGCCTGCTGACCGGCAGCACGGCCCAGCTCGTAGTAGCTGATGGCGTAGGTGGCAAGGAAGCCGCTTTCGCACATACCGCCCTCGCCGCAGATAACGGGCTTGCCGGCAGCGGTGGTGATGTTGCTCATGGTGGGAACATTGGCGGCGATGAGGTTATCGGTGGGCTCGTAGAAGGCGTCCACCTCATTGCAGGCGGCGGTCACAACGGTCTGGATCTCGTTGGTATCGGCAACGGAGTAGATCTTAACGGTGAAGCCCTCGGCTTCAAAGGCGGTTTTTGCCTCCTCTGCCTGAATGGCGGAGTTCTCCTCGCCGGAGTTGATGACGATGCCGACGGTCTTGACCTCGGGGCACAGAGTCTTCATCAGGTCGACCTGTACGGTGACGGGGTTCATATCGGAGGCACCGGTAACATTGGCGCCGGGAGCTTCATTGCTGGCAACCAGTCCGCTGGAAACATAGTCGGTCACGCTGGTGCCTACTACGGGGATATCGGAGGTCGCCTCACGCGCTGCCTTAACGGCGTTGGTGGCGTTAGCCATGATCAGATCGACCTTGGAGGAAACGAACTGGTTGACAATGGTGGTGCAGTTGGTCTGCTCGCCCTGCGCGTTCTGGACGCTGAACTGGACCTTATCGCCCAGCTTCTCGGTGAGGAATTCCTTAAAGCCGCGGGTGGCTTCGTCCAGCGCAGGGTGTTCGACCAGCTGAACAATGCCGATCTGGAAGACCTTTTCGCCGTCACCGGACGGGGTAGGGGTGCTGTTATCGCCGCAGGCGGTCATGCCGGCGACCATGAGACAGGCGGCTGCTGCCGCTAAAAGCTTCTTGATTTTCATAGTGTTTGCTCCTTATCTTTGACTTTGGTTTGTTGAACGAATATATCTGAAAGCCCCGCGGGAGGCAAATCAGCCAGTAAACAAAAAGCCCCTGTTTTTTCCGCACTTTCTCCGGAAAAACAGGGACGATAAAGGCTTTTTATCGTGGTACCACTCTGCTTTGGGTCTCCCTTACGGGCAAACCCCTCTTTGGGCAGCTATCACTGTCCGCACGATGTAACGGTCGAACCCGACGCAGCCTACTCTCCGATGGGAGGTGTTCGGTGCGCGGCTACCGAAAGGTACTTCATCCGTCTGACTCATCATTGCCTCGCAGCAGCCGGCAACTCTCTGTAGATTTTGGGACGGGTTACTTTTTTTCGGTCAACGCCTTTGCTTTTGTTGTCTGTACTTTAGCACTTCTACTCACGAAAGTCAACAGCTTTTTTGACGGAAATTTTACTTTTGGCATTGTGAGGGGAATTTTGGGGAAGAGGTGAAATCTTTTGGATAGATTGACCGAAAACAAAGATTGTATTTGGCGGAGATGACAGGATATAAAGCGGCAGGGATTGCATTATAAAGAATGCGGGGGTACAATAAGGACGGAAAATAAAGGGCTCCGCCGGAGAAAACGGAGCGGAAAGGAACAGAATGATGGGAAAGATCGCTGTAATCGGTTCGGGACCCGCGGGGTGCAGCGCGGCGCTGTACGCGGCAAGAGCCGGCATGGAGGTAACGGTCATCAGTATGGGCGCGGGTGCCCTGCAAAAGGCGGAGATGATCCAGAACTATTATGGCTTTGAGGAGGGGATCTCCGGTGAGGAGCTGTATCGGCGGGGCGTTGCCGGCGCCGAAGCGGTCGGGGCGAAGTTTGTCACGGCGGAGGTGGTCGGGCTGGACTATGCCGCTACGCTGGTGGTGCAGACCACGGCAGGGGACTACCCCGCCGACGCGGTGATACTGGCGACCGGCACGGGACGGCTGGCACCTAAGATCGCCGGGCTGACCGAGCATGAGGGGCGTGGGGTGAGCTACTGCGCCACCTGCGATGCCTTCTTCTACCGGGGAAAGACGGCGGCAGTGCTGGGCAGCGGAGAATATGCCCTGCATGAGGTGCAGGCGCTGCTGCCGCTGGCGGACAGGGTGCTGCTGTGTACCAACGGAGAACCGCTGACGGCGGAATTTCCCGCGGCGGTGGAGGTTTATCCCGAAAAGCTGACGGCGGTGGAGGGCGAACCGAATGTGACTGCCCTGCGGCTGGCGACTGGTGAGGAGCTGCCGGTGGACGGACTGTTTGTGGCGCTGGGTACGGCGGGCAGTGCGGCACTGGCACGCAAGCTGGGCGCTCCGCTGCGGGCGGACGGACGCATTGCCGTAGATGAAAAGCAGCAGACCGGAATTCCAGGGCTGTACGCGGCGGGCGACTGCACCGGCGGTATGCTGCAGGTGTGCAAGGCAGTGTACGAGGGCGCTTTAGCTGCGACTGAGGCAATTAAGATGCTGAGGGGGAAGAAGCAATGACCGCTGAAAAGACAACGGGACGGAAAACAACAGGAGGGAACGGTATGTGGTTGGTATTTGCGCTGCTTTCGGCGGTGTTTGCGGCGCTTACTTCTATTCTTGCCAAGGTTGGCATCGAGGGGGTCAACTCCAATCTTGCTACGGCGATCCGCACCGGTGTGGTGCTGCTGATGGCGTGGGGAATGGTGTTTCTCACCAACACACAGGGAGGTATTTCCGGAATTAGCCCAAAGAGCTGGCTGTTTTTGATCCTTTCCGGTTTGGCGACAGGTGCTTCGTGGCTTTGCTACTACAAGGCGCTGCAAATTGGAGAAGCCAGCAAGGTGGTCCCCGTTGATAAACTGAGCGTTATTTTTACACTGGTGCTGGCATTTGTTTTCCTGCACGAGAGTTTCACCGCAAAATCGCTCATCGGGTGTATCTTTATCGGTGCAGGCACATTGCTGATGGTGCTGTGA
>JBNMIL010000105.1:0-6701 GCA_050873265.1 Angelakisella sp. | reverse complement strand
GGTCGCAAGACCTTGTGGGGAGAGGAGGACGCACCGCAGCGGAGAGGGCTGCCCGCAGTGTAACGGAGGGTCTGCCCGATTTAAGCGGAGGTTGCGTCCGACGAGGCGGTGCAAAAGTACCACCCCGCCGGTAGGCGGAGACACAGACCAAGCACTAATTAAAATCCTGCGACGCCGTTAGGCGACATGGGACTAACCCCTTATTTCCTGCCGGACGGGTCTCTTTTTATTCCAATTCCGCGAAAAAATAATGAACCCCCTGTAAAGATTTTGCTGGCGCGGTAGACAAGCGGGAGAAAAACCGCTATAATAGGGAACGATATTATGCTGCCGCTTTATGGGCAGTCTGAAAAATTTGGAGGAACCCAAAATGAAGAAATTTGTAAAAGTGCTGGCAGTTCTGATGGCACTCACCCTGTGCGTGGGTCTGACCGCCTGCGGCAACAAGCAGGGCAATGCCGATTCCGCCGTGAATTACAGCCTGGGACTGACCACCGACGGTCGCTTCGAGGGCATTACCGCCAAGGACTATGTCACCCTGGGGCAGTACACCGGCATCGAGTACGACAAGAGCGCCGTGACCGTCAAGGAGGAGGACATTCAGAAGCAGATCGACTCCATCATGTCCAGCCACACCTACAAAGCCTACGAGGACGAGCGTGAGATCGTGGACGGCGATACCCTGAACATCGACTATGTCGGCAAGGTAGACGGCGTGGAGTTTGAGGGCGGCAGCACCGGCGGCGAGGGCACCGAGGTGACCATCGGCGTGACCAGCTACATTGATGATTTCCTGGAGCAGCTCATCGGTCACAAGGTGGGCGAGACCTTTGATATCAATGTGACCTTCCCCGACCCCTACGAGAGAGATACCACCCTTTCCGGCAAGGAAGCCACCTTTACCGTGACCATCAACCACATCATTGTCACCCGCACCTACGAGCTGACCGATGACTTTGTGGAAAAGAACCTGAAGGATACCTACGGCTACACCAGCGTGGAGAATATGCGCGAGACCATCGCCAAGGACCTGCGCGACAGCCAGGTTTACACCGCGATGATGGAGACCATTCTGGAGAACTGCCCCGTAAGCGAAGTGCCCCAGAAGCTGGTGGATAACGAGATCACCATTGTGATGAAGCAGCTGAAGTACACCGCTCTGCAGTACAGCATGGAGGTTTCCACCCTGCTGACCTACTACTACGGCGTGGACAGCGAGGAAGCGTTCCGCACCAACTACGAGGAGCAGATCCGCGAGACCATCTCCCAGTACATGGTGATGATGGCGATTGCCGAGGACGCGAATCTCTTTGCCACCGAGGACGACCTGAAGGAGTACTTTAAGAATGAGATGAGCGTGGACGACTACTCCGACTATGTGGCGCAGTATGGCTACGGCTACCTGTACCGTGCCGTGACCTTCAATAACGTCGGCACCTACCTGCAGGAGCAGAACCCCGCCCCCAGCTACACCGATATCAGCGAGATCATCGTCCCTGCCACAACCGATGACGAAACCCCTGCCGAAAACGGCACCGAGACCCCCGCTGAGGAGAACACCGAGACCCCTGCGGCATAAACAGAACCCGAGCTCCAGCCGCCGTGCCCAAAGCACGGCGGCTTTGCTTATTCCGGCGGGGAGGGGCGGGAACAAGACTTTGTACGCTTGGGGTGATTTTGTGTGGCGGGGGGCTGGCAGGGGTCGCAGACCCGACCGCCTACGGCGGTCGATGGGGGCAAAGCCCCCATGTTTCGGCGCAGCCGAAACGGTCTGCGACCCTGCAAGCCTCCCGCTCCCGCAGGCAAGGCGATTATACACCCCGTAAAAAAGGGGGCTGTCATTCGCGCTTTCCACTTTTTCCACAAAGTTTTCCACACTGCCGCAAACTCCTTGCAAAGCACCTTGTTTTAGGGTAAAATATAGTTAGGGAAGTAGCAGCTGTTCTGCTTCCGGCATGATCTGATCTATTCTACCGAAAAGAGGTTTTCACACATGGCGATCACTTTACGGGAACAATATCTGGAGGGCTTTGTTTCCTCCCACGAGATGGACTGCATGGCGCCGCAGGTCGCGGCGGCGGTACATCAGCTGCGGCACCACACCGGCGCGGGCAGCGACTTCCACGGCTGGCTCAGTCTGCCCCGCGACCTTGACCGCGGGGAGCTGGCGCGTATCCACGCCGCGGCGCAGAAGATCCGCGAGGATACCGATGTGCTGGTGGTCATCGGCATCGGCGGCAGCTATCTGGGCGCCCGCAGCGCCATCGAGCTGCTGCGCAGCCCTTACTATAATGCTTTGGGCAAGGATGGTCCCGCCATCTACTTTGCGGGCTGCAACCTTTCCGGCAGCTACCTTGATGAAATTCTGGCGCTGTGCGAGGGCAAGCGTGTTTCGCTGAATGTCATCTCCAAATCCGGCACCACCACCGAGCCGGCACTGGCGTTCCGCGTGCTGCGCGGTATGATGGAACGGCGCTACGGCAAGGAGGCGGCGGGGCGTATCTACTGCACCACCGACCGTGCCCGCGGCACCCTCAAATCCCTTGCCGACCGCGAGGGCTGGCAGACCTTTGTGATCCCCGATGATGTGGGCGGGCGCTATTCCGTGCTGACCGCGGTGGGTCTGCTGCCGATGGCGGTCGCCGGCATCGATATCGACGCGGTGCTTGCCGGCGCCGAAAAGGCGATGGTCGAGCTGGATAACGATGACTTTAACAGCAACCCCTGCTACCGCTACGCGGCGCTGCGCAATATCCTGCTGCGGCGGGGCAAGGCGATAGAGGTATATGCCAGCTACGAGCCGCGCTTTACCCAGATGGGCGAGTGGCTGAAGCAGCTGTACGGCGAAAGCGAGGGCAAGGACGGCAAGGGGCTGTTCCCCGCCTCGGTTGCCTTTACCACCGATCTGCACTCGATGGGGCAGTTCATTCAGGACGGCAGCCGTAATCTGTTCGAGACGGTCGTGGACTTTGTGACCCCTGCCGCCGACCTGACGGTGGAGGAGGACCCCGAAAACCTGGACGGGCTGAATTTCCTTTCCGGCATGGCAATGCGGCAGATCAACCGCCGCGCGATGCAGGGCACTATCCTGGCGCACACCCGCGGCGGCGTACCGAACATCGTATTGGAGGTCCCCGCCATCAGCGAGGAGGAGTACGGCTACATGGTGTACTTCTTTATGCTGGCGTGCGGCGTCAGCGGCTACCTGCTGGGGGTCAATCCCTTTGACCAACCCGGCGTGGAAGCCTACAAGAAGAATATGTTTGCCCTGCTGGGCAAGCCCGGCTATGAGGAGCTGCGGCAGGAGCTGCTGGCGAAGCTGGGCGAGTAAACCCCTTTATCAACTCTGGGCGAAGCCCATGGAAGAATAAATAAGCACAACCGACCACCAAATTCCAAGGAGGATCACAAGTATGATTCAGTTAATCGTAGGACACAAGGGCAGCGGTAAGACCAAAGCCGTAGTAGAGCTTGCCAACAAGGCGGTAAAAGAGAGCAAGGGCAATGTAGTGGTAGTGGAAAAGGACGTGGGTCTGACCTATGAGATCAGCAGCTCCGCGCGTCTGGTTTACTCCGATGAATACGCCATCGCGGGCTACGATGCCGTTTACGGCTTCATCACCGGTCTGCTTGCCGGCAACTACGATATTACCCACATTTATATTGACCCTGTCTTTAAGATGTGCGGCCGTGACTTTGAGGCATTCACCCAGATGGTGAACAAGCTGGACAGCCTGCAGGCGACCAAGGAAGTCCAGATCGTATTCACCCTTTCCTGCGAGCCGGAGGATCTGCCCTACCATCTGCGGGATATGATGATCAAGAAGTGGTAAGCGGCAATTTGTGAGGAAATAAGAGGGGGCAGCGCCCGGAGGAGAGCGATCTTTCCCGGGCGGCTGTCCTTTGCTTTATCTAAGGAAACAAACAGCGATCGCGGTGCGCGGGTGCGGGACGGCGATTTGTCGAGGAGTGGATATAGCAGTAGGCACTTGCCAAGCGCTGAATTAAGACAAGCAGGAAGTAGGACAGAAACCCCCTCCCCCGCTTCGGGGGAGGGGAGGGGAAGGGGGCAGATGCGCCCGCGGCACCTTATAAGCACCGTTTAGCCCACGCTTCGGGAAGCCGCCCTTTGGCTTTCCGAGCGGGCGTTCCGGTGCGTGGGGTCTCGGGGTGTCCCCAAGCGTGTTTTGCTTCCTTTTGCACGAGCAAAAGGAAGTCCCCGCCGGATAGGCGTACAAATTAAAACCTTTTATAAGACTTTGCGACGCCGTTAGGCGAGATGAAACTATTGCCATAGTTTCTGCCGACAATCCCTCCGTCACGGCTGCGCCGCGCCGCCGCTGTATTGGAATTTCAGAAAGGAGCCACCCCATGAAGCATCACATTATCATCACGGTCGTGCTGACCGCCATTCTGTGCCTTGCACTGTTTGCTGCCTGCGGCAGCGGGGAGCCTACCCTAAAAGACTTTGAAGCCATCAAAGAGGGAACACCCCGCAGCGAGGTGTTGGAAAAGTTCGGGGAGCCGGATAATGAGCTTTCCGGATTATGGGGAGATACTTATATTTGTGAGGATAAGCTGGTCATCATTTACTATGAAGGTGGCTACGGCAGTGACACCGGAACTGTTAGCAAGATCGCTGTCACCGAGCGGCAGATCAAAAACGACTGAACATCTTTGGGGGTCACATATTCTATGTCCCGATTTCTTTGGGTGGCACTGGGCGGCGCTGCGGGCGCCATGCTGCGCTATGCCATCAGCTTAATTCCGGTGCGGGGCAGCTTTCCTGTCCTCACCCTTATTACCAACCTGCTGGGCGCTTTGCTCATCGGGTTTATTGCGGGCGCGGCGGAGCTTGCCAGCCCCTCGCCAAATCTGATCCTGTTTGCCAAGACGGGGCTGTGCGGCGGCTTTACCACCTTTTCCACCTTCTCGCTGGAAAGCTACACCCTGCTGAAGGCAGGGCAAAAGGGTACGGCTGCCCTGTATATCCTGTTGAGCGTCGGGCTGTGCCTGCTGGGCGTTTGGCTGGGGCGGCTGGCGGCAATACAAATTTACCGGCATTGAGCCGAAAGGAGACCCCCATTGACTTTCCAATATTTCTTTTTTGATACTGTAGCGGGATATTTTTTGCAGGCGCTGCCCTTTGCGCTGGCGGTGGGGCTGTGGTATGCCCTGCGGCTGCACCGTCGGGAGCCGCGGCTTGCCGGCGGGCAGGTGGTACTGCGCTCGCTGTTCCCGTGCTACCTTACGGGGCTGCTGGTCTTTACCATCTTCCTGTACATGGTCTCCGATCTTTACTATCTGCTGTTCTACGGCAGACCCTCCCAAAGCGGGCTGCCATGGTTTGTGATGGACTATGACTTTACCTTTGACTTTTTCCGGCATTTCACCACGGAAAACCGCGATAATATCCTGTTGTTCCTGCCGTTTGGCATACTGTACCCGCTGTTCCGCCCCGGGGCGGGCTGGGGACGCACCGTCCTTGCCGGGCTGTGTACCACCGCCGCCATCGAGCTGATCCAGCCCATTGTGGGGCGCAGCTTTGATGTGGACGATATCTTTATGAACCTTTTGGGCACCGTTATTTCCGCCACCCTCTTTTTTCTGCTGCGGGCGGTATTCCGCTCCAAAAGGAAACGGGCATAGCCCCCGCGCCCTATCCGCACCATATCTCCCCCCGCCGCATAGGATAGCGTAGCAACGAAAGGGAGAGGGGGAATGGTGATGCACCGTCGTCCCCGCCGCGGCGATTGCCCGCTGGCGCTGTGCTGTATGGCATTTGGCTTGGGTCTGCTGCTGGCGCTGTGCGGTGAGCTGCGCACCGCCCTGCTGTTTGCCGCCGTGGGTCTGGTGATCCTTGGCTTTCGCTGCCGCCGTTAGCTGCCGTCAACTGCCATAAGGAGGGAGATCTGATGAAGGTCGTCGTTTACCGCAGCCCGCGTCTGCTTTCCGGTCTGCTTCGCGCGCTGTTCCACATTCGCCGCGAGCCGGAGCTGCCCTGAACCAAAGCCCCCATTGGGGGCTTTTTTCCTTTTTAGGGTTCTTTCCGCTCCAGCAGTCTCCGCACTTCCTCCACACAGGCAAAGAGCCTGAAATACAGCGCCCGGTAATCCGGCATATCACTTTGCAGGCAGGTCTCCTCACATTCCCGCTGCACCGCTATTATTTTGTCCTGCGCCATCAGGCTGCGCCCCTGCAAATGCGCAAGGTGTGCTTTGGTATCCATAAAATTTTCCCCCTTTTCCGTTTTGCACTATATTAGTGCAATCATAACCGCTTTTTCGCCTAAAATCAAGAAAATGATCGTTTTGATTTTGTGCGGAGGGAGTGGTCTCATGGATCGGCAATACTGTGATCGCATGGGGCGTCATCTGGCACAGCTCCGCCGGGACGCGGGGTTGACGCAGGAGCAGCTTACCGCCCGACTTCAGGTGCAGGGCTGCGACCTGACCCGCAGCGCGTTGGCTAAAATCGAGGTTGGTCAGCGCCATCTCTATCCCGATGAAATAAAAGCCCTGACCATCGCGCTTGGCGTTGATTATGAGCAGCTCTTTGTCTAATCTTCAAACGCAGCAGACCCTGTAAACGCAGGGTCTGTTTTTTCTGTTCCGCTTTTCAGCGGGAGCAGGGCAGGGGCGCAGCCCGTTTCGGCTGTGCCGAAACACACGAGCGAAGCTCGTGTCGCCCGCCTGCGGCGG
>JBNMIL010000104.1:0-6730 GCA_050873265.1 Angelakisella sp. | reverse complement strand
GGGTATGCTCCATGGGGCAGCCTCCTTACGGCGCGGTCGCCAGCGCCAGCAGCACCGGCTCCAGAATATTAAGGACGGTGCGGCAGCAGGCGCCGTCGGGGTCGCGGGAGGGGTTGTACTCCACGCAGTCCAGCGCCACCATTTTGCCGGTGGCGGCAAGCGCCTTCAGCACCTCGGTAACTGCCTTGGGGTCGGGACCATCGGGAATGGGCAGCCCGGTGGCAGGGATATAGGCGGCGTCAAGGCTGTCAACGTCCCAGCTGACATGGCAGAACGGGGTGGTGATATTGCCCAGCAGACGGTGCAGCACGGGGGCAAGCCCCTGCTCACGGATCTCGCTCATGCGGTAAAGATGGACGCCCTGCTCGGCGATGATCTGTTCCTCGGCGGGGTCGATATCCCGCGCGAAGATGATATGGACATTTTCCGGACGCAGGGCGGGCAGCCCGCCGCAGACGGAGGAAAGTTCCTGCCCGCAAAGCCCCAGCAGCGCCGCGATGGGCATGCCGTGGATATTGCCGGAGAGGGAGGTCGCCTCGGTATTGATATCGGTGTGGGCGTCCACCCACACCAGCGAAAGCTCCTCCGGAGAGTAGTGCTGCGCGGTGCCGGCAACGGTGCCCAGCCCCAGCGCGTGGTCGCCGCCGAGGGTGACGGGGAAGCAGCCCTCCCCCTGCGCGGCGGAGACGGCGTCCCGCGTGGCGCAGCAGGCGGTGACGACCTCCTGTAAATAGTGGGGCGCAGGCTCCTCCTCCCGGCGGGCGGTAAGGGGCGCGAAGGCGGCGTCCGCCGCGGCGCCGATGCCGTTGTGGGTGAGGAAGGAGAGAAGTCCGTTTTCGCCGGTGACGAGCGCTGCGCCGCCCATGGCGCAGCCGGTGGTGCCGCAGCCCAGCTCCAGCGGAGCCGCGATAAGAGA
Source organism: Angelakisella sp. (assembly GCA_050873265.1). Taxonomy (GTDB): domain Bacteria; phylum Bacillota; class Clostridia; order Oscillospirales; family Ruminococcaceae; genus Angelakisella. The sequence goes on along the minus strand of JBNMIL010000104.1, from coordinate 5,814 downwards.
AAACCGCATAGCGGATACCTGCCTTTCGGTGGTGATGGTGACATTAAGTGTATCATGGGGCAAAATAACCCAAATTAAACCGTACTCTATTGTATCACAGGCGAGGGGGAGAAACAACCTGATTTATGTGAACATTTGGTGAGGGAGAAAATGGCTGGGAAAAGCAGCAGGCTCCCCAGCCAAGCGGAGGTGCGGTGTTCTGGGGAGAATGATATCATCACGAATAAAGCTGTCAGCCGTTTTCACAGATTGTTCAGGAAAGCGTCAAATAGAATTTATTGACGGAAACGGCAAGATGCGATATGATAAAATAGAATAAAAATAGGCGTATAGCGCCCGAACCCCAAGAAAAGAGGAACCTCCCTATGCTGATCTCCCCCTCCATGCTTTCGGCGGATTTTGCCTGCCTGAAAGAGGAACTGAACCGAGTAGAAAAAGGCGGCGCCGACTGGCTGCACATTGATGTGATGGACGGGCACTTTGTGCCGAATATCTCTTTCGGTATGCCGGTCATCAAGTGTATCCGTCCGGTGTGCGGCTTGGTTTTTGATGTGCATATCATGATAAGCCAGCCGCAGAAATACATCGCCGACCTGAAAAAGAGCGGCGCCGAGCTGGTGACCTTCCATCTGGAGGCGGAGGGCGACCCCGCCGAGACCATTCGCATGATCCACGCCGAGGGCATGAAGGCGGGCATTTCCGTAAAGCCCAAAACACCGGTGGAGGCGCTGGCGCCTTATCTTAACGATGTGGAGCTGGTGCTGGTGATGACGGTGGAGCCGGGCTTTGGCGGGCAGAGCTTTATGGAGGACATGATGCCGAAGCTGCGCTGGCTGCGGGAGCACTGCCGCCCCGATATCGTTTTGCAGGTGGACGGCGGCATCAACCGCAAGACCATTGCCGCTGCCGCCGCCGCGGGCGCCGACTGCTTTGTGGCGGGCAGCGCCGTGTTCGGCAAGGAGGATTACGGCGCGGAGATCGCCGCGCTGCGGGAGCTGGCGGAAAACGCCGGATAAGCCGGATAACAAGATGGGAAACTCCCGAAAAAGTAAGGAGATAAGCCATGCAACTGACCGATAAGATATTTAAGGGGCTGTACCGGCGCGGCGTCATGCTGGAGCAGATGAAGGAGCCGGCGCTCAGCCGTACCGTAAAGCAGATGGAGCCGGCGGAGCCGTGCGAGGACCCGCGCGATATCGAGGCGCTTTCGCCGGAGGAGATCCTGCTGGCGGCGGAGGAAGCCGATATCGTAGATGAGACCGACGGACGCCCGCTGGCGGAAAAGCTGCGGGAAGCCGCGGGCAGCGGCGCCATGCTGCTTATTGATGCCATTGATGACGAGCCATATGTCAGCAGCCAGATGGGGCCTATGCTGGCACTGCGCGACCAGTGCGCGGCGGGGATCCGGCTGGCGGCAAAGGTGCTGGGCACTGCCGACAGCACCATACTGGTGTACAAGCATATCAGCGACAGCGAGGTCGCCATTCCCCGCAATATCGGGGGGATCCCCATTAAGAAGATCGGCGGCAAGTACCCTGCCCAGCGCCATATCGAGGAGGAGCTGGAGGAGCAGTACAAGGGCAAAAACGGCTGGCTGCTGGTAGGCGCCTGCGCCATGATCCACCTATACCGCGCCGCCGCCGAGGGTCGCCCGCAGACCACCACCTTTGTGACGGTGGCGGGCAACTGCATCGGCTTTCCCCGCAATGTGGAAGCGCCGCTGGGCACGCCGGTGTGGGAGCTGATCAAGCTGTGCGGGCTGACCGAGCACCCCACCCGTGTTATTCTGGGCGGACCCCTGACCGGTGAAGCCACCGAGGACCTGCGGGGAATAAAGGTGGAGCTGCGTACCGCCGCCGTACTGGCGATACGGGAGGATAAGCACGAATACAGCTATACCTGCATCGGGTGCGGGCGGTGTACCGCCGTGTGCCCGCAGGGACTTAACCCCATGCGCATTTTACAGGAGCTGCGCCGCGGCAACCGCCGCGGGGTGGAGGAGCTGGGGATAGAGGACTGCACCCAGTGCATGTGCTGCAGCTATATCTGTCCCTCCCGTCAGTCGGTGGCGGGGGAGATCCTGCTATACCGGCAGAAGCTGAAAGGGGGCGAGGAGCCGTGATCCGTCAATCTTCCCTGATGGCGCCGTATATCAAGCACCCCACCACCACCCGCGGCATCATGCTGGACGTGATGCTGTGCATGGCGGCGCTGTACCTCATTGCGGCGTTCTATTACGGCTGGCGTGCCATCACGCTGGGCATTGTCTCTATGGCGGTGTGTATGCTGTGTGAGTGGCTGGGCAGTCTGATGCGGCTGGAGCGCCACAACGCCCATGATATCTCGGCGCTGGTGACGGGCATGATGATCCCTCTGATGCTGCCCGCCTCCATTCCGTACTATGTGGTCGTCATTGCCGATGTATTTGCCATTCTGCTGGTGAAATACGCCTTTGGCGGCACCGGCTATAACCTGTTTAATCCCGCGGCGGGCGGGCTTCTGTTTGTCACACTGTGCTTCCCGCAGCTGGTCTTTGCCTATCCCGCCACCTTTACCAATCCCGAGGTATTCGGGAAGGTGACGGTGCGCACCACCAATTCCATTGCCTATGTACTCAGCATGGGCAGTACCCCCTCCACCGATATGACCAGCGTGATGCTGGGGCTGCACCCGGGTCCGATGGGCACATTGAACGGGTTGGTGCTGCTGGCGTGTATGCTGTATCTGGCGGCGCGCGGCAGTATCCGGCTGTGGCAGCCGCTAACCACGCTGGGGGTCGTGGCGGTCTTTGCCGCGTTCTTCCCCCGTGCCGCCTATTCCTCCCTTGCCTCCATGTACTACGAGGTATTCGGCACCGCGGCGCTGTTCGGCGCCATCTTCATGCTCTCGGAGCCGGTGACGGGCGCGACCCGTGAGGAGGGACGGCTGCTTTCCGGCATTGTGGCGGGGCTGCTGCTGGCGGCGTTCAATTACTTCGGCGCCTACCAGCAGGGGATCCTGTTCGTGGTGCTGCTGATGAATGTCATCAACCACTATATCGATACCCTGACCGAAAAGAGAATGCAGAAGGAAAGGAGGGAGCGCTATGCCAAACGAAAAGCTGCCGCTGAATGATGAGCAGGAGGCGGAGGAGCTGCTGAGCCGACCGCAGCCGCAGCAGGAGGAAGAGCGCCCTCTGCTGCCCTCCCGCTGGAGCCGTCGGGTGCAGAAAAGCAGCGCCCGTGCGCAGGCGCGCCGCCGTGCCGCCGAAAAAACCAGCGAGGACCACGCCTACCTGATGCTGGGCGCCGTGCCCTTCTGGGCGGTGGGTGCCACCTCCCTGCAAAACGCCATTATCCTGTGCGCGGTGCTGGTGGTGTTGATGCTGCCCTGCTCCGCCCTGCACCTTATTTTACGCCGGAGGCTGAATATGGCGGAGTGGCTGGCGCTGCCGCTGACGGTGCTGGTCGCCGCGATGCTGGCGGCGGCGTGCTGCGGGGGGCTGGTGCTGTACTGGCCCGGCGCGTATGATTCGCTTGGGATTTATCTGTTCCTGCTGGTGGCGGCGCCGGTGCTTTTACAGGCGGATAGCTACACGGCGGTGGATAATATGCGGGAATTCTGGGGGCGCACACTGCGCTTTCTGCGGGATTTCTGCATTATCATACTGGTAAGCGGCGCGCTGCGGGAGCTGCTGCGTCACAACACCATACTGGGGCTGCCGGTGGCGATGACCTTCCGTGCCGAGGCGGCGGAGCAGCCGTTCTTCGGGCTGATCCTTTCCGGCTTTCTGCTGGCGGTGCTGCGTGCCGTGGAAGCGGCGCTGCATCGTGCCATTACCCGCCGCAGACAGGCGGAAACCGCGGGAAAGGGGGCTGAAGCATGAGCTTTGCGTGGAACCTGCTGGGGCTGCTGCTGACGGCGGCACTGGTGGAAAACCCCTTTTATACCCGCTGCTTTATGGCGGAAACGGTAGATGCCCAGCTGAATGAGCGGCGTGATGTGATGCTGCGCAGCGTCATAGCGGCGGGCATGTGCCTGCCCGCGGCGGTCGCCGGCTGGCTGGGGCGGCTCATCTTTACCGGTTATACCGATATCCCTGTTTATCTCAGCACACCGGCGGGCATTCTGTTGTATATCGTGCTGTTTTTGCTGGCGTGCGTCATTCTGTTCCAGGCAACCAAAAATGACCGCCCCACCGAGGCCTTTATGCACGCCTTTACGCGGGATTGCTTTTCCTTTTTGCCGGTGGGCGTGCTGCTGCTGTGCTGCCTGAACAACTACCGCTGGTACGAAAGCCTCATCTTCGGCTTGGGCAGCGGTCTGGGCTATCTGCTGGCGGTGCGGCTGCATATCGTCTTTGCCGACCGGCTCAAGTACACCCGTCTGCCCTTTTTCCTGCGCGGGCTGCCCATTCGCCTCATCGGCGCGGGGCTGATCTCCATGGCGCTATTCGGGCTGCTGGGACATTCGCTGGCGGCATAAACGGCATTACTGATCTGAGGGAGTAAAAAGAGATGAAGGAATACAAAGTAAGGCGCTACGGGCGCGACCGCCGGCATCAGCGCAAGGCTGCCACGGCAAAAACGGTGCTGCTGGTGCTGCTGATCGCGGGGGCGTGCGCTGCCGGCTGGTTCCTGTATGACCCCATCAGCGCATGGCTGACCGAAAGATCCATCGAGCGGCAGGAGCGCCGCGCCGAGGAGGAACAGCGGCGTCAGGAGGAGGAGCAGAACCGGAACCAGCAGGGCGGCGAGCAGGGCGAGCCGAACGATCCGTCCGATCCGACCGCCGCGCAGACGGCACTGCCGGAAAGCTGCGCCGTGCTGGATACCGCGGTGCTGTATGACATGACGGCGCTGGAAAACCGCCTGAATGAAATGGCGGCGCAGGGCTGCACCGGCGCGGTATTCACCCTGAAGGATTCCGACGGACTGGTGCTGTACCAAAGTGCGCTGGAAGATGTGACCGGCAACGCGGCGCAGACTGCCCAGCGGTATGATCTGGCGGCAGTCATCGCCAAGATAAAGGCGGCGGGGCTGACCCCCGTGGGACGGCTGTGGGCATTTGATGACCACACCGCCGCCCGCAAGATGCCGGAGGCGATGGTGAAGTACAACTACACCGAGACCAACTGGATCCACAACGATAAGGACGCCGGCGGTCATACCTGGCTGAACCCCGTCAGCGAACGGGCGCAGGGCTATATCCTCAGCCTGCTGCAGGAAGCCGCCGACTATGGGCTGGAGGCGATCATTCTGGAGGGGGTGCAGTTCCCCACGGGATATTCGCTGAACCTTGCTACCTATGCCGAAAAGGGCGTGACGGTGGATAAATCGGCGGTGCTGGCGGACTTTACCGCCAAGGCGAAAGCCGCGATGCAGGCAAAGGGTGTAAGCCTGTGGACGGCGCTGTGGCTGGGCGATCTTTCCGGCGAAAGCGTGCGGCTGGGCGGCAGCCCGCTGGATATTATGGCATCGGCGGAAGATTGTCTCATCAAGGCACAGCCGGAGCAGTTTGCGACCCGTAAGGCGCCGCTGGAGGAGAGCATCTACACCGTGATGCACCCGTGGTGGTCCTCCCTTGCCAAAAAGCTGCCGGACGGCGTAGCGCTGGCGGCGGAGGTGCAGACCTATGCGCCTGCCGCAGACCTGTGGCAGGGCAGCGGCTGGGGTGAGACTCAGCTGACGGAGCAGATCCGCGCGGCACAGGAAGCCGGCGCGGTGAGTATTCTGCTGGCGGAAGCAAGATAACAAAAATAAGCCGTTCTGCTCCGATGGGGCAGGGCGGCTTTTTTGCGGTTTGCCGCAGGCAGACCGCCTGCGGCGGTCTCGG
>JBNMIL010000103.1:0-6778 GCA_050873265.1 Angelakisella sp. | reverse complement strand
TCCTTGCTCTTCTCATCGTGCCGCCTCTGCGCCGTGCCCTCAAGGTCTGATCAACTCTTACATCTTCATTATTTCATTACCTCTCGGACCCGCCGCATGGCGGGTCTTTCGGTTTTCTGCGCCGCCATCTGCCGAAAAAACCCGCCCGCTGCAAATTTCCTCTCCTTTTGCTTTTCTTTTTCCCCCGTTTGCGCTATACTATGGGCAGAAGCTCACAAAGGAGGACTGTTCTATGGAATATCGTGTAGGCATCGATCTCGGCGGCACCAATGTAGCGGTCGGCGTGGTCGATGAAAACAAGGAGATCATCGCGCGCGCCACCGTCAAGACCCGTCCCGACCGTATGCTGGATGAGGTCATCTATGATATCGCCGGCTGCGTCAAGGAAGCGGTCAAAAAGGCGGGCATCACGCTGGCGGACTGCGTCTCGGTCGGCATCGGCTCGCCGGGCTACTGCCGCGCTTCGGAGGGGCTGGTGGTCTATGCCAACAACCTCGGCTGGAAAAATGTCCCCCTCTGCGATGAGCTGCGGCAGGAGCTGGGCGTTCCGGTGCGCCTTTCCAACGATGCCAACTGCGCCGCGCTGGGCGAGGTCGTCGCGGGTGCCGCTAAGGGCGCCAAAAGCGCTGTGCTGCTTACTCTCGGCACCGGTGTGGGCGGCGGTGTTGTGCTGGGAGGCAGGGTTTACGAGGGCGATGTGGGACCGGGGACGGAAATGGGGCACACCACGCTGATCCTCGGCGGCGAGCCCTGTACCTGCGGGCAGCGCGGCTGTCTGGAGGCTTACGCCTCCGCCACGGGGCTGCTGCGTCAGCGTCACCGTGCGGAGTTGGCTCATCCCGAAACGAGCATGAAGCGTTTTGACCCCGCCGATGGCAGCGCGCCTTTTATCTGCGCGGCGGAGGGCGATGAGACCGCCAAGGCGGTGGTGGAGCAGTATGTCACCTATGTCGGTGCGGGCATCGTTAATTTCGTCAATATCTTCGCGCCGGAGGTCGTCCTCATCGGCGGCGGCGTCAGCAATGCGGGCGATGCCCTCATCGGGCCGCTCAATGACTATGTGCGGGCGAACCGCTACGGCGGGCACCGTTCTCCCACCTGCCCCGTCCGGCGGGCGGCGCTGGGCGGCGATGCCGGCATCATCGGCGCCGCATATCTCGATGCCGAGGAATAAACCGAAAAAATAATGAATATTCGGTAAATACACCGCTGGTTTCTTGATTTTTTCCCCGCGGTGCTATAATATAATATTGATGGGCGGGTTCCCGTCCCCCAAAAACGATAAAATATCATCAGGAGGAACAATAATGGGTATTCTGCAAAGATTTAGTGACATCATGAGCGCGAACATCAACAGCCTTCTCAGCGGTGCTGAGGAGAAGAACGCCGGCAAGCTGCTGGAAAAGTATCTCGCTGACGCCCGCGCCAATCTGGAGGAGCTGAAGTCCGAGACCTCTGCCATCATCGCCGATGAAATGGCAGCCGCCCGCCGTGTCGCCGCCAACAACGAGGAGATCGCGAAGTATGACCGCTATGCCGAGCAGGCAGTCCTCGCCGGCAATGACGATGACGCCAGAAAGTTCCTGGATGCCAAGAGCCAGCTCGTCGCCAAGAAAGCGGATTTGGAAGCCGCTTATGAAATGGCGAAGAGCAACAGCGATAAGATGCGTCAGATGACCCGCAAGCTCATGGAGGACATCGCCTCCGCCGAGGGCAAGATGGTCGAGCTGCGCGCCAAGCTGACCGTTGCCGAACATAAGGAGAAGATGGACGACCTGATGCACAAGGTAGCGGGCCGCACCGATATGACCGGCTTTGAGAACATGATGGAAGCCGTCCAGAAGCGTATTGATTCCGTCGATGCCAAGGTCGCCCTCAATGAGGAGCTGGCGGATAAGATGGACATCAAGAAGCTGGAGGAGAAGTACAGCGAGAAAGCAGCTCAGGTTTCCGCTTCCGTCGAGGCTGACCTCGCCGCGCTCAAGGCTCGTCTGGGCAAATAAGCCATGACCGCCACATCGGAGCAAACCAATGCCGCCCTGCGGTGTCCCACCTGCGGCGGAAATATTGTATTTGATCCGGAGGCACAGCAATTTCGTTGTGCCTCTTGTGGTAGTATCCAAAAGATCGCTGCCGATAAGGATACGGTAGAGGAGTACGATTTCTCCGATTACCGCGCGCGGGAGGGGCGCCGGATGCTGGAAAACGGCGAGACCGCGCTGCGCTGCGATGTCTGCGGCGCCGAGTTCTTCCTCCCCGCCGAGGGGACTGCCGCGGTCTGCCCTATGTGTGGCTCCCCGCAGATCAAGCCGGAGACCGAGCACAACGGCATACCGGTGGAGGGCGTTGTGCCCTTTGCCATCGACCGCTACGAGGCGCAGCAGCGCTTCGGCAAGTGGATCCGCAAGCGTTGGTTCGCCCCCGCCAGTCTCAAGCGCACCTTTGCCGAGGGTGAGCTGGTCGGCATGTATGTCCCGTTCTGGACCTACGATGCCGATGTTGTCAGCCAGTACAGCGGGCGCGGCGGGCGCACCCGTACCCGCCATGGGCGGGACGGCAAGACCGAAAGCTATACCGAGTGGTATCCCGTTTCCGGCATGGTGTACGGGCACTACGATGATATTCAGGTCTGCGCCAGCAAAACGGCAAGCGGCAATCTCATTCAAAAGGTGCTGCCCTACAATACCATCGGAAATACCCACCCCTACCACCCGCAGTACCTTGCAGGCTATCAGGCGGAGTGTTACACCATCGACGGCATCGAGGGCTTCAAGGTCGCTCGCAGCTATGTCGACAGCGACCAGCGCAGCCGCGCGGAAAGCGATATCCGCGGGCACGGCTATTCGCAGGCGCAGGTCACGGCGCTCAGCACCCACTTCAATACGGTGCGCTACAAGCATGTGCTGGTGCCGCTGTGGAAAGCAAAGTACGGCTACGCCGGCAAGACCTACCACTACATGATCAACGGCGAGACCGGCAAGGTCTCCGCTCAGTACCCAAAAAGCGTCGGTAAGATCATTCTCGTCATTCTGCTGGTGCTGGCATTGTTCTTCGGCGGGCTGGCACTGCTGGAAAGTGACGGAGGCGGTTCCTATGGCGGCTACAGCTATTCCGGCGGCAGCTACAGCTACGATAGCGGCTATGATTACAGCGGCAGCAGCTACGATTACGATTACGGCAGCAGCTACGATTATGATTACGGCGGCAGCTATAATTACGACAGCGGCTGGGATAGCGGCTACGATTACAGCTACGACAGCGGGGATATCGATTACGGCAGCTACGATTACGGCTACGATTGGGGCGGCGACTGGTAAGCCGTTCCGGAAAGGGAGATGTGATAATGGGACTTTTTAATCAGAGAAAAGATACAGTGGAGTGGATCGAATACCGCCCCGATGTATTGTTTTACAAATGGAAAAACCGCGAGATCAAGAAAGGCAGCCGTCTGGTCATTCGCGCCGGTCAAAAGGCGATCTTCTACTCCGGCGGGCGTATCCACGGCATTTTTGAAAATGAGGGTACCTACGATATCGACACCCAGATCATTCCGTTCCTCACCCATATCAATGCTGCGCTGCACCTGCGCAGCGATACCGGCGAGCGCGCGGAGGTCTACTTTGTCAACAGCAAGGATCTCACCCTCAACTGGGGCACCACCCAGCGCATCATGATTCCCACGCCGGAGGTCCCCAGCGGGATCCCCGTGGGCATGAACGGCAATATGGTCATCTATTTCCGCGATTATCTGGCGTTCATCACCAAGGTCGCCGGGATCCGTGATACCTACTCCCTCAGCGATGTCTCGGAGCGTATCCGCGGCGAGATGAGCGGCGTGGTAGCGGAAGCGATCCTCAACGGCGAGCGTGCCGTGGGGCTGAATGTCCTCGTCGGGCTTCAGGCAAACAACCGCACCCTCGGCAAAAAGATGGCGGAGGAGCTGGATAAGGAGCTGTTCGATATCGGTCTGGGCGTGCGTGATGTCAATATCATCAGCGTCAGCTACCCGCCGGAGGTCGAAAAGATGGCGGAAAAGGTCGCCGCGCAGTCCTTCATCACCGATACCAACAAATATGTCACCGTCGCTGCGGCGGAGGGCATGGAAAAGGGCGGCAGCGTTGCCGGTCTCAGCGCGGAGGTCGCCATCGGCGCCCATATCGCCCAGCAGCTCGGTCAGCAGAATAATCAGCCGCAGGCAGCCCCCGCTCCCGCCGCTGACGGTCTGGAGGACCGCTTCTGCACCAAGTGCCGCAAGATGGTTCGCGGTAACTTCTGCCCCTACTGCGGCACCCCCACCGTATAAAACCGCATATTCTCTCCAAAGGGAGCCGCAAGGCTCCCTTTTTGCAGCATATAGACCAAAAAGAGCCTCCCGCGCGGGAGGCTCTTTTCATCGTTCTTCGGTATACATTATGTATTATTGCTGCGATATATCACATCATTTGCTGTACCCGATCCTCCTGGGGAATGGCTGCTTCCAAAGTCCGGTAAGCACTGCGCAGGTACTGGATATACAGCAATATGCCGACGATTTGGGCAATTACGGCAAAAATCGCAAGATATCCGGCGATGATGGGTGTGATGTCGCCGGGGATCATTCGCAGCAGATAGCATACAATAAGGATAACAGTACATATCACATTCAGTTTCCATACTACGATACCGCGGTCGATCAGATTTTCCGCAGCGCCCGTTTCTTTTAGCAGACGATTGGTGGTAATGCATACAAAGTACAGCGAAGCCAGCGTTAAAACACTGTCTGCCGCAGATAGAATATTGCCGCAAATACCTGCTATCCCTTCGGTTCCGGCATAAGCAGAAACCAGGCTGGCAGCCAGGTTCGTGACCAGCCCGATAATGACCAGATTAAAAGCGGTGCGGTAGCCTTTATCGTCCTTGCGGCACTGGGCTAACCCCACCAGGGATAGAAAAGCCGCCACCAGTATGGCAGCTACCGCAAAAATCTGCACAATGGGGACGATCACCAGCACAATGGAGATCAGCCCCACCAGCTCAGCTTGATATACAGTTTTCAGTCCTGCCGCAGCATTGGGATAACTCATTATATCCATCTCCTTTTTTAATAAATTTCTCATGTTTTCTCCAAGAATATTGTATCATATTATGCTGTATCTTGTCAACTGACACAAAAATCCCCCTATCCATCACGGATAGGGGGGAGATCTTTTTTTAGATCAAGCAGTTATTACAGCTCCGGACCCACATACATATCGGGCGTGGTGCCGCTGTCCCGCTCCATCACACGGTAGGCGTCCCGCAGGAACAGCACATACAGTACGGTACCCACGATCTGCGCAATGGCGGCGATCAGCGATACAATGGAAGCCAGCAGCCGCAGGGAATTGACAGGGATCATCGAAAGCAGCTCGCACACAACGGCAACAATGGTGCAGATCACATTGATCTTCCACACCACTACGCCGCGGTCGATCACCTGCTGTGGCGCGCTCAGGTTCCCCAGCAGACGGTTGGTCGTAGTGCACACAAAGTACAGCGCCGCCAGCGTCAGCAAATCACCCACCAGCGAAAGAATGGTGCCGATCGCGCCGGGAATAAAATTCCCCAGTAGGTTGACCACCAGATTGACGATGACCAGCGTAAAGGCGGTCTTGTAGCCGTCGTCCTGTTTGGCGCACTGGTTCAGACCGATCATGTACAGCACAAAGGCGACCAGCAGCGCAGCCACCGCCAAAATGTTGACCAGCGGAATAAACAGCAGTACCGTAGCGACCAGCCCGACGATCTGGGATTGATACACGGTTTTCAGTCCTGCCGCGGCATTGGGATAAGTCATGATACATAGCTCCTTTTCATGTCGATTTCGGAGGTTTTTTCCTCTTTGCCTATCATAGCATTTCGCTGCCGGACAGTCAATCAAAAACCCTTGTCTGTCACCTGTCAAAAATTACCCCCCGACTGCTGTTGTCGGGGGTAATGGGTTTTGCTCTGCTTTAACGGGGCAGGGGAGGTGAATACCAAGTTGGAGATGCGATGCTTCCCTGTTTACCACCGCAGCTCCAGCGCGTTCTGCGGGCATACCGCCTCGCACATGCCGCAGCCGGTGCAGTGCCGGATATCCAGCTCCACCATCTTTTCCTCCGTCATGGTGATGGCATTGTACAGGCAGGTGTTTACGCACTTGCCGCAGCCGTCGCAGCCGCCGGTCAGGTGGGCGGTCAGGGGGCGGGGCGGCAGCTCCTCAAAGGGGCGCAGCGAATCCAGCGCCAGCCCGCATACCTCCTCCACCGAGTGGTACCCGTGCGCGGTCAGCCAGTCCTCCAGGTCACGCAGGATTTTCGGGATCGCCCCATAGCCGTCCCGCAGCAGCACGCTGGCAAGCTGTACGCACTGCGCGCCCAGCATAAAGAATTCCAGTGCGTCATGCGCCGTGTTGATTCCGCCGCAGCCGCAGATGGGGAAGCTCGTCGTCTGCTTCAGCGTGGCGATGGTCGCCAGCGCCACCGGACGGATATACTGTCCGCTGTACCCGCCGTAGGTGGGCATCAGCGCACGGTGGTGCTCCAGATCCACCCCCATCAAGCCCTTCAGGGCGTCAATGGCGGTCACACCGGCAACTCCCGCCTCCTCCAGCGAGGAGGTAAAGCCGTTGAAGTTGGAGGCTTCATAGCTTAGCTTTATCGAAACGGGCAGATCCACCGTCTTTGTCACGGCGGAAACAAAATCGGAAATTTCCCGCGGCACGGTGCCCACGTCCATGCGGGTACCCAGCGGCGCGGAAAGGCTCACCTCTATGGCG
>JBNMIL010000102.1:0-6892 GCA_050873265.1 Angelakisella sp. | reverse complement strand
ATATTATATATTATAAAGGCGGCACAGATAGATTTCAAGACCGATTTACGGACGGAGAAAAGTGAGGTTCCAGATGGAAAGAAAAGAATTTGCAGCAAAGCTGCTGGGCAATTCATTTGATGACACATGGCGCGGCAAAGCGATCGACGCCATAGTGAAAACCGGAAAAGCGGAGCACTGCGAACCCAAGCGCTCGCCGGAGTACCGACCGCCGGAGCAGCGGCAGCCGCGTCCCGGCGAAAAATGCTGGGCGACCACCTGCTTTTCCTGCCACTCCACCTGCGAGGCACTGGTATATACCGATGAAAAGACCGGGAGAGTGCTGCGGTGCGAGGGCGATCCGGAAAGCCCGCAGACCCATGGCAGACTGTGCGCAAAGGGATTGGCTTCGCCGGATCTCTGCTATAATCCCAACCGTGTGAATTACCCCATGAAGCGTGTGGGAGAGCGCGGAGAGGGACGCTTTGAGCGGATCTCCTGGGAGGAGGCGCTGGATACCGTTGCCCAAAAGCTGACCGAGTATAAGGAAAAGCTGGGACCGGAGGGGGTAGCGATCCTGGAGGGGACGCGCCGCGGCTGGAGCCGTGTATACAGCCGGTTTGCCAATGTATTCGGAACGCCCAATAACGGTGCGGCAGGCTGGGCGCAGTGCCTTTGGCCGCGGCTGATCGACTGCAACCTGACCTTTGGACCGGGCTCGCAGTACGCCGAGAGCTTTGACCTGCCTAACGCAGATGTGATCCTGTGCTGGGGCATCAATCCTCCCATGACATGGGGTGTGCGTGCCGGTGATATTATGGACGCCAGACAGCGCGGCGCAGTGCTCATCTGTGTGGATCCATTCCTTTCGGAAACCGCCGCCAAGGCAGACCTTTGGCTGCAGGTGCGTCCGGACAGTGATACAGCCCTTGCGCTGGGAATGATCCATATTATCATCGAAGAGGGGCTTTACGACCGCGCCTTTGTGGAGGAGTGGACCTACGGCTTTGAGGAGCTGCGGGAAAGCGTAAAGGAATACACACCGGAATGGACTGCCCAAAAAACGGGCATAGATAAGGAGCTTATCCTGAAAGCGGCGCGCCTTTATGCCGGCGCGCAGGCTGCCAGCCTGATTCGCTGCCTGGCGGTGGACCAGCAGCACGACAGCATGGAATGCACCCGTGCGATCTCTATCCTCATCAGTATCACTGGTAATATCGGAAAGCCCGGCAGCAATATCGTCGGCAGCAGCCGCGGGGAGATCAGCCAGAATACGCTGGATTTTGTCCGCGCCGGTGCACTGCCGCAGGAGGTGCAGAAAAAGCGCTGCGGCTATGAGGAATTCCCGCTGCTGACTCGGGAGCTTTCGCCGGTGCCTACCGCCCATATGCCTACCCTTTGGCAGCAGGTGCTCAGCAGTGACCCTTACCCCATTCGCTGCGCGATGATCTTTGGCTCTAACGCATTGGTCAGCTATACCAACAGCGACCTGGTGGAAAAGGCGATCCGCTCGCTGGATTTCCTTGCCGTCTGCGATATTTTTATGACCCCGACCGCCAAAATGGCGGATATTGTGCTGCCGGCTTCCAGCTGGCTGGAGCGCAACAATGTAATAAGCTCGTTCCAGACGGATAACCGTCATACGCTGATCCAGCAGAAGATCACCGAGATCGCAGAAGCGCGCAACGATGTGGATATCATCTGCGACCTGGCGCGCCGTCTGGGACTGGAAAAGGAATTCTGGAAAGACCATTTGGATCTTTACAATTACATGCTGGCACCTGCCGGAGAAACCTTTGAAAGTGCCAAAGAAAAGCGGCGCCTGTACGCACCGCTGCAATATGAGCTTTATAAAAAGAAGGGCTTTAAGACGCCCTCCGGCAAAATCGAGCTGTATTCCCAGCTGGCGGAGCAGAAGGGCTGCATGCCGCTGCCGGTTTATACGCCGCCGTTTGAGGACGCGGAGATCACACCGGAGCTGTACCGGCAGTATCCCCTGCTGATGACAACTGGACGGCATGAAAGTGCCTACCGTATTTCGGAAAACCGCACCAACCCCTACCTGCTGGAGCTGGCGCCCCGCGCCTTCTTGGATATCCACCCCAAAACCGCCGAGGCACTGGGGATCCATGACGGACAGAAGGTACTGGTGGAAACCAGAGCCGGAAAAGCCTATGCCTATGCCCGCTTCACCATGGGTCTGCGGGAGGACGTGGTGCAGGGGATCTCCGGTTGGTGGGAGGAATATAACATCAATAAAACGGTGAGCTGGGGACAATACGCCGCAGGCGTGGGAACAGTGTGTGACCGCGGCTACCTGTGCAGAGTGAGACCGGTGGAGGAGGAAAAAGCATGAGCGGGCAGAAGATGTTTATGATCGTGGATATTGACCGTTGCTGGGGCTGTAAAGCGTGCCAGGTGGCATGCAAGCGGGAGCACGGACTTGCTGCGGAGGATTTTAAGCCCGTGGAGGTTTTTCGGGTGGAAAACCTCCACGGGAACAGGGTCCGGTGCGACTTTTTGCCGGTCGCCTGCCAGCACTGTGCCTCTCCCGCATGTGCCGAAGTGTGTCCCCGAGACGCTTTGGTAAGAACCGATGAGGGCTTAATCGCGGTAGTGGAGGATCGCTGCGTCGGCTGTGGGCTGTGCTTCCGGAAATGCCCCTACGGTGCCATTGGGCTGAAAATAGTGGACGGCAAGCGAAAAGCCGTCAAATGTGACCTGTGCATGGACCGCCGTCAAAGAGGGTTTCTGCCGGCGTGTGAGCAGCATTGCCTGGGCGGAGCCTTTACAAGCTGCACCGAGGCGGAGAAAGCCGCCCTGCTGGAGCCGTATCCCTATCGCTGGGGGACCGGCTGTGTGACCTATGTCTCCCGCGTGCGCAGCGACCTGGGAAAAGCGTTTGAGGGATAAGAGAAAGCCATCGCAGGTGGGAAAGACGCCGCTAAAGGAGCAGACCAAAGGAAAGGGGAGCGGAACAAGTGGTAAAAACGGTGGGTGCGCTGCTGCTGGCAGGCGGCAGCAGCAGCCGAATGGGACGAAGCAAGGCGCTGCTTCCCTATGAGGACGGGACCTTTTTATCCCATGCGGCATCGGCGCTGGACTTTTGTGAGGAAAAGCTGCTGAGTGTGGGAGAAACGGCGTATTCGCTGCCCGACTGGGAAATTGTTCGGGACGAAACACCCGGAAAGGGACCGATGGGCGGGATCTGCTCGGCACTGCGGTGCTGCCGCAGTGATGCCCTGCTGGTGCTGGCTTGCGATCTGCCGTGGTTCCCGCGCCGGCTGGCGGAATATCTGGTCTCCTTTTCCGATGCCGGCTGGAAGGCTTGGGTGATGAGGAGCCGTGACGGACGCTTGCAGCCGCTTTGCGGGGTATATACCCGCGACTGCCTGCCCATCATGGAACAGATGCTTGCGGAGGGGAACGGCCGTATGGCGGATCTGTTGGAACGGGCAGCGGCGCATGTTCTGGAGGCTGCCTACACCGGATTTCCGGATCAGGTTTTTTGGAACATCAATACCCCGCGGGAGTACCGAAAACTGACGGCGCCGCCGGTGGTCGCAATCTGCGGCGTAAAAAACAGCGGGAAAACGACGCTGTGCGAAAAGCTGGCAGCCGCATATGCGCAGCGCGGGCTGCGGGTGGGCTTCTGCAAGCATGACGGACACACCTTTACACCCGATGTGGCGGGGACAGACAGCTTTCGGGTGCGTGCCGCCGGCGCCATGCCTGTGGTGGTAACAAGCCGAGATTACAGCATGGTCGTAACGCAGCAGCGGGAGCTGCTGCATACGCTGCCGTTATGGAGAGAATGTGATCTGGTGCTGCTGGAGGGCTTCAAAAATGAGGATCTCCCCAAAATTGAGGTGGTGCGGCAAGGGAATTCATCGCTTCCGGTTTCGCGGACGCCGATCGCGGTCGCGACTGATATTCCCGATCTGAAAGCAGACTGTGCGGTGCTGGACCTCAATGCTCCGCAGGAGATCATCGCCTTTATCGATCGCGTGATACTGCATTTGCTGGATCGAGAGGCTTTTTCTGCCGGATAAAAGAATACCGAAAAAGACGCAGAGATTTATCAGATGTGCAAGAGGAACCATGGAGGTTTCCCTTGCGTGTTTCATCAGGGCAGAGGCTGGTGATTTGTGCTGATGAAAGGTTCCCCCGACCAAATAAAAAAGACGCCGGAAGCGAACGCAGAGACCGGCGGCAAGGCAAGGAGGGGAATGTGTGCAAGGGGAACCATAGCGGTTCCCCTTGCGCGTTTTATCAGGGCAGAGACGAGCGGCTTGCTAAAATGAAGGGTTCCCCCTGACCAAATAAAAAAGACGCCGGTAGGCGTCTTTTTTATTTGGTGCGAGTGTTGATAACGGATTTCATAAAACAATGAATTAACCGGCAGAAACACACATATTTCATCTCGCACACGAATAGCTTCTTTAGAATTTTATCCGCACATTCGATTTTTACTGGCCTCTTCGTTACAATGATAGCACAAGGAGGGCGGAATGTGAAGCAGAAATATCATCTCGCACTGGATGATACGGAAAGGCGGCTTCTTATTGGGAGTCTGAATGATCGGCGCAGCAGGATCATCGTAGAGGGCAGATATACTGACGCCGTTGACGAAGTGCTGCTGAAAATCATCGGTGCAAAGCGCAAGAAGTTCAAGATTGTATACACAGAATGAATGGAGGGAAGCACTATGACGGAGTTTGAAAAACTGGGTGGCACATACCGACAGGAGGGAGACTACTTCTTGCCCGATTTTAAGATTGGAGAACAGGACGAGGTGCTGATCGGCGTATGGGGACAGCGACATCGGCGGTACCTGAAAGAGCATCACCGTGTGCGCTATTACAATTTACTCACTGCCGGAACGCTGAACAGCTATCTGGCCGGGATTGAATTGCAGGCGCAGACACTGTTCGATGGCATTGTGAAACAACTGTCCGAAGAAGAAAAAATCACCGAAAATCTCAAAGCAGTTGCCCCAATGGAATGGATCAGACGGAGCAATAATATCCGTAATCGAGCCGCCGAAATCGTCAATTCGGAAGTGATTTTCGTTTAGTTGGCACTGTATTTTCACGAAAAAAGAGGCGCAGCCAGTATGCAAATGCGTACCAGCTGAGCCTCTTTTCTGCGCTTATGAAGGAACTGTATTGTCTGAACGAGCAGACTGTTTTTACTCCTGTCGGAGCCAAACAGTACGACTGCCCCCGATGCCTGCGTCATCTTAGCGAGCAGTGCCTTTTTACTCCGTTCTGACGAACTCCGTAAAAAGTCCTCGTTAGGGACACCCCTAAGACCCGCTCAGCCGATTCCGAAGAATCGATCAAAGAACGCCTGTAATTTTTCGATGATGCTCTGCTTTTTTGCGGCACGGTTCCCGCCGCCAAAACGGGAGATCGGTGGCATCAGTTTGTCGATGTCAGTGCCCGTCGTTTTGACAGAACCGTCACGGAAAGCGCTGTCCATAAAGCGACGGGTCTCCTCGTCCTTCAGATTTTCTTCTTGGATGATCGTGAAAAGCTGCCGTTCCTTTTCCTCGGCAACAAAGGTACGCCATTCCAGCATCACATCTGACACATCGTTGATCCCTGCAATAAAGGTTTCAATCAGTGCCTTCTTGCTGCGCAGTTCGGGACTTGCATCTACTGCCTTCTGAATCGTAATGAGGATTTCTTTATCGTCGCAGTGGGAATCGTGATACTTTTGGACGAGCATCAGAATGTAGTCGATATTGATCTCAATCTGCTTGATGAGCTCGATCTCAAAGACAATATCGTCCGTGATGTCCTCTTTTTCACCGCCTGGTCTACGGTTTTTCCATTCATCCCGCAGGTCCTGATAGCGGCCAAGGTAGTCTTGGAAGTCCCGCTCGCTCAAAATCTCATTTCCGGCAAATTCATCAAAGGAAGTCAGCAGATTACGCATCCGCAGGATTGCGCCAAACAATACGATAAATTCCTTCTGGCGCTGTTCACCTGTGATACGCTCCTCCGACAGTGGGAACTTGATCGTCAGCTCCTCGATCATATCCCGATAGCCCGGATGATACTTTCCGTCACCATCTTCGTAACCGAAGTAGTAATCCTTATAGCCCCGCATCAGCACGATGCCGCCCGCTTCCTTATCTCCGAAGAGCGAGATAGCATCATCCGTGCGCTTTTGCAGATTGCGGAAGCATACAATGTTGCCGAACACCTTGATGGAGTTGAGAATGCGGTTCGTGCGGGAATATGCCTGGATCAGGCCGTGCATTTTCAGGTTCTTGTCTACCCACAGTGTATTCAGCGTCGTCGCATCGAAGCCGGTCAGGAACATATTCACCACGATCAGCAGATCAAGCTCCTTGTTCTTCATCCGCAGAGAAACATCCTTGTAGTAATTCTGGAACTTGTCCCCGTTCGTGGAGTAGTTGGTGTGGAACATCTCGTTATAGTCACGGATGGCTGCATCCAGAAAATCACGGGAGTTCTGATCCAGTGCAGAGGTATCCTCCGGGTTTTCCTCGTCAAGGATGCCGTCCGTCTCTTCCTCGTTTGCGCCGTAGCTGTAAATGACCGCAATCTTGAGCCTGCGCTGAGGATTCTCTGCCATCTGACGCTGGAACTCGGCGTAATACAGCTTGGCAGCATCGACACTGGACACGGCAAAAATAGAATTAAAACCGCTGACTCGCTGTTTCTGCTTGATCTCCTCGATTTGCTGTCTGCCGCTTGCGGAAGCCACTTTGCTAATGTTTTTCAGCACGCTGAAGGTGTAGGTCTTATCGCCACGATATGTTTTCTGGTCAAAGTGGGTCAGAATGTACTCTGTGACCAGCCGGATGCGCTCAGGAGCCAGAAACGCCTTTTCCCGGTTGATGTCCCAAACTTCTTTGTCGTCAATATCCGGCTCGGCT
>JBNMIL010000101.1:0-6984 GCA_050873265.1 Angelakisella sp. | reverse complement strand
GGGCTGCGGCGCAGGTGCGCTGCACGGAGCCCAGCACCCCAGCGATCTGCTCCAGCGGGGCGGAGAACTGCCGGGAGTACAGCAGCACCGTTACCACGGCGCCCACGCCCAAAGCCCCCTGCACCGTCAGGCAGCCGCCGATGAGGGCGACCAGAATGTAAGCCAGCGCGTTGGCGGCGGTAATGCACGGCGTGATAAGCCCCTGCAAAAACAGCGCCTTCGCCTCGGCGTCCTTCTGCCGCCCGTTTGCCGCGGCGTGCGCCGCAATGGTGGCGTCCTCGTAGTTATATGCCTTGGTGGTCTGGTAGCTGGCATAGCTCTCCTCCACCACCGAGTACATCTTGCCGCTCTCCTCAAACATGCGGTGGAAATAGGTGCCGCAGGCGGCAGAGATGCGGGAGGAAATGATGATGGAAAGCGGCATCAGCAGCAGAACGGCAAGCCCCATGCGCCAGTTTTCCCGCAGCATCATCACGGCAATGACCACGATCTGCATAAAGCCCATCACCGTCACATCTACAATGTCGTGGATACTGCCGCCCATGTTGGAGACATCTTCCTGTATGCGGTCGATGATCTGACCGGCGGGGGTTTTATCGATAAAACTGATGGGCAGCCGGGACAGCTTATCCGACAGCTTGATGCGCAAAGTACAGGTGTAGTATTTGCTCACCACATTGTTCATCAGGTACATCTTGCCGATATCCACGGCGCTTTTCAGCAGGTATACCCCCGCCAGCGCCCCGCAGATCGGCAGCAGCGCGGCGGTCAGCCCCTCGGTGGGGCGCTCGCCCGCCCATGCATCGTACAGCAGCTGGATCCCCTGTCCCAGCAGCTTTGGCGCGATAACGGTACACGCCACCACCACGCCGCCCAGCAGGGCGCCCAGCAGCAGCCAGCCGTAAATGGGCTTCGCATCGCGCACCAGCCGGCGAATGACCTCGCCGGTGCTCATTTTTACTTCCCCGGTCGGTTTGTTTTTGCGGCTCATCGGCGCTCACCTCCCGTCTGGGAAAGATAGATTTCACGGTAGACCTCGCAGCGCTCCAGCAGCTCGGTGTGGGTGCCGGCATCTACCAGCCGTCCACCGTCCATCACAAAGATCCGGTCGCTGCTCATGGCGCTGGTCACCCGCTGCGTCACCACGATCTGGGTCTTGCCCGCCGCCTTTTCGGCAAGCGCCCGCCGCAGGTTCGCCTCGGTCATAAAATCCAGCGCCGAAAAGCTGTCGTCAAAAAGATAGATCGGCGCGTTTTTCAGCACGGCGCGGGCAATGCTGACCCGCTGCTTCTGCCCGCCGGAAAGGTTCTTGCCCGCCTGCTCCAGACGGTGCTCCAGTCCCTCCGGCTGCGCCTTGATGTAATCCGCCATCTGTGCCACGGCGGCAGCCTCCATGATCTCCTCCTCGGAAGCCGAGGGGCGACCCATGGCGATATTTTCCCGAATGGTGCCGCTGTAAATGCCGGCACGCTGCAAAACACAGCTGATATTGTGCCGAATGGTGCGGCGGCTGAGGGTAACGGAATCCCGTCCGTCAAAGTAGATCTTTCCCTCGGTGGGCAGCCGGAACGCCATCAACAGCTGCACCAGCGTGGATTTGCCGCTGCCGGTGCCGCCGATAATGGCGACCTTCTGCCCCGCGGCAATGTGCAGCGAAACATCGCTTACCGCCGCGGCGTCGGCGCCCTCATAGCGGAAGGTCACGCCCTCCATGCGGATATCTCCGGCAAAGGTGATATCCTCGTCGCCGCCCTCCTCGGCGGTCTCGGTCATCATGTCGGCGTCCATCACCTCACCGATGCGGTTCGCGGCGACCTTGGCGTGGGGGTACATCACCAGGGCAAAGGCAGCCATGACAATGCCGTTCATCACCAGCGCGATATACTGCACCATGGCAAAAATATCGCCGCCGGAGGCGCCGGAAATACCGCTCTGCATGCGGCTGCCGCCGAGATACAGCACGGCGACCGCCACCAGGTTCATCAGGGCGATGGCGATGGGCGCCACCAGTCCCATCTTGGTATTGGCTTCGATGATATGCTCCGCCATCACGCGGGTCGCCTCGGCAATGCGGCTCTGCTCCTGTTCCTCGCGGTTAAAGGCGCGGATCACGCGAATGCCGTGCAGCCGCTCCCGCACAAGGTCGTTCTGTTTATCGCAGAACTCATCGCTGACCTTCCACAGCGGCTCCACCTTGCGCCCGATGACAAGCACCAGCAGCATGATGACGGGCATTGCCAGCAGAATGATGAGCGCCAGCGTGCTGTCCTTGGAAAACGCCAGCACCACGCCGCCGAAAAACAGCACCGGAATGGTGATGATATTGCTGAAAAGCATATCGGCGACCCACGCCAGCGTTCCGACATCATGGGTGGAGCGGGTAAGCAGCGCCGAGGTGCCGATACGGCTGACCTCCTCGAAGGTGAGGGTATTTACCCTGCGGAAGACCATCGCGCGCAGATCGGCGCAAAAGCCGGCGACCACATGGGTGCGGCACCAGGTGCCCGCCGCCACCGCGCCCAGCGAGATGAGGGTAACAAGCAGCATTTTGCCGCAGCAGCGCAGGATATAGTCCCAATCGGAGGTGTAGATGCCGCCGTCCAGAATGTCGCTCATAATGGTGGGCAGCAGCAGCGAGCAGACGCTGGAAACGGCGATCAGCAGCATTCCCAGCAGCATCTTGCCCCGATAGGGCTTAAGATATGGCAAAATTCGTTTCATAAATTCTCCGTCGGTTTATGGGTTCAGCTCTCTCCCCGCATTCCGAAAAAAGGCGCAAAAATGCCGAGAGTGACAACACTCTCGGCGAAGCGTAATGACACCTTGGTTCAGGCGGTTTTACAGAGAGAGCTGCTGTACAGGTATTCGATTGTTTCCACCACGGAACTTGTTCATCTTGTTATCGTGCAAAGTCTTCATTTCAGCAGCTCCTTTCTTTCGTATTTTGGCATCGAAGAGAGTATAGCACACTGATGGGGCGATTGCAAGCACTTTTTCCCTGCGGGCGCGCGGGAGGCTGCCCGCTCCCCAAAACGGCGGCACGGCGCCGCTATCCGTCGGGGCGCCGTTTTTGCAAAACGGGCGCCCCTCCCCCGCTTCGCCGCGCCGCCTGCCGCAGCTTCTGTCCCGCTTACTCCACCAGATACCCCACCCCGAATCGGGTGTGGATAAAATCGGAAAGTCCGGCGGTCTCCAGCTTTTTGCGCAGGCGGTTCACATTGACGGTAAGGGTATTTTCGTCCACAAAGCTGTCGGTCTCCCATAGCCGCTGCATCAGCAGCTCGCGGCTGACCACCTGCCCCTTGCGTTCCATCAGGCACAGCAGGATACGGTACTCGTTCTTAGTAAGGGCGATGCTCTGCCCCGCGAATTGCAGGGTCTGGTCGGCGGTATTCAGCACCGCGCCGCGGCACTCAAAGGCGGGCAGCGCCGTCTCCAGCCGGTAGCTGCGCCGCAGCATTGCCTGCACCTTGGCGACCAGCACGCTGCCGTCAAAGGGCTTGGCGATAAAGTCATCGCCGCCCATATTCATCGCCATGACGATGTTCATGTTATCCGCCGCCGAGGAGATGAAAATGATGGGGGCTTCGGTCATCTGGCGCAGCCTGCCGCACCAGTAGTAGCCGTCGTAGCTGGGCAGCTTGATATCCAGCAGCACCAGATGGGGCTGGTATGCCTCAAATTCGCCGGTGATATCACGGAAATCCCGCACCGGTCTTGCCTCCATGCCCCACTGCTTCAAAAGGGTCTGTATTCCCTCGGCGATGCCTCGGTCGTCCTCGACGATGAGTATTTTGAACATCGGTCTCCTCCTTAATCGGCGGTTCTTTCTCTCCCCAGTATCGCATATTTCCGGCGGAATTGCCAGCCATCGGAGTTTAAGATTTGCTGATTTTTTGCGGTCGCGGAACTTTTCCATCCCCTGCCGCCGCAAGCCGACTGCCCGACAAGGACAGCTTAGCGCTTTCTCCCCCGAAATGCTATCAACAGGTCGTTGAGACGGAGAAACTCAAGCGGCGGTTGAGGGCGGTTTGGGGACGGTTCTGGGAATGTTTGGGGCGACGCGGCGCAGCGGCGAGGGCTGCCCGCAGCGAAGCGGAGGGTCAGCACGAGGGGAGCGGAGCCGCGCCGCCCACTCTGACCGGCTGATATATTTCAGGGCTTATTCGCCCGGCTCCGGTTCGTCCTCCGAAGAAAGCTGCTCCTCCTCCGGGAAAAGGGCGGCAGACTGCTCCTGCGGCAGGCTGGAAACACCCCGCAGCTTCCGCTGGATCTGCCGTGTCCGAACGCCGACCAGCCGATCCAGTTCGCTGCTTGCCTGCTCCAGCCGGTTCTGGGTCATGACAAGGGCGTCGGCAAATTTATCAAACTCGGTTTTTACCGCGCCGAGGATATTCCATACCTCGCCGCTGCGCCGCTGAATGGCGATCGTCCGGAAGCTCATTTGCAGGGAACCCAGCAGCGCTGCCATGGTGCTTGGACCGGCAATATTCACCCGGTATTCCCGCTGCAGGGTCTCCACCATGCCGCGGTTGACCACCTCGGCATACAGCCCCTCAAACGGCAAAAACAGGATGCCGAATTCGGTGGTGTGGGGCGGTGAGATGTACTTTTCCCGAATGTCCTTGGCTTCCATGCGCACCGTGAGAAGCAGCTGCCGCACCGCCGACTGAATGGCGGCGGGGTCTCCGGCGTCGTAGGCGTCGCGCAGGGCGGCATAGCTGTCGCCGGGGAATTTGGCGTCAATGGGCAGCCAGACAAAGCTGCCGTCCTCGACCGGCAGCTTGACGGCATATTCCACAACATTGCGGCTGCCGGGCACCGTCACCACATTTTTGCCGTACTGCTCCGGTGTCAGAATGTCCTCCAGAATAGCGCCGAGCTGGACTTCGCCCAATATACCGCGTGTTTTTACATTGCTGAGCACCTTTTTGAGGTCGCCGACCCCCTGTGCCAAGGTCTGCATTTCCCCCAAGCCGCGGTAGACCTGCTCCAGCCGGTCATTCACCAGCCGGAACGATTCGGTCATGCGGTCATTGAGGGTCTTTTGCAGCTTTTCATCGACGGTTTGGCGCATTTCGTCCAGCTTGGCGTTGTTCTCCTGCCGAAGGGCGGAAAGCTGGCGTTCCATCGTCGCGCGGACGCCCTCAAGCGCGTGCGAGGACTGTTTGGAAAAGGCTTCGAGCTGCCCCAAAAGGGCGCGGTTTTCCGCCCCAGACTGGGTCTCTTGGCTTTCCATGAGGTACTTGCCGAGGGTGAGGATATCGCCCTGAACCGAGCGTTCCAGTTCACTCTGAAGGCGGGAAAGCTCAGCGGTGAGGTCGGTCTCCTTTTGCCTGTTGGTTTTGGCTTGGGACAGCAGGCAGCAAAGCAGCACGATGATAACGGCGGCGGCACCCAGCAAAATATAGCCGATGGTTTGCGATGACATAGTTTTCTCTCTCCTTTGGTCGCTTTTGGTAGGCTCAAACGCGAACTTTAGTTCTTTCCCGTTTCCATTGTAGCACAAATGTTCGTGGTTGTAAAGGGAAAACGGAAGTTTGGCGGTCTGAACGAAAATTCTAACAATTTGGCGGGGGAGGTGGGGTGCTTTGCATGAAAATTCTAACATTTTTGTAAGACCAGCGGGCGGAGGATATGAAAAAAGCTCCCACGAAGGGAGCTTTTTTTGATGGGGTAATTACTTCTTGCGAGTGAAAGCGGAGGCGGTGAGGGTGAGAACAACTGCCGCGGCGAGGGCTGCGGTAACGCCGATGCTTTCCGCTGCGCCGGTGGAGGGGTTCGCCTGACCGCCGGTGGTCTCCTCGGTGGAGGGAACGCGGACGGTGGCATTACCGGTGGTGGTGCCTTCGATCTTTGTGGTCTCCTCCGCTGCCCCGGTCTTGGTCAGTGCCTTATCGGGGTTGGCAATGGTGAGGGTATTATCTGCGGAAGTGATCTTGCTTTGGTCGAGACCCGCTTCGTTCCAGAGGAGATAATCGGCAGTAATTTTATTACCGCTGACGGTTACTGTGGTATCGGCAGACATAGCGCTGTGGAAGTGAAGCGCATTGACATTCTTGGTATCAATAGTATTGCCGGTCACAGTGAAAGAAGTACCGCTGGTAAGCTGAATAGCGGAACCGTATGTAGTGCCATTTTCGCCCGCCTTGCCGGTCAAATCGGTAATAATGTTATTGGTGATGGAAACAGCAGCAGGCGCAGTTTGAATATTCATACCACGCTGATAACCGGAAATAGTGTTTCCAGAAATCGACACATCAGCCATGTTGCCCTGTACGAAAATTGCATAGTCGCCGCCCACTTCGCCGGTGAAGGTGCAGTTTTCCACTTTCAAAGCAGCATTATCTTTTGCATGGGGAATTCTAAGGTCTGCCTTAAAAGTACAGTTGGTGAAGGTGAGGCTTGCGGGGTCGCTATCATTCCGCATGGTATTTGCGAAAGTAATGTTTGTAAAGGTTACATCTTTCGCCGCAGAGCTTACACGGTACGGATCACCGGTTATAGTTGCATTGTTATAGCCGGTGACAGTGACCTTATTTATGATAACAGACGGTGTGAGGTAGCCGCCATCAAAAATGCAGTTACCTGCGCCATTGCTGCCCACAACACCCGCGCCGTCGCCAACGGATACGGTACCATAGATGCTCCACACAATAGCGTCCACCTCGGTCAATTCAGCGGGGTGTCCACCGAATGTTGAACCCTCCGTTACAACCTGCTTGCTCTCACGCCAAGCCTTAGCCGCAGCGGTAAGAGTATCGAACTTCCCGTCTATACCCTCGATGGTGCAGTAGTTGGTATCATCTGCCAAGGACACGACCGGCAGCATGACCGCCAGCATGAGGAGTGCCAGCGCCAGACTTACGAACTTTTTCATAACACATTACCTCTTTCTTTTTTGGGGGTCTCCCCTCTTTTTTTCCGGCAGGATACCTCATGTTTGTGTGCAAACATGATCTCCCCATATGGGGAGATGCCTTG
>JBNMIL010000100.1:0-7065 GCA_050873265.1 Angelakisella sp. | reverse complement strand
GCCAGATGAGCTTGCCGCCCTGTTCGACGATCTCGATCTCGCCGTCCCAGCCGCAGACCTGACAGTAGTCAGACTTGGTGTTGAGCTCGGCATAGATGATGTTGTCATAGATGAACTTCATCACCTGCAGCACGGCCTCAAGGTTGTTCTGCATATTGGGGACCTCGACGTAGCTGATCGCGCCGCCGGGGGAGAGGTGCTGGAACTGCGCCTCAAACTTGAGCTTGTCGAAGGCATTGATCTCCTCGGTGACATGGACATGGTAGCTGTTGGTGATATAGCTCTTATCCGTCACACCCTCGATGACGCCAAAGCGCTTTTGCAGGCACTTGGCAAACTTGTAGGTCGTGCTCTCCAGCGGGGTGCCGTACAGGCTGAAATCAATATTGTGCTCCTCTTTCCACTTCTTGCAGGCAGTGTTCATGTACTGCATGATCTCCAGCGCGAAGGGAGTGGCGGAGGGGTCGGTATGGCTCTTGCCGGTCATGTATTTTACACATTCGTAAAGACCGGCGTAGCCCAGACTGATGGTGGAATAGCCGCCGTACAGCAGCTTATCGATGGTCTCGCCCTTCTTCAGGCGGGCGCAGGCGCCGTACTGCCACAGAATCGGTGCCGCATCGGAAAGAGTGCCCTTCAGGCGGTTGTGGCGGCACATCAGCGCACGGTGGCACAGCTCCAGCCGCTCGTCAAAGATCTTCCAGAACTTTTCCAGATTTCCGCCGGAGGAAAGTGCCACATCGACCAGATTGATGGTCACAACGCCCTGATTAAAGCGCCCGTAATACTTCGGCTTTCCGTTTTCATCTACATAGGGGGTCAGGAAGCTGCGGCAGCCCATGCAGGTGTAGCAGTGACCCTCGCCGTTCTTATCCACCTTCAGCTCCAGCATCTTCTTTTCGCTGATGTAGTCCGGCACCATGCGCTTGGCGGTACACTTGGCGGCAAGGCGGGTCAGGTAGTAGTATTCGCTGTTTTCGTAAATATTGTCCTCCTCCAGCACATAAATGAGCTTGGGGAACGCCGGCGTGACCCACACGCCGCTTTCATTCTTGACGCCCTCGTAGCGCTGCAGCAGTACTTCCTCAATGATGAGCGCCAGGTCGTGCTTCTCCTGCTCGTTCTTCGCTTCATTCAGGTACATGAAGACCGTGACAAAGGGCGCCTGACCGTTGGTGGTCAGCAGTGTCACCACCTGATATTGAATGGTCTGAACACCGCGGCGGATCTCATCGCGCAGGCGCTTTTCCACCATGTTGCTCAGCTGTTCTTCGGTAATGGCAGCGCCGACCTCCTGCATTTCCTCCTGCAGCTGGCGGCGGATCTTCTCACGGCTGACCTGCACAAAGGGGGCAAGGTGGGTCAGCGAGATGGACTGCCCGCCGTACTGGTTGCTTGCCACCTGCGCGATGATCTGGGTAGCGATATTGCAGGCGGTGGAAAAGGAATGGGGACGCTCGATCAGCGTACCGGTGATGACCGTGCCGTTCTGCAGCATATCCTCCAGATTGACCAGATCGCAGTTATGCATGTGCTGGGCAAAGTAATCGCTGTCGTGGAAATGGATAATCCCCTCATTGTGCGCCTCCACGATATCGGGGGGCAGCAGAATGCGGTTGGTGATATCGCGGGAGACCTCGCCCGCCATATAGTCCCGCTGGGTGGAATTCACCACGGGGTTCTTATTGGAATTTTCCTGCTTGGCTTCCTCGTTGCAGCACTCGATGAGCGAAAGGATCTTTTCATCGGTGGTGTTGCTTCGGCGCACCAGGCTGCGGGTATAGCGGTAGGTGATGTAGCGCTTGGCGACCTCAAAGGCGCCGTGCGCCATGATCTGCTTTTCCACCAGGTCCTGGATCTCCTCCACCGAGGGGGAGCGGTTCATCTTCTGGCAGGCAAGGTCTACCGATTCCGCGATTCGGCGGATCTGCATGGGTGTCATGCGCTCGCTTTCCTCCACCACATCGTTTGCCTTGGTAATGGCGGCTATGATCTTGGTGATATCAAAATCCACCTCGGAGCCGTTTCTTTTAATGACTTTCATGCGGTCTTGTCCTCTCTTTCCCCTGCATCTGGCGCTTTAGCGTCCTAAGCACAATATATGGGCGTCTATTTGCGCCCTCTACACAATATATTACACGATATACGCCGTACTTGCAAGGCTTAGGGCAAGATAAATCCACCCAAAAAAGCGCTGCGGTTTTAGCCAAGACGCACAAAAGGGAGCCCGACCGATAGTCGAGCCCCCTTTATTCCTTTTTATTACCGCTCGTGCAGCTCCTCGTAGGAGCGCAGATATTGCAGCGCCGCCCCGCGCAGCGCCCCGATATCGCTGTAGCCGTTCTGCTCCAGCCATTCGCCCAGCTGCCGCACCGTTTCGGTGATCACACCGCAGCCGCCCAGCAGCGCCGAGCCGAGCATCACCGTGGAAGCCCCCAGCTCGATCGCCTCTATCACATTCTCGGCGGCATCAAAGCCGCCCGCCGCCGCGACCGGCAGGTTGGAGTTCTGGCTGAGCGCCGCAATGGCGGAAAGGGTAATGGGACGCACATTGGTGCCGGTATAGCCGCCATGGGTCGGCATCAAGGGGCGTGCATTCACAATGTCTACCCCGCTGATCCCCCGGATACTCTCGATGGTGCAGATTCCGTCGGCACCCGCGCCCTCCAGCGCCCGCAGGAACTTTTTATTATCCGCTACATAATGGGGCAGGCGCACCATCAGTGGCAGCGATACCTTATTTTTTACGGCGGAGACCAGCTCTGCGATGAGATCGGGACTGGTGTAAAGCTCCGCCAGCACCGGACCGATGGGCGCATACAGATCCAGCTGCAGGGCGTCCACTCCCATACGCTCGGTCTTGCGTGCCACATACGCCAGCTCGCTGGGCGTCGCACCCCGTATGGAGGCGATGAGCTTGCAGTCCCCGGGGCGGAGCTTTTCCAGCACGCCCTCCCACTGCTCTATCGTCAGGTTGCTGTACAGCGAGGTGCTGAATACCGCGCCGCCCTTGTGGTAGCAGCTCTGCGCCAGACGGGGATAGACCTCCTGAGAGATGGTTTCGGTCATCACCGCGCCCGCGCCGGCATCAATTGCCGCCTGCAGCCCCTCCGCCGTGCCGGTCCACGGACCGGGTGCCGCCATGATCGGGTTCTTGAGCGTCATTCCCATAAATTGCGTGTTCAGCGTGAGCATAAACTTCCCTTCCTTTTACTCGAACAGTACGTTGATGGGCTTTTCGTTGCCGCAGCTGCGGCGGATGCGCAGTTTGGGCTGCAGGACTACCTCACCGGCAGTCATCTCACTGCCGATATCCTCTATCACATCGAACAGCATACGCGCTGCAATGATCCCCAAGCGGTAGATGGGCAGGTCGATGGTGGTCAGTTCCGGATCGCAGAGGTTGCTCATCGGAGAATCGGTAAAGCCCGCCACCGCCAGCTCCTCCGGCACCCGCACCCCTTTTTCGTGCGCCGCCTTCAGCACGCCGAAAGCCTGCTCATCACTGGCGCAGAATACCGCCTCCGGCATCTCGCCGTGCTCCAGCAGCTCCATTGTCTTGGCGTAGCCGCCTGCCATACTGTTGGGGGCGTTCAGCAGCAGCTCCGGCTCCCGCGGCGCGGCTTCCTCCTTCAGCGCCAGCTCCCAGCCCTGGCAAAAGCTGCTCATAAACTGCTGGGAAACATTCTCGAACATCAGCCCGATGCGCCGGTGCCCCATCTCCAGCAGGTGACGGGTCATGCGGTAGCTTGCCTCGGCAAAATTGATATAGCAGCAGTTGTAGCGGTCGGTGGGGGCGCTGTCATATTTGCGCGCCAGCACCAGCGGCACCTGCCGCTCGTCGATCATTTTAATATCCTCGGGGTAAAAATCGCGCAGCGCCCAGATGGCGCCGTCCAGCTTCTGCTCAAAAATCGTCCTCAGCTGCTGGCTGCGGCGCTGCGGCTCCGCCGCAATGGGACAGTACAGCACCGTGTAGCCGCGCAGCCCCGCTATGGATTCCAGCCCGCTGCGGATATCGGAATAGAAATAATAGTCCGCCTCGCTGAACAAAAACGCGATCAACCGCGAGCGACCGGACAGGCGGGATTCCACCGTCCACGCCGGCGAGTAATTGACCTGCCGCATCACCTCCAGCACATGCTCGCGGGTATCGGGCTGTACCAGCTGGGGGTTATTGATCACACGGGAAACCGTTGCGATGGAAACGCCGGCAAGGCTTGCCAACTCTCTGATATTGATGACTGCCGCCTCCCTTAAATGAAACAATGTTTTCTCTCCCCTGTATTATAACGCATTTTCTTCCAATCCGCAAGTCATCTGCCCCTTGTTGTGAAAAATGTTTCACAAAAATGAATTTGTTTCTTTTGGCATATCGCTAAAAATTTGCAGTTTCCCGCTAATATTTTTGTTTTTCCATTGACTTTTGCGGATATTTGGCGTATCTTGAGGTTGCAAGTTATGAAACATGTTTCATCGTGTTTCTGAAATCAAGAGGAGGTAATTGCTATGATCATCGGCAGCAGCCACGGCATCGGCGGCGGACCTACCCAAACCGAAGTCCTTTCCACCGTAGTGGCGCAGTTGGAACCGATCCATGCCACCTGCATGGAGGAGGTCAACAAAAACATTGATCAGATCATTCAGTACATGGAGATCGGCGCCCGCGGCTTCCCCGGGTACGATCTGTTCGTTTCTCCGGAGTTCGGTGTGCAGGGCATGCACCCGCTGGAACGCCTGAAGGTCGTGCTGACTTTGGATTCCCCCGAGGTCGGCCGTCTGAAGGAAGCCTGTGCCCGTCTGAAGGTCTGGGGCATCTTCGGTGTCATTCTCAAGCTGGAGGGTCACGACGCCCCCGGCAACTGCGCCATCATGATCAATGATGAGGGCGAGGTCGTACATCAGTATTGCAAGATGAACCCGTGGATCCCCACCGAGCGCCATTATCCCGGCTGGGAGTGCCCCGTGACCCCCGGTCCCAAGGGCAGCCGCATCGCCACCATTGTCTGCGCCGATGGCGACTATCCCGAGATCTGGCGTGAAGCCGCCTACAACGGCGCCAATATCGTGGTGCGCATCACCCACTATATGAACCCGTGGGAGGAACCTTGGAAGCTGACCAACCGCTGCGCGGCTTACTGCAACCAGGTTTATGTGGTCGGCGCCAACTGCTACGGCATGGAGCACGCCTGCGCCGCTTTCGGCAACAGCATGATCGTCAACCCCGACGGCAATATTGTGACCGAAGCGCCCATGATGGTGCCCTACCTGCTGAAGGCAGACCTATACCCCGGACTGGTGGATAAGCTGCATGAAAGCAGCACCACCAATACCTTCCTGTATTCGTTCCGCCACCGCGGCGCCGCCTGCAAGGATCTGGGCGGACACGGTGAGACCCGCAACCAGTACAAGGCATACACTTTTGGAGGTGATGAAAAATGATCATGGAGCCAATGCCCTATATGCTGACGCTGCACTACATGGTGCTGGCGATGCGTGAGGTCAAATTCCCCATCACCAAGGCGGAGCTTCTGGAAAAGGTGGGCGATAAAATGATCCGCACCGGTCCCGATGCCTATACGCCTTTCCGTGACATTATCAACAAAATGCCGATGGACGAGTTTTCCTGCGCGGCTGAATTCTACTGCAACCACAGCGCAAGCTGAACCATAAGAGCCATACTAAACATATCTGAGGAGGTATTTATCCATGGCAAAAGAGAAAAAGGAATTGATCGTCGGCGTAAACGGCGACCTTTCCGATAACTTCAGCACTCCCCAAAAGGCGGTACTGGGTCTCCAAAACACGCTGGCTATGTGCGGTGTTATCCTTGTTCCCATTCTGTGCGGACTGGATGTTTCCGTTACCCTGTTCTGCGCCGGCATCGGCACCATCATCTATCAGTTCATCGATAAGAAGATGGTTCCCGCATTCCTCGGCGGCTCCTTCGCCATCATCGCCGGTGTTTCCACCGTCGTAGGCGAAATGGGTATCCCCTACGCACAGGGCGGTATTCTGGGCATGGCAGTCTTTTATCTGCTGTTCGCCCTGCTGCTCAAGGTGCTGGGCAAAGACCGTGTAGCGCGCGTATTCCCGCCCATCATCGTCGGTCCCATCATCATGGTACTGGGTCTTTCTCTCGCCAGCGTAGGCGTGCAGGAGGCCGAGGCCAACTGGCCCATCGCCATCATCACCTTCCTTATCGCGGTCGGTGTCAATAACTTCTCCAAGGGTCTTACCCGCGTTATGACCATCATCATCGCGCTGGTCGGCGGCTATCTCATCTCCATCCCCTTCGGCCTGGTGGATTTCACCGCCCTGAAAGAGGCCGCCTGGATCGGCGTTCCCTCCTTCACCCTGCCCAAGTTCAGCTGGAGAGCCATCGCCCTCATCGCCCCCTGCGCCATCGTTCCCTGCCTGGAGCACATCGGTGATGTTATGGCGGTCGGCACCGTAGTCGGCAAAGACTTCACCCACGAGCCCGGCCTGGATCGCTCGGTATTCGCCTGCGGCGTTTCCACCATCCTCTCCGGCTGCCTCGGCGGTCCCTCCCTCACCATCCACTCCGAGAACACCGGCGTTCTGGCTGTTACCCACCTGTATTCTCCCACCATCGTCCGCTTCGGCGCCCTGTGGATGGCCCTGCTCGCCTTCTGCCCCAAGTTCAATGCCCTGTGCGGTTCCATTCCGCAGGCAGTTCTGGGCGGCGTAGGCATCCTGCTGTACGGCATGGTCACCTCCACCGGTATCCGTACCCTGGTTGACCACCATGTCGACTTCTCTCAGCCCCGCAACCTGTGCATCGCGGCTGCTATCCTCATCCTGGGTGTCGGCGGCGCTGCCATCAGCTTCGGCTCCATCACCCTCAGCGGCATGGCTTTCGCCGCCATCGCCGGCATCATCCTGCACTTCGTGCTGCCCGGCCGTGAGAAGATCTAAGCAGTTCTCTACTCATCCTCTTCTCTATACAGTAAGCGGCTCCGCCCGGTACCCTGGTACTGCGGCGGGGCCGGTTTTTAGGGCGGGGGCTGCGATATGCAGGCTGCTGTGCGGGCAGTATTGCTG
>JBNMIL010000099.1:0-7091 GCA_050873265.1 Angelakisella sp. | reverse complement strand
TGTTCCTGGACTGCGGGAACAAGGCAAAGGAATATGAATTCCTGGAAAAGGAGCCGTTTGAGACGGAGTACGGCGTGACCGGCATGGTGAAGGAGCGGCAAAAAGCCTTTAAGCCGACCTATGACCGCATGAACACCATCGGGACGGTGCTGTGTATCCTTTCGGTGCTGCCGTTGTTCGCAACCATGGCATTTACGGTAGGTGTGGACTTTTTTATGACGATGGCGGTATGTCTGCTGCTGGCGGTGGCCGGCGTAGGCGTGTACTTCTTTGTGTACGGCGGAACCGTTAACGGTTCGATGGAAAAGCTGCTGGAGGAGGGCGACTACACCCGCAGCGAAAAATCCCGCAAGAACATTACCGGACCGGTAAGCGTGATCTACTGGCTGGCGGCAACGGCGGTCTTTATGATCTACACCTTTGGTCCCAATGGCAACGGACAGCCCAAGTACAGCTGGATCGTCTGGGCGGTGGCAGGCGTGCTGTACGCCGCGGTGCTGGCGGCGATCAAGCTGATAAGAAAGAAGTAACGAAGCTGCGCCGACGGCGCGGGAGGCAGTATGAGCAAGTATGACGCCCTGTGGCGGAAAATAGCGGAGACCCGGGACGACCGGCTGGAGCTGACCTTTGAGGAGGCGGAGACGCTGGCGGGGCTGCCGATGGATCACTCCTTTTTGCGGTATAAAAAGGAACTGGCGGCATACGGCTGGCAGGTGGAAAAGATATCGCTGAAGGAGCGGCGGGTGCGCTTTGCGCGCGTGGGAACCGGACAATGAGGCGGTACCTGCCCAACGCGCTGACGCTGCTGCGGGCGGCGGGCGCTGTGGGGCTGGGGTTCCTTTTACCGATGGGAGCGGTATTCTGGGCGGTGTACCTGCTGTGCGGTGTGACCGATCTACTGGACGGCGCACTGGCGCGCCGCTGGCAGGTACAAAGCCGCATAGGGGCGGTGCTGGACAGCGCCGCAGATCTGCTGTTTGCTGCGGTGTGCGCGCTGCGGCTGATCCCGCTGTGGCGGCTGCCGCTATGGGTATGGCTGTGGGCGGCAGGGCTGGCGCTGGGGCAGGGGCTACTGCTGCTGGCGGCGTGGAAAGGCGGCAGCGCGGAGCTGCCCCACGGGGACGCCAACCGCGTGTGCGGGCTGGCGATCTACATGGCGGCACCGTTTTTATCGAGGGAGCGCGGCGTGCTGCTGGCGGTGCTGCTGTGCGCGCTGGTGACAGCGGCGGAGCTGGAAATGCTGCTGAGCCGCCGGAGCGGAACAGAATAGGATAAGAGCGAAAGCCCACCCGAAAGGGGGGCTTTTTTGCGGTGCTTACCGGCACGGCGTACAAGAAAATGAAAAAAGTTTGTTGCATTTTTCTTGTGTGAACCGTTATATAGAATGTAAGGAACCGCCGAGCAAAACGGGAAGAAGTGAGGACAAACGGTCGCAAGCTGTCGTTTGTGCCAAAGGCGGTGGTTGTTTTTGGGGGAAAATGCCGATGGAAATATCTGTGTGGGTATGGTATGCTGAGGAGGAGGAGAGAGGAAAACGGAAAGGAGACGAAAAATGAGAGAAAAGCTGAGAAAACACGGAAGCGATATCCTGTACTATTCGTTGTCTTTTATTGCTATGGTGATCGGATGGCTGGCTCATGATCTTGACCGGATCGGCGTATTGAAAGAGGTCGACTTTGATTTGGAAGTGCTTGTATGGGTGTTCCTTATGTTTGTAATATGGGTGGGGGAGCTGCTCCCATGGGATGAACCGGACTACGGACCGGAGATCAACCGGCGGAACCGGAAGATCAGCATTGCACTGGAGATCGTGCTGACGGTTTTGGTCACGGCGATTTTTATTGCGCAGCTTGTGACGGGCGAGATGTTCCTATGGCGGCTGTTCTGACAGCCGAAAGACGGGGGTGCCCCGTAAAAGAAAACGAATGGGAACAAGAGGAAAACAGAGAGGAGACGAACATGAACGATAAGCTGGAGAAAAAGGAATGGTGGGAGCTGCTGAAAGGAGCCTCCTTCTTTGCGGTTGTGCTGACATTGATAGTGAACGAATACAGCTATAAAAGCATGGACAGCACGATCTATGTGATAGCGTGTGTGGCAGAATTGCTGATATTTTTGACTGCCATTGGGGTGGACTATGTGCGGTATGTGGTAATGAATGAGCCGATAAAGAAAATGGAACCGGAGAAGATGGAACGGCGGAGAAAGCGCCTGAAGTGGGAGACAGCAATTTATGTGGTGCTGGCGCTGGCGGTGTTCTTCTGGCGGGTGATCACGGGGAATTATCTTTTATTCCAATAAATAAAGGGACAAGTAAAGGCGCGAGAATTGACAAAGGGGCACCGGCTGGGCTATAATCAGCTATCATGCTGCCGGCAAGTTTCCTTGCCGGGGAAGGAGAAGCCATGTCGGATTTTTACCCCTTTGCGCCAAGGGGAAATGAGCTGGAGGAATACCGGCAGGACGCGCGCCGGAGCTTCAGCCGCATCGGGTGGGCGTGCTTTGCCATGATGGGCGCTTCGCAGGTGGGGGCGCTGCTGCTGATGCTGGGGTGCCAGTGGCTTGCCATGCGGGGCAGCCGCTTTATGATCGCCTTTTTGCAGAGCGAGTGGTTCCAGTGGGTCATTACCGATGTGGCGAATTACGGGCTGGGATTGCCGCTGATGCTGCTGATCCTGCGCCCGCTGCCGATGCCTGCCGCCCTGCCCCGCCGTAGAGTAACGGGAAAGCAGTTCGGCGCGCTGGTGCTGGTAAGCTACGCCGTGATGTATGTGACCAACCTCATCGGGCTGGGGGTGAACGCCGCCATAACTGCCCTGCGGGGACAGCAGGCGGGCGAGCCGCTGCAGGACATGGTATCGGGCAGCAATCCGTGGATCATCTTCCTGTTCGGTGTGGTGATCGCGCCGCTGATCGAGGAATGGATCTTCCGGAGCCTGATCCTGCGGCGGCTGGCGCCGTGGGGGGAGCCGGTGGCGATCTTCGGTTCGGCGTTCCTGTTCGGGCTGTTCCACGGCAACTTCGGGCAGTTCTTCTATGCCTTTGCGCTGGGCGCGGTATTTGCCTATGTGGCGCTGCGCAGCGGCGGGATCCGCTATACGGTGGCGCTGCACTTTTTGGTAAATTTCTTTGGCATGACCGTCTCGCAGGCGGTAAGCGAAAGTATGCTGCTGACGGCGATCTATGGCTGGCTGGTGCTGACGATGGTGGTCGCGGGCGCGATGATCCTGTGGCGGCACCGCGGCAAGATAAAGCTGCGGGAGGGCGAAAGTCCCATTCCCGCGGAGGAAAAGCGGAGCTTGTTCCTGGGCAATGCCGGTATGATCGCCATGATGTCGCTCGGCGGGATCCTGATGCTGTACGTGGCGTTCTGGAGCTGAATAAAAAAGCAAAAGCTGCCTGCGGGCGGCTTTTTTGCTGCACGGAATTTCTTGTCAATTTGCACCAATCCATTGGGAAATGTTTGTGAAAGATGTGGCAAGCCTACGAAAATTAAAAATCCGCCAAGAACCCCTTGCAGGCGACCAAAATAAGTGATAAACTGCAATTGTAAACAAAATATGACCAAAGCTCATATATGCCCGATAATATGGTTCGGGCGTTTCTACGCCGGTCCCGCAAAGACCGGCACTATGGGTGTTCCGATCCGTTCCGCCGTGGCGGGAGGGGTTGGCTTTGCTTTTTGCTGACGGCTGGCTGGGACACTCATTGTTGCAATGAGACCGGTCAGCGTTTTGTTTTGTCCGCTTCAGAATTTTTTGGTAAAAGGAGCAACACTATGGAAAAGCTGTTTAAGCTGAAAGCGCACGGCACCGATGTGAAAACCGAGATCCGTGCGGGCATTACCACCTTCTTCGCGATGGCGTACATCATCTTCGTCAACTCCAACTATCTTTCCATGACCGGCATGAACCAGACCGGCGTTATGGTAGCCACCTGCGTTTCCGCCGCGATCGGCTGCCTGCTCACCGCGTTCCTTGCCAATGTGCCGTTCTGCCAGGCGCCCGGCATGGGTCTGAACACCTTCTTTACCTTTACCGTATGCTTTGGCATGGGCTACACCTGGGAGCAGGCTCTGGCGATCGTATTCATTTCCGGTCTGCTGTTCCTGGTCGTGACCGTCAGCCCCCTGCGCAAGAAGATCATTGAGGCGATCCCCGCTTCCCTGAAGGCTGCCATTTCCGCCGGTATCGGCTTCTTCATTGCTCTCATCGGCATGTTCAATGTCAATATCGTTACCGCCTTCGGCACCGGCGTGGCGGGTGCCTACACCGATATGGGCACCATCACCAAGGGCGCTGCCCTGCTGGCTCTCATCGGTCTGGCGATCACCGCTATTCTGGTTGCCTACCGTGTAAAGGGTGCTATCTTCATCGGCATCATCGCTACCACCCTCATCGGTCTGCTGATGGGTGAGACCACCATTCCCGAGAGCTTTACCGTTGCCGGCATTGGTCAGGCATTCGGTGAGGTCGCCTTTAAGCTGGACTTCTCCGGCGCGCTTTCCGCCGGCGGCATTGTTCCTTTCCTTACCGCTATCATCACCTTTGCCATCTGCGACTGCTTTGATACCGTCGGTACCCTGCTGGGCACCGCGGGCAACGCCGGCATGCTGGACGAGAACGGCAACTTCCCCGGCGGCGACCGTGCCCTGATCGCGGACGCTATCGCTACCTGCACCGGTGCGCTGATCGGTACCTCCACCGTTACCACCTTTGTTGAGTCCTCCACCGGTATTGAGGACGGCGGCCGTACCGGTCTGACCTCCATGACCACGGGTATCCTGTTCGCGCTAGCTGTTATTCTGGCTCCCGTGGCGGGCATCGTTCCCTCCGCCGCCACCGCTCCCGCGCTTATCATCGTCGGCGTATTCATGATGAAGGGCGTACTGAAGATCGACTGGTCCGATATGGAGACCGCGATCCCCTGCTTCCTGACCATTGCCATGATGCCCTTTGCCTACTCCATCGCGGACGGCATCGGCTTCGGTATCATCTCCTACACCCTCATCAAGCTGGCGCGCGGCAAGGCGAAGGAAGTTCCCGTACTGATGTACATTCTCTCCGTCCTGTTCATTCTCAGCTATGTGCTGCTGGCGACCACCGCTGCCTGATAAAGCAAAACGGATATTCGACCGCTCCGGCTTTTTAGTCGGGGCGGTTTTTGCGTGAGGGAGAGGCAAGAGAGGGAAAGCTCGCCGGCGGCGCAGCCGAGCGCCCGCAGGGCGCGACCCGCGGCGAAGCCGCGGGAGCCGGACTTTTAGTCCGGCGGCTGCGCCGTATGCAAACCTGCCGTCTGCACAGACCTTGCCGAGAGGGAAGGCTTGATTACCGTAAAGCGTTGGGGTAAAATAGGAGATGAGGTGAAAACGATGAGCGAAGATTACCTGATGATCTCCTTTGAGAATACCCATTCCGCCATACAGACCGAGCGGCTGCTGGGGCAGCACTTTAAGGTGGTGACCATGCCGACGCTGCGGGCGGTGACGCAAAGCTGCGGGATCTCGCTGCGGCTGGCGGCGGAGGACTATGAGCCGGCACGGAAAATGGTGGCGGAGAGCGGGCTTTCGCCGGAGCTGTACGCCATTTACTTGGTGAATTCCAACAAAAATGTGCTGGAACTTTCTAAGTAACGCAGGGTTGTCATTGTCGAAAATGTATGTTAAAATGTAAGCGAACCGAATAGGAGTCCTCCGGATATTGGCAGACTATGGAGCGGCTTTCCCCTTAACTTTCGCGCCCTGCTCCCATTCGGGAGCAGGGCGTTTTTCACAAGGGGCATTTGGTTTGACCCCACCCATTAGCGCCCTGCCGGAATAATTTTAACAAAATTTTTTGGAGGGAATTTACCATGCAAATGCTCATTAAGAACGCGAAGCTCCGTGACCGTGAGGAGCTGGTCAACATTCTTATCGACGGCGGCAAGATCGTTGATATCGGCGTAGGGCTGACCGCTGAGGCGGAGACCGTGATCGACGCCGAGGGCTACCTGACCACCGCCTCCTACATTGATCCCCATATCCATCTGGATAAGGTAAATGTACTGGACGTTCTGCTTAAGAACCAGAGCGGCACCCTGAAGGAAGCCATCGAGATGCTGTGGGATAAGAAGCGCAACTATGTCAATGAGGACATTCTGGCGCGCGGCGGCGATGTAGTGGAGCGCGAGATCAAGAACGGCGTACTGAATATCCGTACCCACATTGATGTCGATACCATCACCGGTCTGAAAGCGACCGAGGGCGTTCTGGCGCTGAAAGATAAATATAAGGGCGTAGTGGATATGCAGACCGTTGCGTTCCCGCAGGAGGGTATTGTAAAAGACCCCGGCGCCGATAAGCTGATGTGGCAGGCAATGGAGATGGGCTGCGATGTAGTAGGCGGTATGCCCGCCAACGAGAACTGCCCCGACGACAGCCGCGCCCATGTAAAGCTGTGCTTTGATATTGCTGAAAAGTACGATGCCGATGTTGATATGCATGTGGACGAGAGCGACGATCCCTTCTACCGCACGCTGGAGATGGTAGCCGATGAGACCATCGCCCGCGGCTGGCAGGGTCGTGTCACCGCCGGTCACACCTGCGCGATGGCTGCCTATGACGACCACTATGCTGCCTATGTCATCGAAAAGGTGAAAAAGGCAGGCATCAATGTCATCACCAACCCCGTTACCAACCTGATGCTCCAGGGGCGTCTGGATAAGCAGCCGATCCGCCGCGGTATTACCCGTGTGAAGGAGCTGCTGGCTGCCGGCGTGACCATGAGCTTTGGTCAGGACTGTGTCAATGATACCTTCTATCCCTACGGCGCGGGCGATATGCTGCAGGTGGCTCTGATTACCGGTCATGCCGCACAGCTCAGCCTGCCCGATGAGATCGAAAAGACCTTCGATATGATCACCGATGACGCTGCCAAGATCCTCCGTCTGGAGAATTACGGTCTGAAGGTCGGCTGCAATGCCGATATCGTCATCACCGCTTGCCGTGACGCGCGCGACGCGATCCGTCTGACTCCGGAGCGCCGCTATGTCATCAAGCGCGGACGTGTAGTGGCTTCCACCACCGTCCAGTCCAAACTTGCCATCTTCTAATG
>JBNMIL010000098.1:0-7159 GCA_050873265.1 Angelakisella sp. | reverse complement strand
GTATGGAACGCCGAACAGTGCGCGTTTGAGAGTAGTGTAATTTCGTAGAGGTACAAAACAGAACGGGCACAAGATCACAGAACCCACGGGTTTGAGAGTAGTGTAATTTCGTAGAGGTACAAAACCGCTGCCTGCCAATGGTACAGTATGATGACGTTTGAGAGTAGTGTAATTTCGTAGAGGTACAAAACCAAAACGCGACGAGATCAGCGCGCAAGCTGGTTTGAGAGTAGTGTAATTTCGTAGAGGTACAAAACCTTTGGGGCTGCGGCGACCGTTTAATATCGGTTTGAGAGTAGTGTAATTTCGTAGAGGTACAAAACCTTGCCTGTTGCGACATCGACCACCCTTAGTTTGAGAGTAGTGTAATTTCGTAGAGGTACAAAACCTCGTTGGTGATTTCTGCTACGCTCAGCACGTTTGAGAGTAGTGTAATTTCGTAGAGGTACAAAACTTGCGGAAAATCGAGGCAATGTTCGATACTGTTTGAGAGTAGTGTAATTTCGTAGAGGTACAAAACCCGGTGCTTCCGCATCGTCGTCTGCGATACAGTTTGAGAGTAGTGTAATTTCGTAGAGGTACAAAACTAGTGTAGTGGAGGACATTTTAAAGGAGATCACAAAATGACCAGAGAAGAAGCTATTAACAAGTATGTCAGCAAGTTTGGCGGGTGGCCCCACTTTTTAATGATGAGTGCGTCCGACGAGTACGTAGTGCAGCAAGTGGAGAAAGCATTAAAAACTGGGGAAGAGATCAAACCCGTAGAAGGGAGGGTGTACTGATTACTAGGTGTAATCAACGGACCTGTTTGAGAGTAGTGTAATTCTGTGGAGTTGAAAAATGCAGTTTTACTCTGTGCGGGACGAGACAGTTGAGAGCAGTGTAACCTTACAGTCCAAAATGCTGCCTGTTCAGAGCAAAAAACACATGGTGTTGCATTCCAATGGTAATAAAAAAGAGCCGAAAGGCTCTTTTTTAAGTTGCTGTATTGTTTGGCTTTTTTATGTTCTGACATACCGCAAAGCCTACCTTATCCGATTCCCCAAACAAATGTCACATTATCGCTGACATCAATATCGTCCGGGGTGATCGCCATGCCGGCGGGGGAGGCGGAGGTCTTCAGCATGCAGCAGTCCTCCATCTCATAGCGGGTAGGGGAGTGAAGCTGCAGTTCGCCCCAGTTGTAGTCGATGGCAAGCAGCTCGCCCAGCGTGACGCCGGAGGCTTCGGCGAGGATCGTTGCCTTTGCCGCGGCGTTCCGGCAGGCACTTTGCAGCAAGGCGGCGCTTACGCTGTCCTTATCCTTTACGGTAAAGCGGATATCCAGCTCCGGCTCCGCGATGCAGGCGGCGACGGCGCCGAGGGTTTGGGCAAGGCGCTGTGTGTCAAAATCAAACTCGATCTTCAGCTGGTGGCGGACGCAGTAACCGGCGAAAACCTGCCGGTAATTGCCGTCGGGATCCCGCACGCCTTCGTATTCCGTCCCCACCCGAAAATCGGCGGTTTTCAGGTCGTCCTTGGCGAAGCCGATGGCGGTAAGCGCCGCCCGCAGCTGCTCCAGATGCTCGGCGGCTTGCGCCATCGCCTTATCATAGATGGGGTCAATATTTTTCAGGGTCAGGGAAATAACGGTCAGATCCGGCTTCAGGCTTAGCTTGCCGGTGCCTTTTATGGTAATGGTTCGATTCATGGGGCGCCCTCCTTTGTGGTTCTTCCGATTCATTATAAATGATATTACGGAATTCTTCAATGACTGCGCTTGGATACCGCAGACCTTTGACGCAAATTCTATGGCTCAAGTCGTTAAAAATTTGACGAACCCGCGAAAATCTGTTATAATACCCCCATCAAGAGAGGGGGCATAGGCATGAAAATTTTACCCTGCGCGGTGCGCGGCATATTGGCGGGGCTGATGATCTCCATTGGCGGGTATGTGTTCCTTGGCTGCGAAAACCGTGTGGTCGGGGCGCTGTTCTTTACGGTGGGGCTTATCACCATCACCCTGTTCGGTTTTGACCTTTACACCGGCAAGGTGGGCTACTGGCTATCGCAAAGCGGTGCCGAGCGCGGGCAGACGCTGCTTTCTTTGCCCTGCAATGCCATAGGCTGCCTGTTGGCGGGTCTGGCGCGGCAGCCCGCGGGGGCGGTGCTGGCACTGTGTGAGGCACGCCTTGCCAAGGCGCCGCTTACCCTGCTAATAGATGGCATTTTCTGCGGTATTCTCATTTTTATCTGCGTGGAGATCTATAAGACCCGCGGGACAGTGCTGGGGATCCTCATTTGTATTCCCACCTTTATCCTGTGCGGCTTCGAGCACTCGGTCGCCGATATCTTCTACTTTGCCAATGCGCGCATTTTCAGCGGGCAGGCGGTGGTCGTCGTGCTGCTGGTGGCGCTGGGCAATGCCCTCGGCGCGCTCCTTATTCCGGCGGCGCGGCGGGTGTACCAGCCAAAGGATTGACCCGCACAAAAAGAATAGAGCGCCGTACCGATGGCTTTCCCACCGGTATGGCGTTTTTATCCATCGAAATCCCCTCCGCCTTGTGAAAAACGGAGGGGACTTTTTCTGTTCTTTTCAGTGATGGGCGCTTCGCAGCTCGTCCAGACGGCGCATCACACGCATGGCACCGTCCTCGATCTCCGTAATCCCCGCCACCGCCTGCTCCATCGGGCAGATGCCGGTGTTATCGCGGTTGCGGATCGAGGGGGTCAGCGTGCTGTACCACACGGGGATATGGTGTTCCTCCAGCAGTGCCAGCCCGCCCTCGGAGAGCGTTTCGGCATATACGGCGGCAATGCCCGCCTTAAGGAACAGCATGGCGGCGGCACGCCCCACGATGCGGTCGGCGACGCTGTAGCCGTTCAGGTTGCGTCCCTCCCGCAAAAAGTCCACCATCGGAGCCACCCCGCGTTTCTCGCTGGTCAGCAGGTCGTCCCCGCGGCACAGCGCGATGGTGTGACCGGGCAGGGCGGCAATGGCACGCTCCAGATCATTCATGGTCTGCCTCATCACGGTGCAGCAGCGCTTTGATGCCGACGACCATCAGCGGTACGGCGACCGCCTGCAGCACCAGACCCCTTACGCCGGTTTTGATCTGACCCCAGATCATCGCGGTGGTAAAGGGGGTGAAGTCCTGCGTCAGCGCGACCGCCAGCAGGAACACACCGCGACCAGCGACCATCGCCAGCAGCACAGCGGGGATAACAAACCAGCTGTTCTCCTCGATCTTGCGGGAGAAAGCGCCCGCGACCACGGCAAAGACCGCCAGCTCCAGCATCATAAAGGGCAGACGGGCAGCGGCGGGCATGGGGCTGCCCATCGCGGAGGTCAGAAGATAGCTGACCAGCGGGGAAGCCATGCCGATGACAGCGCCCCACAGGGGACCCATCAGGCAGCCGCCCAGCAGGACGGGCAGATACATGGGCAGCCACGCA
Organism: Angelakisella sp.; assembly: GCA_050873265.1. Classification (GTDB taxonomy): domain Bacteria; phylum Bacillota; class Clostridia; order Oscillospirales; family Ruminococcaceae; genus Angelakisella. Next base: position 3,724 of record JBNMIL010000098.1, on the reverse strand, counting down.
ACGCCGGCGGCGGTGCCTGCCACCAGATGCGCGAACTGCGGCAGCGCCACAGCCAGAATAACAATGCCCAGAGAAACCAGGGCTTTTACGGTGAGCTTACGGGAAGCGGCGGCGCCGCTTCTTACCAGTGCGGATTCTACCATGATATATTTCCTCCTTAGGATATTATGCGTGGGTTTAAGTTTTGCTTATCGGTCAAAATATTGTGCAATCGTTTCCATGCGCGCCTGCTGCTTTACCCCAAAGGGGCAGCGCCGGTCGCAATGACCGCACCGCAGGCAGGCATCGGCTTTCACCGCCAGCTTGCTGTAGTGGTCGTGCGCCATGCCGTCGCCGGCAAGGGAAAGATCGTAGTATTTGTTCACCAGCCCGATATCGATCCCGGCGGGGCAGGGTTGGCAGTGGTTGCAGTAAACACAGTTGCCCACCGCCGCGGCAGGGGTAAACTGCCCGATGACCGAGTAATCGTTCTCCTCGCGGGTCGTCTGCGGGAATTCCAGCAGCTCATGCAGGTCGGCAAGGCTGCGGACGCCCGGCACGACGCTCAGCACCGCAGGACGGTCAAGGGCATACTGCAGGCACTGATTTTTGGTCAGCGCCTGCCTAAACGGCGAGGTTTTCTCGCTGAGGAGCTGACCGCCGTGGAAGGGCTTCATCACCGAGATGCCGACCCCCTCCGCCTCACAGCGGCGCAGCAGGGCGGCACGCTCCGCCGTGGAGCCGATGCCCAGCTCGTCGCCCCGCTCCAGATCGTAGGCGGGGTTCAGGGAGTACATCATCATCTCCATCACGCCGGTATCCAGCAGACGCTCCGCCACGGCGGGCGTGTGGGTGGAAAAGCCCAGATGCCGGATAACGCCCTCGGCTTTCAGCTCACGGGCAAAGTCCCAGATGCCGTTTTGCCGCAGGCCGTCCCAGTCGCTTTCCTCATCAACGCAGTGCAGAAAGCCAAAGTCGATGTAGTCGGTGCCCAGCGCTTCCAGCTCCCAGCGCAGCGTCTCCTTGATGCGCTCAAGGTCGCGCGACCAGCCGTATTCACCGGCAGCATTGTACACCGCGCCCAGATGCAGCTGGAAGTGGACTTTCTCCCGCTGACCGGCGATGGCACGTCCAAAGGGGGCATATACGGCAGCGCCGCCGGCACACAGGTCAAAGAAGTTTACACCCGCTGCGATCGCCTCACGGATCACCGCTTCGATCTCCTCGGGAGCTCTTTTTTGAATTCCGCCGAGCCCCAGTCCCAGCGTGCTCAGGCGTTCCTCGCCTTTCGGCAGCTTACGGTATTCCATCATGCTTTCTCAAACTCCTTTGCCACATCTTTCAGCAGTTTGCGGATCGGCAGATGCTGCGGGCAGGCGGCTTCGCACTTACCGCAGCCGATGCACTCGGAGGCCTTGCCGTTATGGGCGGTGTACACCCCGTAATAGTAGTCGGCGTTCCAGTCCTTGTAGGTGTTCTTGCTGTTCATGCAGCCAAACAGGCGGGGGATCTCGATATGCTTGGGGCAGCCGTCGGTGCAGTAGCGGCAGGCGGTGCAGGGGATCAGGTTCTTGCTGTGCAGTACACGGCACACCTCAGCTACTGCCTTTTGCTCCGTCTCGTCCAGTGGCTGATAGTCCTGCATGCAGGCAATGTTATCCCGCAGCTGGGCAAGGTTGCTCATGCCGGAAAGCACCATAAACACATTGGGGTAGCCCGCCGCCGCGCGAATGGCATAGCTGGCAGGGGAGCCGCCGTGCAGGTCGGTGATGAAGTGCAGGGCGTCCTCCGGCAGGTTCACCAGGTTGCCGCCCTTTACCGGCTCCATCACGATGACCGGCTTGCCGTGCTTGGCGCACACCTCGCAGCATTGCCGCCCTTGAATGGCAGGGTCGTCATAGTCCATGTAGTTCAGCTGCAGCTGCACAAATTCCATCTGCGGGTACTCGGTCAGGATCTCGTCCAGCACCTCCGCCTTATCATGGAACGAAAGCCCCACATGGCGGATCTTGCCCTCGGCTTTCAGCTCCAGCGCCTGCTCATAGCCGCGGCACTTCTTGAATTTCTCAAAGCTGGTTTTGCCCTGGGCGTGCATCAGGTAAAAGTCGAAGTATTCCACGCCGCAGCTTTCCAGCTGCTTCTGGAACAGGGGGCGCACCTCCTCCGCCGTCTGGAACAGCGCGCCGGAGAGCTTATCGGCTAAGATAAAGTCCTCGCGGGGGTAGCGCTTGGCAATGCATTCGCGGATCGCGGTCTCGCTTTTGCCGCCGAGGTACACCCGCGCGGTATCAAAGTAATTGAAGCCCGCCGCCATGTACTCGTCGACCATCTGCGCAAACTGCGCAAGGTCGACCTCCTCGCCCTGCATGGGCAGACGCATACAGCCAAAGCCAAAGTTCTTCTTCACTTCTGTAAATTGGGTCACAGGGAACACTCCTTCCGGTTGTGATTGATGTCATTATAATACCTGAAGCTCACTTTAGGTCAAGAGCTTTCGGCGTAAAATTAGGGCAGGCTTTCGCTCCCCAGTTTGGTCGCCTTGTCCAAAAACTTCACATCTGATGCCCTTTGACGATACTTTTTGCCGTTGCCCCGCGATAGAATGGGAGGGAAAAGAGGGGGCAATGCCGCCCCCCGACTGAAACGGAAAGGAACGGGTAGAAAGATGACACTGATGGAAAAAGCCGCCCATGCGGCGGAACGCAAAGCATTCGAGAAGGTTCTGGATAACTTTATAAAAAAGGGGCGCACCGAGGACGCCGCGGCAGCCGCGCAGGAGCTGGTGGATATGGCGGAGAAGATCCAGGGCAGCGTGTGGAAAAAGAAATCCTTCGAGGTGCTGCACATGATCGCCAACCAGCCGGACGGCAAGTGGGCGCACTATGTCCAGCGGCTGCTGAATGAGACCGACCCCTATATCCTCAAGACCTTCCTCACCAACGCGGTGTACGAGGGCGGCTTCCGCGGCTATCAGCAGGCGCAGAAAAACGCCGAAAAGTACGGCTGCAATATCCCGTGGCTTATTCTGATGGACCCCACCTCCGCCTGCAATATGCACTGCACCGGCTGCTGGGCGGCGGAGTATGGTCATCAGCAGAGCCTGACCTATGAGGAGATGGACAGAGTGCTGACCGAGGCAAAGGAGTTGGGCACCCACGCCTGTCTCTTTACCGGCGGCGAGCCGCTCATTCGCAAAAAGGATATTATCCGCCTGTGCGAAAAGCACCGGGATATGGCATTCCACGCCTTTACCAACGGTACCCTCATTGATGACGACTTCTGCAAGGAGATGCTGCGGGTCGGCAACTTCTTTGTTTCGGTCTCCATCGAGGGCTTTGAGGAAGCAAACGACGGTCGCCGCGGCGAGGGTCACTTCCAGAAGGCGCTGGCGGCAATGGAGCTGATGCACAGCTACAAGATCCCGTTCGGCGTTTCCATCTGCTACACCGCAAAGAACTATAAGGTCGTCACCAGCGATGAATTCCTCGACCTGCTCATCGATAAGGGCTGCGTGTTCGCGTGGTATTTCCACTACATGCCCGTCGGCGTGGGCGCCTCCACCAATCTGCTGCTGACCCCCGAGCAGCGCACCTACATGAACAACCGTGTGCGGGAGATCCGCGGAGTGACCGGCGGCAAGGAGCTGTACTGCATCGACTTCCAGAACGACGGCGAGTTTGCCGGCGGCTGCGTGGCAGGCGGACGTATCTATTGCCACATCAATGCAGCCGGCGATGTGGAGCCC
>JBNMIL010000097.1:0-7404 GCA_050873265.1 Angelakisella sp. | reverse complement strand
CCTTGCTGTCGCACTCCAGGGCCTGCAGAGCGGAACCCTTGATTACGGGGATCTCGTCGCCGGGGAAATCGTAGCTGGAAAGCAGCTCGCGGATCTCCATCTCAACCAGCTCCAGCAGCTCCTCGTCGTCTACCTGGTCAACCTTGTTCATGTAAACAACGATGTAGGGAACGCCTACCTGACGGGCGAGCAGGATGTGCTCACGGGTCTGGGGCATGGGACCGTCAGCGGAAGAAACGACCAGGATAGCGCCGTCCATCTGGGCAGCACCGGTGATCATGTTCTTAACATAGTCGGCATGGCCGGGGCAGTCAACGTGAGCATAGTGACGCTTGTCGGTCTCATACTCTACGTGGGCAGTGTTGATTGTGATACCACGGGCACGCTCTTCGGGAGCCTTATCGATCATGTCGTAAGCCATGAACTCGGCATCGCCCTTCAGACCAAGAACCTTGGTGATAGCAGCGGTCAGAGTGGTCTTACCATGGTCAACGTGACCAATGGTACCGATGTTTACGTGGGGTTTGTTGCGCTCAAATTTCTGTTTAGCCATCGTAAAATCCTCCCTTTGTTATACTTTGTTTTTTATTATTGTTTTTCCCTACCCCTTATGTTATGCGGGTTCGGGATCATGCTTGGGGTTTTATCACTCCGCCTTGGTGCGGGAAGTGACCAGTTTTTCCGCAATGTTCTTGGGCAGCTCAATATAGTGGCTCGGCTCCATGGTGTACTGACCGCGACCCTGCGTTTTGCTGCGCAAGTCGGTGGCATAACCAAACATCTCGGAAAGGGGTACAAAGGCATCGATCTGCTTTGCGCCGGGACGGTCCTCAAAGCCACGGATCTGACCGCGGCGGGAGTTCAGGTCACCGATGACATCGCCCATGTACTCCTCGGGAACGATCACGCAAACCTTCATGATCGGCTCCAGAATAACGGGGTCAGCCTTTCTCATCGCCTCCTTGAAGGCCATGGAACCGGCGATCTTGAACGCCATTTCGGAGGAGTCTACCTCATGGTAGGAGCCGTCGTACAGCGTTACGATGCAGTCCACTACGGGATAGCCCGCCAGCACGCCGCTTGCCATCGCGCCCTTGATACCGGCGTCAACAGCAGGAATATACTCCTTGGGGATCGCGCCGCCGACTACTTCGTTGCGGAACTCGTAGCCCTTGCCGCTCTCGTTGGGTTCCAGACGGATCTTTACATGACCGTACTGACCCTTACCACCGCTCTGACGCGCGTACTTGTGGTCAACATCAGCCATCTTGCGCACGGTCTCTTTGTAGGCGACCTGGGGCTTACCCACATTCGCTTCTACCTTAAACTCACGCAGCAGACGGTCTACGATGATCTCCAGGTGCAGCTCGCCCATGCCGGCGATGATGGTTTGACCGGTCTCCTCATCGGTGTAGGTGCGGAAGGTGGGATCCTCCTCTGCCAGCTTGGCAAGACCCAGACCCATCTTCTCCTGACCGACCTTGGTTTTCGGCTCAATGGCTACGCGGATAACCGGCTCCGGGAATTCCATGGATTCCAGAATGATCGGGTGCTTCGCGTCGCACAGGGTATCGCCGGTGGTGGTGTTCTTCAGACCCACGGCGCCCGCGATATCGCCGGCATAGCAGGTCTCAATGTCCTTGCGGTGGTTGGCGTGCATTTGCAGAATTCTGCCCATGCGCTCATTGGTTTTCTTCACCGAGTTGTAAACGCTGGTGCCGGCATCTACGGTACCGGAGTACACGCGGAAGAAGCACAGCTTGCCTACATAGGGGTCGGTCATGATCTTGAAAGCGAGCGCGGCAAACGGCGCGTCGTCGCTGGAAGGTCTGGTCTCCTCCTCCTCGGTGTCGGGGTTGACGCCCTTAATGTCAGGAACGTCGGTGGGGGCAGGCATATAGTCTACCACGGCGTCCAGCAGCTTCTGTACGCCCTTGTTGCGGTAGGAACTGCCGCAGCAAACGGGTACCATGTGGTTGGCAATGGTGGATTTGCGGATGCAGCTCTTGATCTCATCGATGGTCAGGTCTTCCCCATCGAGATACTTCATCAGCAGCTCCTCGTCCTGCTCCGCCACATGCTCCAGCAGCTCGTGGTGGTACTCATTCGCCTTGTCCAGCATATCGGCGGGGATGTCCTCCACGCGGATATCCTTTCCAAGGTCATCATAGTACACATAGGCCTTCATCTCTACCAGGTCGATAATACCCTTAAAGGTATCCTCGACGCCGATGGGCAGCTGGATCGGAACGGCGTTGCACTTCAGACGGTCACGCATCATGCGCACAACATTGTAGAAGTCCGCGCCCATAATGTCCATCTTGTTTACAAAAGCCATTCTCGGCACATGGTATTTGTCAGCCTGGCGCCAAACGGTCTCAGACTGCGGCTCTACGCCGCCCTTGGCGCAAAAAACGGTTACGGAACCGTCCAGCACGCGCAGGGAACGCTCTACCTCTACCGTGAAATCAACATGTCCAGGGGTGTCGATGATATTGATGCGGTGGCCCTTCCAATAGGCGGTCGTGGCGGCGGAGGTGATGGTGATACCACGCTCCTGCTCCTGCTCCATCCAGTCCATGGTGGCGCTGCCGTCATGGGTCTCACCCAGCTTGTAGTTTACGCCTGTGTAGTACAGGATACGCTCGGTGGTGGTGGTTTTGCCGGCGTCGATGTGCGCCATGATGCCTATATTACGCGTTTTCTCTAAGGATACATCTCTTGGCATAATGCCCTCCTAATAAGTTTGCGAATTCCCAGCCCGATAGTCGGGCAAAGAACAGTAAAAATGCAGCAGTCGCCGGAATTACCATCTGAAGTGGGCAAAAGCCTTGTTGGCTTCGGCCATCTTGTGGGTATCCTCGCGCTTCTTGCAGGCGCCGCCCTGACCGTTCATGGCGTCCATGATCTCGCCGGCCAGTCTCTGAGCCATCAGCTTCTCGCTGCGGTTGCGGCTGTAGGTGGTCAGCCAACGCAGACCCAGGGTCTGACGGCGCTCAGGACGAACCTCCATGGGTACCTGATAGGTCGCGCCGCCGACACGGCGAGCTTTGATCTCCAGAACGGGCATGATGTTCTCCATCGCCTGCTCAAAAGCCTCCAGCGGGTCCTTGCCGGTCTTTTCCTTTACGATGTCAAATGCACCGTAGACGATCTTCTGTGCAACGCCCTTTTTGCCATCCAGCATGATGTTATTGATCAGACGGGTGACCAGCTTGGAATTATAAAGCGGATCCGGCAGAACGTCGCGTCTTGCGATATTACCTCTTCTTGGCACTTCGCTTCCCTCCTTCATAATAAAATGAGATCTTCGGTACTCGAAAGTAAGTCCCCACTCCCGTCGGCCAGTCCAGAGGCTATGTTAAAAAGCCATCTTTCTTGGCACTTATTACGGGTGTGATTACTTCTTCGCGGCACCAGCCTTCTTAGGCCGCTTGGCACCGTACTTACTACGGGCCTGGTTGCGGTTCTGGACGCCCTGGGTATCCAAAGTACCACGGATAATGTGGTAACGAACACCAGGAAGGTCCTTTACACGACCGCCACGGATCAGCACTACGCTGTGCTCCTGCAGGTTATGGCCGATACCAGGAATGTAAGCGGTAGCCTCGATGCCGTTGGAAAGCCGTACTCTTGCTACTTTACGCAGCGCGGAGTTGGGCTTCTTGGGGGTAGAGGTACGGATCGCAGTGCAAACACCACGCTTTTGGGGAGAATTTTGATCGGTCATCACGCGCTTCTTGGCGTTCCAGCCTTTCAGCAGTGCGGGCGCGGTCGCCTTCTTCTCCACAGACTCTCTTCCCTTGCGAACCAGTTGGTTAAAGGTTGGCATGGTTGTCCTCCTTTCATCAAAAAGTATTTATTCATGGACACAAACCCGGAGGGTCTCCGGGTTGCGTTTACATGACGGATCAGCCGGCGGACAAATGCCCGCCCAGTTAAATATTTTACCAAATTCCCCACGGGATTGTCAAGCGATGATTTGGATATTTTTCACCATCTTTACAGTCCCGTTTTGGGGAATTTGACTTTACATTTTATGCTTTACACCACTATTGCTTCGGGCTTACATCACAATGGCGTTGGAGCGTGCCATCAGCGCCTCCAGATTGGCTTCATCAGCCTCTTCCTCGGCTTTTTCCTCCTCGGTGTAGGTCACCAGACCCGTACCGGCGGGGATCAGCTTACCGATGATGACATTCTCCTTCAAACCCTGCAGCGGGTCTACCTTGCCCTTGATGGCAGCCTCGGTCAGCACGCGGGTCGTCTCCTGGAAGGAAGCCGCGGACATAAAGCTGTCGGTGGCAAGGGACGCCTTGGTGATACCCTGCAGGATCGCGGTGTAGGTCGCCTTTTGGCGATTGCCGCCGTCCTCGGCGTTGTCGCGGTCGATCTGCTCGTTGAGGTGCAGCACCTCAGCACGGTCAGCCATCATGCCGCGGATATAGTCGGTATCGCCCGGCTCCTCGATGCGCACCTTCTTCATCATCTGACGGACAATGACCTCGATGTGCTTATCGTTGATGTCTACGCCCTGCGTCCGGTAAACCATCTGTACCTCGCGGATCAGGTATTCCTGCACCGCCAGCTCGCCGTTCACCAGCAGTACCTCGCTGGGGTCGGCGCTGCCCTCGGTGATCATGGTGCCCTTCTCGATCAGCTCGCCCTCATGGACACGCACCTTGCTGCCGAATACGATCTGATGCTCGAAGTGGTCGCCGGTCTGCGGGTCGTCCACCTTCACCACATCTACGCCCTTGTTGTCCTTATCAAAGGTCACCAGACCGCCGTTATGGGCGATGACGGCAACACTCTTGGGCTTGCGTGCCTCAAACAGCTCCTCTACGCGGGGCAGACCCTGCGTAATGTCGCTGGCGGAGGCGATACCGCCGGTGTGGAAGGTTCTCATGGTCAGCTGGGTACCCGGCTCACCGATGGACTGCGCCGCGATGATGCCCACGGCTTCACCGATGGCGACAGGACTGTTGTTGGAAAGGTTCGCGCCGTAACAGCGGCTGCAGGCGCCGTTCTTGGCACGGCAGTTGATGACGCTGCGGATCTTCAGGCTGGTAATACCGGCATTCACGATCTCCTCGGCGGTCTTGTAGGTGATCATCTCCTCACGGCTTGCCAGCAGCTCGCCGGTCTGGGGGTTCACCACGTCTTCACAGGGATAACGACCGGTCAGGCGCTCCGCCAGCTCCTCAATGACGCGGTTGCCGTCGGTGATGGCTTCCACATCAATGCCCTCGTGGGTGCCGCAGTCCTCCTCACGGATAATGACCTCCTGGGATACATCGACCAGTCGGCGGGTCAGATAACCGGAGTCCGCGGTACGCAGCGCGGTATCTGCCAGACCCTTACGGGCGCCTCGGCTGGACTGGAAGTATTCCAGAATGTTCAGACCCTCACGGTAATTCGCGCGGATCGGGATCTCGATGGTCTGACCGGAGGTGTTGGCGATGTTGCCGCGCATACCGGCAAGCTGGTTGATCTGGTCCATCGAACCACGGGCGCCGGAGTCCGCCATCATGTAGATGGGGTTCAGCTTACCGAAGTTCTCCTTCAGCGAAGCCTTTACCTCGTTGGTGGCGTCGCGCCAGATGGCAATGGTCTGCTGGTAGCGGTCGTCCTCGGAAATATAACCGCGGTCATATTTCTTGCGGACTTTGGCGACCTTCTCCTCGGCGTCCGCCAGCACGTCCTTCTTGTTGGGCGGAATGGTGGCGTCGCAGACGGCGACGGTCAGCGCGGCACGGGTGGAGTACTTGTAGCCCTGGCTCTTGATGGCGTCCAGGACCTCACTGGTATCGGTGGCGCCGTGCTTCTTTATGCTCTTGTCAATGATCTTGGAAAGCTGCTTCTTACCCACCTGGAAGTCGACTTCGGGACGCAGCGCATTTTCCGGCACAGTGCGGTCTACAAAGCCCAGATCCTGCGGAATGGGATTGTTGAAGATATTGATGCCCACGGTGGTATGGATGCTGCCGGTCACGGTCTTGCCGTTCACTACCTTGGTGGTGCGCACCAGCACCGGCTCATGCAGCGTCACCACACCGGTCTGGTATGCCATCAGCGCCTCATCGGGGCTGCGGTAGATCTTCAGCTCGTGGGGATTGGCGTTATATGCCTTTTCCCATTCGGGGATAGAGGTAAATACACCAGGGTTGCGGATCTCATCGGTGGCATACGCCTTGTCGATGATGGTGGTCAGGTAGTAGGAGCCCAGCACCATATCCTGCGAAGGCACCGCGACGGGGCGACCGTCGGAGAGCTTCAGCAGGTTATTGGCAGCCAGCATCAGGAAGCGGGCTTCCGCCTGCGCCTCGGCGGAAAGCGGTACGTGTACCGCCATCTGGTCGCCGTCGAAGTCAGCGTTAAAGGCGGTGCAGACCAGCGGGTGCAGCTTCAGCGCGCGACCCTCTACCAGGATCGGCTCGAACGCCTGAATACCCAGACGGTGCAGTGTGGGGGCGCGGTTCATCAGCACGGGGTGACCCTTGATGACCACCTCCAGCGCGTCCCAGACCTCCTTGGGGGAGCCGCGGTCTACCATCTTGCGCGCCTTGCGGATATTCTCGGCGACCTTCAGGTCGACCAGACGCTTCATCACGAAGGGCTTGAACAGCTCCAGCGCCATCTCCTTGGGCAGGCCGCACTGGTACATCTTCAGCTCGGGACCTACCACGATAACGGAACGGCCGGAGTAGTCTACACGCTTACCCAGCAGGTTCTGGCGGAAGCGTCCCTGCTTACCCTTCAGCATATCGCTCAGGGATTTCAGCGCGCGGTTGTTGGGACCGGTCACGGGGCGTCCGCGGCGACCGTTATCGATCAGCGCGTCCACCGCCTCCTGCAGCATGCGCTTTTCGTTCCGGACGATGATATCCGGCGCGTCCAGCTCCAGCAGCTTCTTCAGACGGTTGTTGCGGTTGATGACGCGGCGGTACAGGTCGTTTAAGTCACTGGTGGCAAAGCGTCCGCCGTCCAGCTGTACCATGGGGCGGATATCGGGCGGAATGACAGGCAGCACGTCCATGATCATCCACTCGGGCTTGTTTCCGCTCTGGCGGAACGCCTCCACCACATCAAGGCGCTTGAGGAGCTTCGCCTTCTTTTGTCCGGTGGCTTTCTCCAGCTCCTCCTTGATCTCGGCGGAAAGCGCCTCGATATCCAGCTGCTGCAGGAGCTTTTTCACTGCCTCGGCGCCCATGCCGGCGTCGAATTCGTCCTCATACGCCTCACGGTATTCGTTGTACTCCCGCTCGCTCAGCAGGGCGTACTTTTTCAGCTTGGTGTTGCCGGGGTCAATCACGATATAGGATGCGAAATACAGCACCTTTTCCAGCACGCGGGGGCTCAGGTTCAGCAGCAGTCCCATACGGCTGCTGGTACCCTTAAAGT
>JBNMIL010000096.1:0-7424 GCA_050873265.1 Angelakisella sp. | reverse complement strand
CAACATTCGTATCCAGCGCAGCCAAGCGACGCGGGTCTTTAGGGCAGCAGCCCTAAAACGCTTTTGGGTACTTTTGGCGGGTCAAAAGTACCACCCCGCCGGTAGGCGGAGATACAGACTAAGCCTTAATTAAAACCTTGCGACGCCGTTAGGCGAGAAGTAACTATCACCTTAATCTCTGCCGGCAATCCCTCAGTCACGGCTGCGCCGTGCCAGCTCCCTTTGCACAAGGGAGCCTGAGGAGCCGATAAACTTTGTCTGATCTGATCCAAGCGATCTTGAGAATAGGAGAAACTATGAGCAACATCGAACAGGTAAAACAAAGCCACTATGACGAAACACAAATTCAGGTACTGGAGGGGCTGGAGGCAGTCCGGAAGCGTCCGGGCATGTATATCGGCTCCACCGGTCCGCGCGGTCTGCACCACCTGGTGTACGAGATCGTGGATAACGCCATAGATGAGGCGCTGGCAGGCTACTGCACGCACATCGAGACCGAAATACTGGAGGGCGATGTGATCCGCGTGACCGATAACGGACGCGGTATCCCCGTCGGGATCCACCCCAAGATGGGTATCCCCGCCGTTACGGTGGTGTATACCATTCTGCACGCCGGCGGCAAGTTCGGCGGCGAGGGCTATAAGGTCTCCGGCGGTCTGCACGGCGTGGGCGCTTCGGTCGTCAATGCCCTTTCGGAGTGGCTCATTGTCGAGGTAAAGAACGGCGAGCATATCTACCAGCAGAAATTTGCCCGCGGCGTGGCACAGGGCGACCTGACCATTATCGGTGATACCGATGAGACCGGCACCCGCGTCACCTTTAAGCCGGACGGCGAAATATTTGAGGAGCTGGTGTACGACTACGAGACGCTGCACACCCGTCTGCGGGAGCAGGCGTTCCTGAATGCCGGCGTGCGCATGACCATCACCGACCGGCGCACCCCCGATGGTCCCAGCGACTCCATGTGCTACGAGGGCGGTATCCGCTCCTTTGTGGAGTTTATCCACCAGCGGCGCGGACTGGAAGCGCTGCACGAGGAAGTTATCTACATGAAGGGCGACAGCGGCGACAATGTGGCGGAGGTCGCCATGCAGTACAACGACAGCTACAATGAGCTGCTGCTCTCCTTTGCCAATAACATCAATACCGGCGAGGGCGGCACCCACGAGGACGGCTTTAAGCAGGCGCTGACCCGTGTGCTGAACGCCTATGCCCGCAAAAATAACCTGCTGAAGGACAGCGATAAGAACCTTTCCGGCGAGGACTGCCGCGAGGGTCTGACCGCCATCATCAGCGTAAAGCTGCGGGAGCCGCAGTTTGAGGGGCAGACCAAGGGCAAGCTGGGCAATACCGAGATGCGTCAGGTGGTCTCCGCCATCGTGACCGATAAGCTGACCACCTACTTTGAGGAAAACCCGCAGGTCGCCCGCATCATCATTGAAAAGGCAATCACCGCAAGCCGTGCCGCCGAAGCCGCCCGCAAGGCGAGAGAGGCGACCCGCCGCAAATCCCCGCTGGAGGGCGTGGGACTGCCCAGCAAGCTGAAGGACTGCAGCGAGCGCAATAACGAGCGCACCGAGCTGTTTATCGTAGAGGGCGATTCGGCAGGAGGCAGCGCCAGCGACGGGCGTGACCGCCGGTTCCAGGCGATCCTCTCCCTTTGGGGCAAGATGCTGAATGTGGAAAAAGCGCGGCTGGATAAGGTGTACAGCAACGAAAAGCTGCTGCCCATCATCGCCGCGGTGGGCTGCGGCATCGGCGAGGACTTTGACGCCAGCAAGATCCGCTATAACAAGATCATCATTATGGCAGATGCCGATGTGGACGGCAGCCATATCCGCACGCTGCTACTCACCTTCTTCTTCCGTCACATGCGTCCGCTTATCGAGCTGGGTCATGTTTACATCGCGCAGCCGCCGCTGTATAAGGTGAGCCGCGGCAAGAAGTTCCACTACGCCTACACCGAAGCCGAGCGGGACGCCTGCATTGCCGAGCTGAACCCCGACGGCACCGGCAAGGTGGATATCCAGCGGTACAAGGGCTTGGGCGAGATGGACCCCGAGCAGCTGTGGGAGACCACCATGGACCCCACCCGCCGGGTAATGCTGCGGGTAAACATGGAGGACGCCATGCGCGCCGATGAGACCTTTACGATCCTGATGGGCGATAAGGTGCAGCCCAGACGGGAATTTATAGAGCAGAACGCCCAGTATGTCACCAACCTTGATGTTTGATGACAGAGAAAGGAGCCGAAAAAATGAGCAAGAAAACTCCCAAAAAACCTCTCAACAATACGGGCGATTTTGATGCCATCAACGAGGTAGTGGACGAGGTAACTGCCGAAAACAGCCTGCATAATGAGGGACGCATCATCAATGTGGAGCTGGACCACGAAATGCGCAAGAGCTTCCTGGAATACTCGATGTCGGTCATTGTAGACCGTGCCCTGCCCGATGTGCGGGACGGTCTGAAGCCGGTTCACCGCAGAATTCTGTATTCCGCCGATGAAGAGGGACTGCTCCCCGATAAGCCCCACCGCAAGAGCGCGACCATCGTGGGCGAGGTGCTGGGTAACTATCATCCCCACGGTGATGCTTCCGTCTACGATGCCATGGTGCGTCTGGCGCAGTCCTTTTCGCTGCGCTATCCGCTCATCGACGGTCACGGCAACTTCGGCACCATCGACGGCGACCCCCCTGCCGCCTACCGTTATACCGAGGCGAGACTGAGCAAGATCGCCCTGTACATGCTTTCCGATATCGACAAGGATACCGTAGACTGGAACCCGAACTTTGATGACCAGAGCCAGGAGCCTGCCGTACTGCCCAGCCGCTTCCCCAACCTGCTGTGCAACGGCTCGGTGGGCATCGCGGTGGGCATGGCGACCAATATCCCTCCCCACAACCTGCGGGAGGTCAGCGACGCGATCTGCCATCTCATCGACCACCCCGAAGCGGAGCTGAATGAGCTGATGCAGTACATTCAGGGTCCCGACTTCCCCACCGGCGGCATCATTATGGGGCGCAGCGGCATCCGTGCCGCCTACGCCACCGGTAGAGGTAAAATCGTTCTGCGCAGTAAGACCGAGATAGAAGAAAAGAACGGGCGGGAGCGAATCATTGTGCGGGAGATCCCCTACATGGTGAACAAGACCCGCCTCATCGACAGCATTGCCCAGCTGGTGAAGGATAAGCGGGTGGACGGCATCAGCTACATCAACGATGAAAGCGACCGCGAGGGTATGCGCATTGTCATCGAGCTGAAGATGGGCGCCAACGCGCAGGTGGTGCTGAACCAGCTGTACAGCTACACCCAGCTGCAGGACAGCATCGGCGTTATTATGCTGGCGCTGGAAAACGGCGTGCCCAAGGTAATGACGCTGAAGGAGATGCTGGAGCAGTACCTGAAGTTCCAGTTTGAGGTAGTGACCCGCCGCACCGCCTACGACCTGAAAAAAGCCAAGGAGCGCGAGCATATCCTGGAGGGTCTGAAGGTGGTGGTAGACCGCACCGACGAGGTCATCAACATCATTCGCCACAGCGAAGACCAGAACGATTCCAAGGTAAACCTCATCGAGCGCTTCGGCATTACTGATTTGCAGGCGGCTGCTATTGTAGCGATGCGTCTGGGACAGCTCTCCGGTATGGAGCGCATCAAGATAGAGGAAGAGCTTGCCGGAATATCGGAAAAAGTCCGTCAGTTGGAGGAGATCCTGAGCGCGCCTTCCATGGTCTACGATATTATCCGCACCGAGCTGACCGCCATTAAGGAGAAATTCGGGGACGACCGCCGTACCGCCATCGAGACGGTGAGCGGTGAGGTGGACATCGAGGATCTGATCCCCGAGCAGCTTTCGGTCATTACGCTGACCCACGGCGGCTACATCAAGCGCCAGCCCATGGAGGTATACCGCACCCAGCGCCGCGGCGGACGCGGTATTTCCGGCGTTGCCCGCAAGGACGAGGACTTTGTGGAGGATATGTTCATTACCTCCACCCACGACTATGTGCTGTTCTTTACCAACCGCGGCAAGATGTACCGCATGAAGGGCTATGAGATCCCCGAAACGGGCAGAGCCGCCCGCGGCAGCCATGTGGTGAACCTGCTGCCCATAGAAAAGGACGAAAAGATAAGCGCCATGATAAGGGTAGACGAGGTGGAAAACGACAGCTACCTGGTGATGGTGACGAGAAACGGCACCATCAAGCGCACGGAGCTTTCCGCCTACCGCAATGTCCGCAAGGGCGGTATTATCGCCATCAACCTGGAGGAGGGCGACGAGCTGGCATGGGTGCGCAACACCACCGGTGATGATGACCTCATCATCGCCACACGGCAGGGCGTTGCGATCCGCTTTGCGGAAAGTGATGTCCGCCCAATGGGCCGTACCGCCACCGGCGTGCGCGCGATCCGGCTGGACGAGGGCGATGAAGTGATCGCCATGGCGACCTGCGAGGAGGGCGGCTACCTGCTGACCGTGACCGAAAGCGGTCAGGGACGGCGCACCCCGCTGGAGGAATACCGTACCCAGAACCGCGGCGGACGCGGCGTGCGCAACTACGACTGCGAGGGCAGAAGCACCCTGGTTGCCGGTGTGCGTGTGGTCGGCGAGGAGGACGATGTCATTCTGATTGCTGATGACGGGATCATTATCCGGATCCCCTGCAATCAGATCGCGGTACAGAGCCGTTACGGCGGCGGCGTTCACGCCATGAGACTGGAGGAGGGTAGCCGCGTAGTGGCGCTGGCACGCGCTCCCCGTGACGAG
Organism: Angelakisella sp.; assembly: GCA_050873265.1. Lineage (GTDB taxonomy): Bacteria > Bacillota > Clostridia > Oscillospirales > Ruminococcaceae > Angelakisella. Next base: position 2,656 of record JBNMIL010000096.1, on the reverse strand, counting down.
GACGCCGAGGAGGAGACCGGCGAGACCGAGACCGAACCCACCGAGGGGGAGGAGACGGTAAGCCCCAGTGAGGAAGAAGCCGAAAACACAAGTGAAGAATAACTAAAAAGGCTGGCTGTCGTCTGCCGGCGGGAAAAGCCGCTGTGGGCGGCAGCCAGTGCGCTTATTATTTGGGGATAATCTGCTGACGCCTGACGGCGGGGCGAAGTTTTAATTATGACTTGATTTGTACGCCTATCCGGCGGGGACTTCCTTTTGCTCGTGCAAAAGGAAGCAAAACACGCTCGGGGGGACCCCGAGACCCCACGCACCGGAACGCCCGCTCGGAACGGCTGCGCCGTCCCGAAGCGTGGGCTAAACGGTGCTTATAGGGTGCCGCGGGCGCATCTGCCCCCTTCCCCTCCCCTCCCCCGAAGCGGGGGAGGGAGTTCCTGTCCCAATCACTGCTCGCCTTACTCTTGCGCTCGGCAAGTGCCGACTGCTGTGGGCATAAGTGGGCAGCCAACCCGCAAGTGTTAGCCTACCCTCCCCATAGTTCCCCTCCTTTGAGGAGGGGAGAGGGGAGGTGGTTCGCCCTTCGCGCTCCAGCGCGCGGGCGATAAAAATGCGTCGCAGACACTTTTTGAGCGCATCTGCGCGCAGTACGGATTTGTTTTTCTGCTGGCGCAGAAAAACAATATTCGTATCCAGCGCAGCCAAGCGTTGCAGGTTTTTAGGGCGGCAGCCCTAAAACGCTTTTGGGTACTTTTGGCGGGTCAAAAGTACCACCCCGCCGGTAGGCGGAGATACAGACCAAAACTTAATCTAAAGTTTGCAACACCGTCAGGCGAGAAGAATGTATTGCCATATTAACACCGCAAAAAAGGAAACACCATGAAACAGTGCAGAGCAAAAAACAGAATACTCCTGCGGGGGGCGGCGCTGGCGCTTGCCCTCTGTATGCTGCTTTCCCTTGCCGCCTGCGGCAAAAAGAAAACCACCGGCAATATACGGGTCGATCTTTCCGGCAGGGTGAATACCCTTGACCCGCAGCTGTGCGCCACCGCGTTGGAGCGCTGCCTGCTGAAAAACTGCATGGAGGGGCTGATGCGACGGCTGCCGGACGGTACCCTGACCGAGGGCTGCGCCGAAAGCTACACCGTGAGCGACGGCGGGCTGCGGTATACCTTTACCCTGCGGGAGGGGCTGCTGTGGAGCGACGGTGAGGCGCTGACCGCCGCCGACTTTGTATTTGCCTTCCGGCGGCTGCAGCAGCTGACCGAAAAGACTGCGTGGAGCAGCTTTGCCGCGGTGCGGGGCTTTGAGGACGGCGGGGCGCTGGGCATTACAGCGCCCGATGACCGTACCCTTATCATCACGCTGAGCCGCGCCGACCCGCTGCTGCCCGAAAGACTGGCAGAGCCGGAGGCGTTCCCCTGCCGGGAGGACTACTACACCGGCACCCATGCCCGCTACGGCAACACGCTGGAGAACATGATCTATAACGGTCCCTATACCGTGAAAAGCTGGGAATACGGCGAAGTGCGCCTTGCCCCGAACAGCCGCTACACGGGGCTGACCCCTGCCGAGAATACCGGCGTGACCATCACGCTGGGGCAGGACGATACCGTGGGACGCTTTTTGGCGGGGGCGACCGATTGCTGTCGGGTAGATGCCGCCACGCTGGTGCAGCTCTCCGGCGGCAGCGCCGATATGCTGACCTTCCGCAACGGCACCGTCTCGCTGCTGCTGAACCAGAACGCCAAGGGACTGGACAGCATTGCCCTGCGGCAGGCGCTGTGCTACAGCTTTGCGCTGACCGATTATACCGAAAGCGGCGACCTGCCGGAAACCTATGAGTACGCGAAAAGTATCATTCCCGCCGCGGCGCGGCTGATGGATAAAAGCTACACCGAGCTGACGGCGCAGGGCTTTGCGCTGGGCACCGTGACCTACCCCGACGGCAGCTCCACCTCGGATTTCCGGCGGAGTGACCAGCTGACCGTCACTTACAATGCCCGTGCCGCCGCTGCCGCGTTGGAACAGGTGGATAAGCTGCCCGACGGGCTGACGCTGCTGCTGCCGAAGGGCTCGGCGCTGGAGGGCTTTTGCGGGTGGCTGCAAAAGCAGTGGCTGGATCACCTGGGGATCGTGGTGAACCTTGCCATAGTGGATAGCGATACCTACCGCAGCCGCCTTGCCAAGGGGGACTACACGCTGGCGCTGTACAGCTACACCGCCGGTGATGAGCTGCACACCGTGTTCCGCCACTACGGGACGGCGGGCGGCGCGCCGGTGCAGTGCGATGACCCCCGCTACGGGCAGCTGATCGAGATGGCGAGCGCCAGCCGGGAGGTAAGCGAAGCGGCACGGCTTTTTGCCAATGCCGAAGCGCTGCTGGCGGATCAGTTCATTGTGATGCCGCTTTTCTATACCGAGAGCTACTTTGCAATGGCAAAGGGCGTGAGCGGGATCCAAAGCTCCGCCGACGGAACGGAACTGTTCTTTGCCACGGCGAAGCGGGAGGGATAAGTGCAATGCAGCTGCAAAGGCGGAATAAAAACGACCTGCCGGGCGAAAAGTATAAATAAAATACGATAAAACTCCCCCTGCCGACGGTGAAAGTTCAGCGGGGGGAGCTTTTTGCTGGGGGGAGCCGGCGGGGGCGCAGCCCCGT